>JAIROZ010000070.1 GCA_031257255.1 Spirochaetaceae bacterium | reverse complement strand
TTTTACACCATGTGATACACTACTTTTATGAATACAGTATTCACTGAGAAACGCATGGCGCATGGCGCATGGCGCATGGCGCATGGCGCATGGCGCATGGCGCATGGCGCATGGCGCATATACCCTTCATTCTGAGTACCTTCTAGCCATTCGCGGCATTTCGCGCCGCCATCTATACTTACGCAGCCTCTCACAAACCAGTGTATTATTTCTTTCTCGTGATAAATTGCCGGGAGCCCTCGTAGTGGGGCTTACCGGCTTTTTATATATATGCGCGGGGCATTGGGTCTTGCGCGGAGGGCTTATGTGACATAAGCCCTCCGTTATCGTAACGCGGGAGGCGTGTCAAATCCAAAACATAGGCTCTTAACTTTGTTGCCAAAGTAAGGAGTAAATTATGGCAAACAAGAAATTTTGGCTGGTAGTACTGGCGGGAACTCTGGTATTAGGATTCAGTTTGACTGGATGTACCACATTTCAAGCATCAGGATTGCAAATGGGATTGGTCATCAACGGTCAAAAATACCAAAAAGTGAGAGATTTTTCCCAAAAAGAATGGACGAATAAATTTCTTGGCTGGGGAAGCAGCGGCGGCACTTTGTTCAACCTTTCGTCTGACGCAACTGACCCGCAAGTTCGGGAAGCAGTCGAAAAAAATATCAAGAAATATGATGGTGATGCGGCTATTGATGTTAAAATAAAGTATGGCTCCAACCCGATACAGTGGATTCTTTCATTTATAACTGCTGGAATATGGGTTCCGGGAACAGTTACTGTTACCGGAACAATAGTAAAAGCGGTAAATTAGTTAAAAAGCAAAGAAATCCCGCTCACATTCTTGCTGGGCGGGATGTTGTACTTTCGTTTTATCTACAACTACCGCCGTCCGCCGTTTTGCGCCGTTGGTGTTAAGGAAGGCGCGGGATATGTTTACTATCGCATGCCCGCGCCACTTCATTACAAGCCGGGGTATCTCTGCCGCCCCGCCGTTGGCGGTAACTCTGGCGATAACGGCTGATTCGAGGTTTTCGGCGGCGG
This sequence comes from Spirochaetaceae bacterium, assembly GCA_031257255.1. Lineage (GTDB taxonomy): Bacteria > Spirochaetota > Spirochaetia > Treponematales > Breznakiellaceae > JAIROZ01. The sequence goes on along the minus strand of JAIROZ010000070.1, from coordinate 14,473 downwards.
CAAGGGAGAGGAACGCGGGAACATCCGTAGGAGACAGCACAACAGCCATTCGTTCCTGACTTTCGCTTACCGCCAGTTCGGTGCCGTCAAGCCCTTCGTACTTTTTCGGCACTGCATCGAGGTCGATTTCCAAACCGTCCGCCAGTTCTCCTACAGCCACCGCTACCCCCCCCGCGCCAAAGTCATTGCATTTCTTGATGAGTCTTGCCGCTTGCGGATTGCTGAATAGCCGCTGAAGTTTGCGTTCGGTGGGGGCGTTTCCCCGCTGAACTTCCGCGCCGCAGGTTTCGATGCTCTCCTTTTTGTGCGCCTTTGACGAACCGGTTGCCCCGCCGCAGCCGTCCCGTCCGGTGCGCCCGCCCAGCAGAATAACAAGGTCGCCGGGGACAGGGCGTTCACGGCGGACATTGGCAAGCGGCGCGGCGGCTAGAACCGCGCCCACTTCCATCCGTTTTGCCGCATAGCCTTCGTGGTAAATCTCCGTTACATGCCCTGTGGCTATGCCGATTTGGTTGCCGTAGGACGAATAACCCGCCGCCGCTTCCCGCGTTATCTTTCGCTGGGGAAGTTTGCCCGGCAGCGTTGCGTCCGCGTCCGCAAGCGGGTTCGCGCAGCCGGAAACCCGCATCGCCTGATACACATAGGCGCGTCCAGAAAGCGGGTCGCGTATCGCCCCGCCTATGCAGGTCGCCGCGCCCCCAAACGGCTCAATCTCCGTGGGATGGTTGTGCGTCTCATTCTTGAACATTAACAGATATGGCTCTGTTTTGCCGCCGGCATCAACATCTATCTTGACGGAACAGGCGTTCACTTCCTCGCTCCGTTCCCACTTGTCAAGCCCGCCCCTGCCTTCGGCGAGCAGCGCCCGCGCCCCTATAGTGGCAATGTCCATAAGTGTTACCGGCGTCTCTTCCCGCCCCAATTTTTTGCGGAGTTCTAAGTAGCGCGAGTAGGTCTTTTGGACGCGCTCATCGTGAATTTCGATGCCGTCCAGTATCGTTTCAAAGGTGGTATGGCGGCAGTGGTCGCTCCAATAGGTGTCGAGTACGCGCAATTCGGTAAGCGTGGGGTCGCGCTCCTCGCTCTTAAAGTACTCAACACAGCAGGCAAAGTCCGCCGCGTCCATGGCAAGTCCGTAGCGTCCAATGTAGATAGGCGCGGCTTCCGGCGGGGCTTCGGTAAAGCCGAAAAGCACAGGCGGAAAGTCCGGTTCGGGTAAATCCTGAACGAGAGTCTGCGGAAGTTCGAGCGCCGCCTTGCGCGAGTCCAGCGGATTTATCAAATGATGTTCAATTTTTTGTTTGTCGGATTCTGATATATCTCCTGTAAAGACATATATCTTCGCATGGCGGACAAGCGGGCGTTCCTTTTGCGACAAAAGTTGAATACACTCCGCCGCAGAATCGGAGCGGGCATCGAATTGACCGGGCAGATATTCCACAGCGAGTACATATTCCCCGCCGTCCGCGCCATTTGCGCCGTCAGCGCCTTCCGCGCTTTTCCCGCCAAACGGCGGGTCATAATTGATAATATCGACAGGCGGCTCGCCGAATACCGTTTGCGCGGCATACTCAAACAACGCTTTGTCGGCATGTTCCGCGCCGGGAGTTGCGTCCGGCGCGGCTCCGGCAAACTCTACATCATAGCGCTGGATAATGCGGGCGCTCCGGACGCCCCGCGCTCCGGCAAATTCCCGCGTCTCGCGCAGCAGTTGCCGCGCTTCGCGGGCATAAGCATCTTTTTTTTCCACATATATGCGGTAAACCATGCGTACAGTTTATAGCGGGTAGACGGTAGTTGGCAGTGGGCTAGGAAAGCGGGATGTCCGCATATTGACTTTCCCGCGTCAAAGAAAATACAATAAATCATGACCGAAGTTCTGTCGCAGGACGAGATTGACCAGTTATTATCAGCGATAAACGCGGGCGATGCCGATACCGAGCAGGACTTTAAGCCGGCAACCGATTCACGTAAGATAAAAATCTACGACTTCAAGCGCCCGGACAAATTCTCCAAAGAACAGATACGCACAGTGCAGATTATGCACGAAACCTTTGCCCGTCTTACCACAACGGCGCTCTCCGCGAACCTCCGTTCTATGGTACATGTCCATGTTGCTTCGGTTGACCAGTTGACTTACGAAGAATTCATCCGTTCCATACCAACGCCCACAACGCTTGCCATCATCAATATGGACCCGCTCAAAGGGAACGCCATTATGGAGATAGACCCGACCATAACATTCTCGATAATCGACAGGCTCTTTGGCGGTACCGGCGAGGGCTCAAAGACTCAACATGAACTTACAGACATCGAGCAGTCAGTTATGGAAGGAATCATCGTCCGTATTCTGGGGAATATGCGCGAGGCTTGGGCGCAGGTTATCGACCTCCGTCCGCGTTTGGGGCAGATAGACACGAACCCGCAGTTTGCTCAGATTGTTCCGCCAACTGAGATGGTCGTGCTGGTAACGCTGGAAACGAAGGTGGGCGAAGTTGAAGGAATGATGAACATTTGTATTCCATATCTTACTATAGAGCCGATAATACCCAAATTGTCGGCGCAGTTCTGGTATGCCACGGCGCGGCAGGGGACTAATATCGAAAACCTGAACACGCTTAAGGAGAAACTTGTAACTGTCGATGTTAATGTAGTAGCCGAGATTGGGAAAATCAATATTCCGTTGCGTGATGTGCTTGAATTGCGTATTGGCGACATGATAAGGCTTAACACAGTAAAAGTGGGAGACCCGTTTACGCTTAGCATAGGCGGCGGCAAAAAAAGCGCGGGTAAAACAAAATTTTTGTGTAAACCGGGTGTTGTCCGCAAGAAAATGGCGGTTCAGATTACGGAAAAATTGGGAGATATTGAGGCTGCAGACCTTGAGGAATTTAGTGATGCTGGGGAGGGATTACTATGAGCGATGGCGCCTTATCACAGGCCGAAATAGACGCGCTGCTTGGCGGCGCGGGCGGAGGCGCGGCAGCAGCGCCTAAAAATGCCGCATCCGGCGGCGCGGGCGATATTAGCGCCCTAAAAGATTGTTTGAACGGAACTCTGGACGCGCAGTCGTCCAATGTGTCCGCCATGACGGGGAGCGAAGTCAAATTCGGAGCGCTGTCGTTGTCTTCTTCTACCAGAGACGCTTTTCTGGCGGAACTGCCGGACACCGTTACTTCCGTAAAAATTGATTTTACATCCGGCTTTCCCGGCGAACACATTTTCTTGATGAGCGAAGATACGGCAAAGGCTATCGCTTCGCTAATGAACAAAGAAGAAAATCCCGCTCTGGACGAGATGGCTATGTCAGTTATTGGCGAAGTCATATCCCAGATGACGGGCACCGAAATAACAGCCCTTACAAACAAAACGGGCAATAAGTCGATAGCATCCGCCTCGCCGGAAGCGGCAAATGTGGCAAAGGCTACAGCGCCGCTTCCTTCCGACACTTTTGTTACGGCGGAATACGACCTCTTTCTTGGGGCAGGGACTCACAAGATTTGGGAAATATTCGGTACGCAAACCGCGTCCGGCATAGCGGCGGCTATACGCGCCGCTTCCGCGCCTCCACCGCAAAGCCCAACTCAAGGTATGGGCGGCGTGGGTGGAGGCGCAATGGGCGGTATGGGTGCCGGCGGCTTTGGCGGCGTTTTTACACAGACGCCGGGCGTTCAGCCTGTACAATTCCCCGGTCTAACGCCGGCTTTAAGCCAGCGCGAACAAGGCAATATCGGTCTTCTTATGGATGTGTTCATGGAGATGACCGTAGAATTGGGGCGCACCCGTAAACTGATAAAAGAAATCCTTTCCATGGGCGAGGGCACCATCATCGAATTGGATAAACTTGCCGGCGAGCCTGTAGATATTCTGGTAAACCATGTACCGATAGCCAAAGGCGAGGTTGTAGTCATCGACGAAAATTTCGGCGTCCGTGTAACAGAAATTGTTTCTCCTGCCGAGCGTATGGGAGACATAGGATAGACCGCAAAATAAAGTTCTTGCCCCTCACTATTCAATTTCCTCAAATATGCCGATAATTGTGTATGCGGTTTCTTTTTTCCGCAATTTTATTTTTTTGACGGAAGGAGCCGCAAGGCTTCCGTGCTTGAGGTAATAATGAAGAAGTCAGGGATTTTTGTTCTCTTAATTTTATTTGTTTTTTGCGTGAACAATCTGTACGCATTTGGTACAAAACAGCCGGCGGGCGGGACGGAAAAAGAAGCGCCCGAAAAACCCGAAAAGCCCAAAAAACCGGCAAAGAAAGGCGCGGAAACGGAAGAAGCCGTAGCGGATGTTACGCCGCTGGACAAAGTCGGCGACCTTATCCGGGCAGGACGCTACGAAGAGGCAAAGACAGCCTATGTTCAACAGAATTTTCCGCCGAATTCCGCAGACGGCATGGGCAGGAATCCTGTACATCTTGCCGCCGAAGCAAGAAATGCCGACCTTGCCGACTTTTTTGTCCGGCTTGGAAATGCGGCAGACGCGCCGGATAGTTCCGGCTCAACACCGCTCAACATTACGGCGCGTTACAAGGATGCTTCTACCGCCCGCATACTGCTTTTTGCAGGCGCTAACATTCACCACGGCGGTCCGGACGGCATTACACCCGCAGAGGTTGCCCTGCGGGAAAGCAGCACCGTCTACTTAGGCTCGTTAATAACTGACGCAAGCCTTATTTCCACAGATAATCAAGGGCGTACTTTGCTCCACATTGCGTCCGAAGAAGGCAACGCGCTTGCCGTTCAGATGATATGCGGTTCCGGTTCGGTTATGACCCGCCAGCGTTTTATCAATATGCGCGATTCGGGCGGTAAGACCGCCCTCGACTTGGCATACGCTCACCACGACTCGCTTGCCCATGCGCGGCTTTCGCTCAGTCTGGTCGAAGCAGGCGCAAATTCCAGCGACCCTATGAATCAGTACTTTGCTCCGGCGGCGCGTTCAATGAATTTCAACCTTAGAGGCTCGGACGGCGTTTCCTCGCTTCATTTTGCCGTGCGTACCGGACGCTCAGGCTGGACGCGCCTTTTGCTTGAACGGCAGGCTGATGTCAACATAAAGAATACGGCGGGGACTACTCCGCTGCACGAGGCGGCGCTAACGGGCGATTTGGAAACTATGCGCCAGTTGGTAAATGCCGGCGCTGATGTGAACGGGCAGGACGGGCAGGGCAATACGGCAATGCACCTTGCCATCCCCGCCGCCGTCCACGAACTGGCTTTGGATTTGCTGCTAACAAGCCGCGCAAACCCCAACATAAGGGATGCCCGTGGTGATTCGCCGCTCCATATTGTAATCAGGCTGCGCCGTCCGCCGGCTGTGGTCGAGGTATTGCTTAGGGGACGCGCCGATGTTTCCATTCATAATATAGAGGGCAAAACTCCGCTATTTACCGCTGTCGAGGAGAAGGCTGTCGAGGTTATACCGTTGCTGCTTTCCAATAATGCCGATATTTTTGCCGCCACAAATACAGGCTCTACGCCTTTTGAACGCGCACTTTCTGACTATACGCCGGGCGTGAGCGCCTTTGGTAACTATGGCGGCACAGGCAGCGCGAGCGGCACAGGCGTTTCTGGCGTTTCGGGCGGCGAAAGCGGGGCGCTTACCACTTTAGATGCGCTAATAACGGAGCGCACCGTGCTGCAGGCGGATAACGGCGGCAATACGCCGCTTCTTGTGGCTGTCCGGCGGGGGGCTATAGTCGACACGGCGCGTAAGATACTGGACAAGAATGCTCTTGTAAATGCGCGGAATCAGGAGGGGGACACCGCTCTACACATTGCCGTGCGCAGTAACAATAGCGCCGTTGGAGAATTGCTGCTTTCGCGGGGCGCGGATGTCTTCCTGCAAAATGCCAAGGGCGAAAGTCCGCTCTACCTTACATTTTATTCTGACGGCGGTTACCGGCAATGGATGTTCAATCAGACTGTACTTAATGCCCGTGACGGCACCGGCAGTACGATACTGCATTATGCAACCCAGTGGAAAATGGACAACGCGATACCGGAAATTGTCGCAAAAGGCGCAAACATTGAGGCTCAGAATGTAACGGGCGAAACGCCGCTCTTTGTTGCCGTTCATGCCGATTCGGGTGCCACAGTGAGGGCGCTCATCGGGGCGGGGGCATCTCTTTCCGGCAGGGACACGCTCGGCAATTCGGCGCTGCATGCGGCAGTACGCTGGAATGCGCAATCGGCGGCGGATGTACTCATCAACGCCGGCATTGATGTAAATGCCTACAACCTCTACGGGATGACGCCTCTGCACGATGCCGTCAGGCTCGGCATGAGCAACATAGAGGCGGCGCTTTTACGCGCCGGAGCAAACCTCGAACTACGGGATGGCGAAGGCAACACGGCGCTTATGGAAGCGGTCATTTTGGGGAATTTGCGTTCCGCTACGAACCTTGCCCGCGCCGGAGCGGACATCAATACGCGGAACAACGAAGGGGACACCCCGCTGCTCATTGCCGTACAGAATGAACGCAGCGACCTTGTAGGGCTCCTCCTTGATAACGGCGCTCAAATTCACGCGCAGGATGCCGAAGGTAAAAGCCCGTTCATTGTAGCGCTCAAAATTTCCCGCCGTATGATGCTCTCTTTGCTGGAAAAGAGCCGCGACCAAACTGATGACGAAGGGCGCTCGCCGCTTCATATAGCGCTGCTAAATAATGTACCGCAGGCAGATTTGGAACAGATTGCGGCGTGGGTAGGGCGTCCCGGCATTGTAGACCGGGAAGGGCGCACACCGCTTCGTTACGCGGTAAATGCCCGCAACTGGCAGGCGGCGCGTTTTCTTGTTGACCAGGGCGGCAATGCCTTTTCTGTAGCCCGCGATGGCAAGACACCGGCGGAACTGGCGCTCTCTGCCAACGACCGCGATGCGGTACGCGCCTTGTTTGGCGGCAGAGGCGCGGCAGCCCGCGATTCGCAGGGCAATACGGCGCTCCACTATGCGGCGCGGCTTTCGCAGCCTGATATTGTAACATTCCTCCTCGAAATGAGCGTGGAAAAGAATGCCCGTAATACGGCAGGCGAAACAGCCGCCGATATTGCCGCCCGCTGGGGACGGACAGAAAATGCCAATATACTCAGATAGAACATTCCCTTGCGGGGCTCGACTCTGAAGCCGGGACTTGACGGGCTTTTACAACTTATTGACCGGGACTTTCCGTTGCCGGCGCGTCATAAGGCGGCGCTGCCGGACGGCATCGCGGAACTTTCACGGCTATTAACATCGGAGCGTTCGTTGCGGGAAGGCGGCTATATGAGCCGCCCCGGCTTACGCGCCGCCTACCTTCGATATTTTCTTCCCTGGAATGTTTTTAAGTTGACCGCGCTTTTTTCGCAAATGGAAGCGGAAGGCGCTATTTTTTTGAACGGCGGTATAGCAGCAGAAAATTCCCTCGTTATTGCCGATTTGGGCTCCGGTCCTCTCACTTTGCCGCTTGCGCTATGGTCGGCTTTTCCACTTATGCGGAAAAAACCCGCGTCTATCTATTGCGTTGACAAAAATGCTAGAGCGCTGGAAGACGGGCAAAAACTCTTTAACGCTTTTGCAAACGGAGTTTACACCAAAAGCGTAAACTCAGCCGCCGGAGCGCAGCCTCACTGGAATATCAAAACCATCAAGGCGGATGCCGCTCAGCCTAAATTGCGGCAAAAGGCAGCCCTTGTAACGGCGTTCAACCTGTACAACGAAATGATTGCGGGTATTCCGCAAGGCGATACGGAGGCGCTGCGTACCTTTGCCCGGAAGACCGCCCGCACATTGGCAAATTGCGCGGACAAAAACGGCAGCATTTTTGTGGGAGAGCCGGGAACGCCTGCCTGCGGACAATTTCTTAGCCTTTTGCGGGGCGCTTTTTTGGAATTAGGCTGGCAGCCCATTTGCCCCTGCCCGCATAATGGAATTTGCCCTATGCCGGGCGGCAGGAAAGGCGCAAAATGGTGCCACTTTGTCTTTGATAACAGGCTGATAGATGCCGCCCCCGCCGCCTTGCGGGCGCTGTCAAAAAACGCGGGGCTTACCAAAACGCGCCTTACGATGAGTTTTGTTAGTTTTTGCAGGGCGGAAAATACGGCGGTAAAAGCCGCTCACAATAGACTGAAGATGCGCGTCCTCTCCGCGCCTGTGCGGCTGCCGGATGGAAATACCGGCGTTTATGCCTGCTCATCGCTGGGGCTTGCGCTGATACGCGGAAAGCACCCGGATACCGCGCCCGAATTCGGGGCGCTTGTAGAAAGAGCCGTCCCTTCAAGACACGAGTACGACAAAAAAACAGGGGCGCTGCTTGTATAAGGCGCTGCCCTGACGCTAAGCCCGCGTCTGCGCTATACTTACACTATGCAAACTGGGGATGGGGAAGAAAATATTTTTTCGGAAGATGAAATTCTGGCGCAACTGGAAGAAGGCGGCGCTATAGCAAACCGTATTCCGTATTATGAGAGCCGCGAAGGGCAACTGGAACTTATGCGGCTTGTTATACGCGGCTTTAACCAAAATGCAGTTACCGCCGCCGAAGCGGGAACCGGCGTTGGCAAATCGTTTGCCTATCTGCTGCCGGCTATACATTATGTCGGTCTTGGAAAAAAACAGGACGAACAGCGGCGCATTGTAATCTCGACCGCTACGATAAACCTTCAGCAGCAACTTTTTGAAAAAGACATACCATTTTTATTTTCTGCCTGCGGTATCAATGGCGGGGTAAAGGCGGCGCTTGTAAAAGGGCGCGGTAATTTCCTTTGTATGCGCCGCCTGCGCGACTTGCAAAAAGAAGCCGCCGCTCAGCAGGGCTTGTTTACCGGCGCGGAAGCCAATGTTTTTGAGAGTTTTGTGGAATGGGCGGAGGCTACAAAGACGGGCGAAAAAACTGATGCGCCGTTTGTTCCCAATCCGGCGCTTTGGATGCAGACCGCCTCGGATTCCGACTCCTGCATGAATGCCCGCTGTCCGTACTTTGCCGCCTGTTTTTATATGAAAAACCGCCGCGAAGCGGCTCAGGCAAATATCCTTGTGGTAAACCACCATGTACTTTTTGCCGACCTTGCCGCCCGTTACGAAGGCGCGGGCTACGACGGAAGCGCGGTGCTTCCCGCTTATGAACGCATCATTCTAGACGAAGCGCATCGCATTGAAGATTCGGCAACCTCGTTTTTTTCCGGCAATTTTAGCCGTCCGGCGCTTAACCGCCGTATCTCGCGTCTGTACCGGCACAAAACACGGGGGGCAAAATCCGCCGCTTTTGGCGGCGCGGAAAACGGACTCTTAGTCCGCCTTCGCGCCTATATGAAAAATATAGTCTCCACAGAAAAGGACGCGGCGCTTGCCGGCAGCATCCTCGAAACTCTTGTTGACCTTGATGACGCGGGCTTAGACCTCTGCGGTATCGAGGCGGTATTCCGGTTTGTGCCGGGACGGGACGGCATAATTCAAAGCCGTTTAATACCCCCGCTGCAAAACCTCCGCTCCGGGCTTCTCGCATTTTGCGCCCATATCGACAGCCTTCTGGAACCCTTTGGCGGCAAGGATGAACCGGATGCCGCTCTTACAAGCCTTTTATGGGAAATACGCGCCGCCAACCGTTACCTGCAATCGCTGGTTAAACTTTGCGAGGATTTTATCAATTACAGAGAAGCCGTCCGGCGTGTGTTATGGATAGAAAGGCGGCGTACGGGCAATTCAGAAAGCGCCGTTTGGACTTCCGCCCCGCTGGAAGTAGGCGCGATACTCAAAGATGCATTATTTACGCCGTTCAAATCGGTTATTGCCGTTTCTGCCACGCTCAGTGTAGACGGAAGATTCGATTACTGGCTGGAACGCGCCGGTCTGCAAGCGCCCGCGCTAACGGGCTGCTTCCCCTCGCCGTTTCCGTACCGGACGGCTGTTTTGCTTGCCGTGCCGGTTGACGCGCCGCCTGTAACCGGCGGGAAAGCCTACCAGAACTTTGTAAACAATGCGGTACTCCGGCTTTGCCGCGTATCGGGCGGCGGGGCGCTTGTGCTTTTTACCTCGTACGATAGTTTGCGCCAGACTTACGCATCCTGTGCCGGAGCGCTGGCGCAGGCGGGCATTGCGGCGCTGAAGCAGGGCGATGACGACCGCGCGCGCCTGCTCAAGGCTTTTGTGGAAGATGAATCGAGCGTACTTTTTGCGACAGACTCATTTTGGGAAGGAGTGGATGCCCCCGGCGAAACACTGCGCCTTTTGATTATTTGCCGCCTTCCATTTGCAAGCCCCTCCGACCCGGTGCCGGCTGCCCGCTGCGAAGCGCTGGAACGGGCGGGCAAAAATCCATTTATGGAACTATCTGTGCCGGAAGCGGTAATGAAGTTCCGGCAGGGCTTCGGCAGGCTTATGCGCCGTTCCACCGACCGGGGCGTTGTTGCGGTGCTGGACAGCCGCATTGTAAATAAATTTTACGGGCGGCGTTTTTTTGCGGCTCTGCCGGAAACAAAACAGTGCATCGCGCCTTTTGCGGAGATTGAGCGCGCCGCTGAAATTTTTCTTAATGGGTAGAAGTAGAGCGCAAAAATTGCGCTCTACCTCATTCTTTTGCTGCCTTTATGGATATATGCAGTAAGCCATTTTGCCGGCACCCACCGCGACAAACTTATTGCGATTTTCCGTAGTATCTTCTTCCCTATAGGCTATGCCGTTAATACTGGTTGAGCCAAAGGTGCCGTTCATAATCGGCGTCCAAGTTGTACCGTCTGTGGAATATGCCATTTTGCCGCCGTTACCGCCCGCTACAAATATATCGTTGCCGTAGGTTATGGCATTTATTTGAGTGCTGCCGAATTTACTGTCGCTTACAGCCGTCCAAGTTGTCCCGTCTGAGGAATATGCCATTTTGCCGTTTGAGCCGACCGCCACATACTTGCCGCCGCCGTAGGCTATGGCGCGAATAGCATCGCTGTCGAATTTACTGTCGCTTACAGCCGTCCAAGTTGTACCGTCTGGGGAATATGCCATTTGTCCGGCATTGCCGCCCGCCACAAACTTATCGCCGTAAACTAAGCAGTTGGCGCTGGTTATTTGGCTTTTGGTGGTATCGGCGGTTCCGTTCTGTATTATGATATTATTGCCGGAAGCGATAGTGTGTCTAACCATTTGCCCTCCTGTAAGGGCGGCAACAACTACAGTTCCGTCTGATGCTATCCCGTAGGATGTATATGTACCGCTGGTAATTGTTACAATATCCGACCAAGAACCAGTCGTCGTAGAACCATCAAATTTTCTTATAACCATCCTGCCCGTCTTTGTTGCGCTTGCGTAAAATTTGTCGCCATTGGCGCATACGCTGGTGGCATTAAAGTTGGAAAATGGAGTGTTACTCCAATTTGCAATACCGGTAGCAGATTTTGCCGCTTCTGAGTTGCGAACCGCCATAAACAACCCGTTAGTTTCGGCGGTGCGGCTGTACGCTATGGCGTTTCCACCTCTGCCGTCGCTCGCGCTCCATATTTGAATTGGCGGCGGGTCGGTAACAGTAACGGTAAACTCGTTGAATTTGGTCGGATCGTATGTCGAAGTTGCCTTTATTACTATTCCTGAATCGCGTGTCTCTTCTGGACTAACCGTAAGCACTCCGGTATTGCTGATAGAGGTTCTACCATCAAATATTACGCCGGGTATTTCCCATCTTACAGACTGCGGCGGAATCGGATCGGTAGAGCCTTCAACTAGAGCCGTAAATTGGTGATTTCTGCCCGGATATACCTCGTCCAAACCTGAAGCGGGGGTTATCGTTACACTGTCAACGAACGGCGCTGGTAAAAGTGTAACTAGGGTTTCCGCGCGCTTGCCGGCGCAGGTAACTCTTACTGTCAATTCATCCGCCGGTTCATCTCTACCTATATTAAGCGTAATTCGCGCTGTAGTTGTTGAACTTCCGGGGGAGGCGGTGCTGCTTGTTTGCGTGATGTAATCGCTGGACGGAGTAACTTCCCAAATAAATTCGGCGGCGGAGTGCCGTCCGTCAATGGTTGCGGTAAACACTTGCGAATCGCCTTTGCTGATAGTTACATCTCTGGGGCTTATTGCTATATCTACTACGGTGTAAGCCGCCGTTAATACACTGCTGTTCGTCATTCCGCTTTTTACCGCTATAGCCTTGAGTGTCAGCGGATTGGATATTGTGGGCTTGCTATCCTCGGAATACAGAAAGTTTGTACTTGAAGGTGTTGTAGTGGGCGCGCTTCCGTTTATGGTGTAGTAAATAGACGCGCCCGATGTCGGGCTTGTAAGTGTTATTTCTGTACCTCTTGCCACAGCGTCTGCCGGAGGGTCTGCTGCCGGCGCGGCAACTTTGCTATCGTCTATAGTGTATTCCACCGTTAGTATTTCGCTTTTTATATCGCTGCTGACGGTCGCGCCGGGTTTTATAGCGATAGCCTTGATGGTTTGCGGCGTGTCTATCCTGATATTGCTGTTTGCGGAATACCGGCTGCTTTCCCGTGTGGGGTCGGTGCCGTCTGTAGTGTAGTAAATAACCGCGCCCGATGTTGGGCTTCTAAAGGTTATTAGCGAACCGGCTGCTACCTCGCCCGGTGGAGGTTCAGCCTGAGGCATGGCTACTTTTGTTGAATCAATGGTAAAAGCCGCCGCCAATACAGAACTGTCGGTAAAGCCGTTTTTTACAGCGATAGCCTTGATGGTTTTGGATTTGTCTATCGTGATATTGCTGCCGCTGTGATACTTAGTGCCGCTTGTTTTGGAAGGTACACCGCCGGTGGTGGTGTAATAAATATCGGCATCCTCCGTTGCGGTTTCCAGTATTATTACTGAGCCTGCTACTATTTCCCCGCCAAATACTCTCTCTCCAGTTGCCGTTAATGTTTTGGGGGTGGCAACTTGGTTTGGGTCTATAGTGTAACTCGCCGTTAGTACACCGCTGTTTTCCATACCGGTTTTTACCGCGATAGCCTTGATGGTGATGATAACATCGGTGTTTTCCTCACCTATGGCGGGCGGGTTAAGTGTACTGTCTATAACGAAGCCGCCTGAGTACTTGTAGAGTTCGTCTACAACAGGGTCGGTGCCGTCTATGGTGTAGTAAATAACCGCGCCCGGCGTACTTGTAGTAAGCGTTACCTGTGTGTCCTCTCCTACCTTGCCTGCCGCAGGCGTTAGTACGGGCAGTTCCACTTTGCTGCTGCTGCTTCCTCCTCCGCCATCGTTGGGGTTAGCGCACCCCGCAAGAACTAGTCCTGACAAAAGTGTAAGGACGCCGAGGTAAGCCGCTATGCGGCTTACATTCGCAGTTCCTCCCTGAACTGCATTGTTTTTTTGTACCATGATACTTCTCCTTAACATAGTCTCTTTAATGACCGCAATTTGCGGTTTTCTATCAACTCTACCCCTCAAATTTGATAGTTATATTTCTAATATACCTTAGATTAAAGGTTTTGTCAAGTAAATACCCTTAATTTTGGGTAGCATAATTCAATGAATTTCAATGAAAATTTGAGAGAAAAATGGATTTTGAGCGGTCTGGAGCAAAAAGAACTGGCTGTAAAAGCCGGCTTTTCTCTCAAAACATTGGAAAATTACATTCACGAAAATTCCGAAACCATGCCCTCGGCGGACAAAGCCTTCAAAATGGCGCAGGCGCTCGGCACAACGGTCGAAGAACTTTTTACAGGCAAGCCCTTAGAAAAGCCGCCGGATTTTCTGGATGTTCAATTTTGCGGCTTGCAAAGATTTGCCCGCGCATTGGAGCGTCTGGAACCCTCAGTCCGTAAATTTGTCCTAAAACAGGCTTTGGACTTGGCGGAATTCCTGCTTAAAGACTGACTGCCGCCGCTCCTCACTGTCCACTTACCACTACCCGCCGGTATAATGAACACATGGCAAACAAATTCGCCCATTGGGCAGACGAAACGGCGGACAAAATTATCCGCGAAAAAGGCGATAAAGAATTGTACACCTGCGCGTCCGGCATTACGCCGTCCGGCACGGTGCATGTAGGGAATTTCCGCGAAATTATCAGCGTGGAACTTGTTGTGCGGGCGCTCCGCGGACGGGGCAAAAATGTGCGCTTTATCTATTCATGGGACGATTATGATGTGTTCCGCAAGGTGCCGCTCAATATGCCCAAATCGGACGAACTCGAAAAATACCTCCGCTTCCCGATAACTATGGTTCCCGACCCGTGGGAACGGGACGCCTCGTACGCCCGCCATCACGAGGTTGATGTAGAAAGCGCCCTTCCCGCCGTTGGCATAGCCCCCGAATACCTCTACCAGACCGAGCGCTACCGCGCCGGACTCTATGCCGAGGGCATCAAGAAGGCGCTGGAAAATAAGGCGCGGCTCAAAGAGATACTCGACAAATTCCGGGACGAGGAGCATAAAATTCAGGGTGAATGGTGGCCCGTGAGCGTCTTTTGCTCCGCCTGTAACCGGGACGAAACCGAAGTTACAGGCTGGGACGGCGCATGGGGGCTTTCGTACCGTTGTGAACATTG
>JAIROZ010000027.1 GCA_031257255.1 Spirochaetaceae bacterium | reverse complement strand
GTCTGTGTTTCTTGAGGCTATTTGGAGGCTATTTTGAAATTTGTTACACAATTTTACAAAGCATTTTGTAAACTGGAAGAATTGATAGTCGCTTCTTTTATTGCTGTGATTACATTTTTGGTGTTTATTTCGGCAATAACGCGGCTTAAAGTGATAGGAAAGCCGCTCAACTGGGCGGTCGATGTGTCGCTCTTGTTGTTTGCGTGGGTCGTGTTCCTCGGCGCAGACCTTGCGCTCCGCAGAGCGGATTTTGTGCGCGTGGATATGCTCATCTCAAAGTTTCCTCAAAAACTTCAAAAGGCGCTCTACTACCTGTTTTACATTGCCGCCATTGGTTTCCTTGGCATACTTATAGTTTACGGTATCCCGCTCTGCATCGAAAACAAACAACGTCTTTTCCAAACGCTCGGCATTAGTTATTCATGGGCGACTATAAGTGCGCCTGTGGGAGCATTCCTCCTCATTATTACGATAGTTATCAAACTGGTATCGCATTGGAAGGATGCCGCCATCGAAGTCAAAGGCAAGGAGGCAATCTGATGGGTGTAGTTGTTATTGTTTTTCTGGGGCTTCTGCTTTTGGGAATGCCCGTGGCGTTTGCCATAGGGATTTCCGGCACAATGTTCTTTTTTGTAAACCCCGAAATTCCACTGTCTATTGTTGTACAAAAAGTAGTCTCCTCCAGCCAGAGTTTTACGCTGCTGGCAATACCGCTTTTTATTTTTGCCGGCAATCTGATGAATAACACCGGCATTACTTCGCGCCTTGTAAAATTGGCAAATGTGCTTACCGGACACATGTACGGCAATCTGGGACAGGTTTCGTGCGTCCTTTCCACGCTGATGGGCGGTGTTTCCGGTTCCGCTAATGCCGATGCCGCTATGGAATGTCGTGTTCTTGGTCCAGAAATGACGAAGCGGGGCTATCCGCGCCCGTATTCGGCGGCTGTAAACGGTGTTACAAGCCTTATTACCGCGACTATCCCGCCGTCTATGGGGCTTATCATCTATGGTTCTGTGGGCGAGGTTTCGATAGGGCGGCTTTTTGCCGGCGGCTTTGTCCCCGGCTTTTTGATGATGGCGGTGCTTATGCTAACAATACGGATAACCGCCAAAAAACGCGGGCTTACACCGGAACGGACAAAACCGGCATCATTTATGGATGTATGCCGCGCCGCTGTAGACGGCTTCTGGGCGCTGCTCTTTCCTATCATTCTGATAGTGGGAATCCGCTTCGGTGTGTTTACCGCGTCCGAGTCCGGCGCGTTTGCCTGCGTCTACGCGATATTCGTCGGCACGGTAATATACAAGGAACTCACGCTAAAGGTGTTTTTTAGTACGCTAAAGGACACAGCGCACGACATCGGCGTTATTATGATTCTGGTGTCGCTTTCCGGCATTTTCGGTTACGGCATTGTGTACGACCAGGTGCCGCAGGCTATGGCGGGCTTCCTTGTTAGCATTACCAATAATCCGGTGCTGATGCAGTTTATCATCATTCTGCTTTTGGTAATCTGCGGTATGTTCATCGAAACAACGGTTATTGCGCTGCTTTTAACGCCAATACTGCTGCCTGTTGCCCGCGCCGCCGGTGTTGACCCGGTACAATTCGGTCTTGTAATGATGACCGTTACCACAATGGGCATTATGACGCCGCCTGTCGGCATTGCGCTGTACACTACATCGTCCATTATGGGCTGCAAACCGGAAGAGACGGCAAAACAAACAGTGCCGTTCATTATTGCCGTAGTATGTGTGGTGGTACTCTGCGTATGCTTTAAGGACTTGGTGCTGTTTATTCCGAACCTTGTTTTTGGAAAGTAGCAAAGTGAAGAAGTTTATAGACAAAGATTTTTTGCTCTTAAACGAAACCGCAAAGCGTCTATATCATGAAGCGGCGGCGGCGGAGCCTATTTTCGATTATCATTCTCATTTGATACCGGAAGAAATAGCGCAAAACCGCCGCTTTGATAATCTTGCCGAGTTATGGCTTTCTGCCGACCATTACAAATGGCGGGCAATGCGGGCGAACGGCGTTCCCGAAGATTATATTACAGGCGGCGCTTCGCCGGAAGAAAAATTTTTGGCATGGGCGCGTACTGTACCGCTTTTAATTGGAAATCCCCTTTACCATTGGACTCATCTTGAATTACAACGTTATTTTGATTTTTATGAACCTCTAAACGAAGATAACGCAAAAGAACTCTGGAAGCACGCAAACGATAAATTATCAAACGATGATTTTTCCGTTTACGGCATATTTAAAAAATTCAACATTTACGCTGTGGGTACCACAGATGACCCCGCGGATTCACTTCAGTATCATATACAGATAGCAAACGAAAAAAAGACGCAAACTAAGGTAATCCCTTCTTTTAGACCGGACGCGGCGCTCGAAATAGAAAAACAAACTTGGCATACATATCTTGCGCAACTCGAAAAAAGTATGGAAGTTTCAACAGGCAGCCTTGACGGTTTGCTCGATGCTCTTTTGGCGGCGGTAAATCATTTTGATATTAACGGCTGCCGAATAGCCGATTTTGGACTGAGCCATCCGCCGCTTGTGCCCGCAAAAACGGAAAAAGAATGGCGGCAGGCTGCTGCTGCTGCTTTTAGCAAGCGCTTTAACGGCGGGGAACTTTCCGCAGACGAAGAAGAAAATTACAAAAGTTTTATTGTTGTTTTTCTGGCAAATGAATTTTATAAGCGCGGCTGGGCAATGCAACTGCATTTTTTCCCTTTACGCGCCGTTAATACACGCCAAAGCGCCGCGCTTGGACCTAATACCGGTTTTGACGCGATAGCGGACGGCGATATGTGCATTCCGCTTGCGCGGCTTTTAGACGCAATAGAAATCCGGGGCGGGCTCCCCAAAACTATACTCTACAGCCTTCATCCAAAAGACTTTTATCCGCTTGCCGCTATAGGCGGCTCGTTCCAGGACGGCAGGACACCGGGAAAAGTACAGTTAGGTTCCGCATGGTGGTTCCTCGACAACAAAGACCAAATGGAAGCGCAACTCCGCGTTTACGCAAATATGGGTGTGCTGCCCAGGTTTATTGGTATGCTGACGGATTCACGCAGTTTTCTTTCGTTTCCGCGCCATGAATACTTTCGCCGTATTCTCTGCAATCTCATTGGAAAATGGGCGGAAGACGGCGAAATTGACCCTAATATCGAAACCTTATCAGACTTTGTGCGTAATATATCGTTCCGCAACGCGGAAAAATATTTTACATAATCGCGGAACCGCGCCTTGGCGGGTTTTGCGGCAGGTACGAGAACATAGGAGGCTATATGGTATTCTCGAAGTTAAAAATGGGAACCGTCGTTGCGTTGATAACCGCGCTGGCTTTGTTCGCTTCGTGCGAAAAAGGCTCCGGTAAAATCAAAGTGGCGTTTGCGGGAACCGAGGCTGCTACAACCGGTCAAAGCCGGATGATGCAGGAAGTCGCCGATGCGCTTAACGCGACCGGCAAATTTGACTGCGACCTTTATGTCAATGGCGCGCTTTCCAACGACACCGACAATCTGGTTACGCAGGCAAAAATCGGGGTACCCCTTGTGGTTCCCAGCGACCCGGGCAGGCTTGCAAGCCAGTTTGGTATAAAGGATTTAAGTATCCTTATGGCGCCTTATGTGCTTACCGACCGTGCCGCGCTTGAACGCCTGCCGGACACGGCAATTTTTAAGGAATGGCAGGAACAACTGTCGGCGCAGGGAATCATGTTTGTTGCCGATATGTACAACGGCTTCCGCAGTTTTTACACAAACATTCCGGTGGAATCGGTAGCCGGCTTAAAAGGTCTACGGATACGCGGGTTTGGCAACGCGATAGGCAACGCTCTGGCAAAGTACTTCGGTTTTGCGAACATCGGCATTTCTTGGGGCGAGGTGCTGCCGGGTATTCAGCAAAAAACGCTTGACGGCTGCGAAGTTCAGGTTGCTACCGCTTACGGCACCGCTATTTACGAGGTTGCAAAATATTTGGCGCTTAGCAAACACTATATGCTGCAATCATCTTTTATTTGTTCAAAACGTATGTATGACGCGATGCCGCCGGCGGAGCGCGATATTTTTATTAGTACAATACGCGAAAAAGCAAAGAAGTACGGTGAAATTGTCGCTAAAGAAGAAGAAGATTATTACGCAAAGATGAAGGAGAAAGGCGTGGCTATTTACGAAGTAGACATCAATGAATTTCAGCAGGCTATATCTCCTTTGTATACAAATAATGATTTAGGCTTTTCCGCCGGTTTGCGCGACCGTCTTTTTAGTGAATTAGGATTGTGAGGTGTTTATGAAAAAGATATATAATGCATGGTGCAAAATAGAAGTTGCCGCCTGCGGCACGGGTTTTGTTTTTCTTGTACTGTTTGTTTTTCTTTCGGCGATACTGCGTTTTTTCCGCATATCAATGTCGTGGAATATAGATATGGCGCTGTTTCTGCTTTCGTGGACGGCGTTTCTCGGCGCGGATATAGCATGGCGCGGCGGGCAGTTAGTCGGCATTGATATTGTAACGCGCAAACTTTCAAAACGGACGCAAAAATTTATCGCGCTTATAATTTATATTGTTGTATTTTTTGCGCTTGGAGTTTTTATTGTTTACGGCATAAACCTTGCATGGCAGGAGCGCGTGCGTACATATCAGTCGATACCAATTCCGTATTCTTTGGTAACACTGAGTATGATTGTCGCCTCGGCATCCATGTGTGTTTCTACCGCCATAAAATTTTATGACGGCATTGTCAATTTTAATAAGGAGGCATAATTATGGCATTTTTACTCTGCTGTTTTATTTTATTTTTGGTGATGGGAATGCCCATCGCGTTTGTTATCGGAATTTCCGCGCTTGCGTACTTTTTTAGCACTCAATACCTTCCGTTTGAAATAGCAACACAGATGGTAGTTTCGCAAAGCCAGAGTTTTGCGTTTTTAGCGGTTCCATTTTTTATTTTTGCCGGCAATTTAATGAATGTTTCCGGCATTACAGACCGCCTTTTGCGGCTTGCGCGGCTGCTTACGCGGGGTATGTACGGCGGCACCGCGCAAATTTCCGTAGTAATGAGTACGCTCATGGGCGGCGTTTCCGGTTCTGCTACTGCCGATGCCGCAATGGAAACCCGTATACTTGGTCCGGAAATGATACGCATAGGCTATAAAAAAGGCTATATTTGCGCGGTAAATTGTGTTACCGCTCTTATTACCGCGACAATACCGCCGTCTCTGGGGCTTATTATTTTTGGCTTTGTGGGCGAAGTTTCTATAGGACGACTTTTTGCCGCCGGCATAATTCCGGGTATTCTGATGATGGTTGTTCTTATGGCAACAACATCCATTACTTCGCGTTATTACAAATACGACCCGCCCAGTGTTAAAGCCAAACTTTCGTTCAAAGAAGTAATAGACGAATTGATAGAATGTGTCTGGGCGCTGCTCTTTCCTATTCTGCTTATTGTTGGAATCCGCATGGGCGTTTTTACTCCCTCTGAATCCGGCGCTTTTGCCGTTGTTTACGCGCTTATTGTTGGAAAGTTTATATACAAAGAATTAAACTGGAAGAATTTTAAGGAAGCCCTAATGACCACCGTAAAAGATAACGGCGCAATAATGCTTATTATAGCAATGTCCGGTCCATTCAGTTTTGCTATAACATGGGTAAAATTGCCTATAGCGTTGAGTTCTCTAATTTTTGGCATTACCAGTAATCCGCAGGCGCTTGTACTTATTATGCTGGGCTTTTTATTTATTACCGGTATGTTTGTAGACAGCAATGTAAACTTTCTTTTACTTACACCGATTTTCCTGCCTATGGTAAAATCTGCCGGCATAGACCCGGTACATTTTGGCGTTCTTATGGCAACGATATGTACGCTTGGAGTTATGACGCCGCCGATTGGCTCCGCGCTGTATACTGTATGCGGTATAATAGATTGTCCACCGGAAGAATACACCAAAGCATCGCTGCCTTTTATGCTTGCTGTACTGCTGGAATTGGCTGTGCTGGTATTCCTGCCGGATTTGGTGCTGTTCATTCCAAACCTGATTTTTGGAAAATAACGCGGCGGGGGTAAGCGGTGTTAGAGATTAACTTAAAGAGCATAAAAGAAAACGCGGCGGCGTTCAAAAAGGCAGGGATTTCGCTTCCTCAATTTGATATTGATGCGCTGCGAAAGGAAACTTTTGCTTCTCCTATTTGGGCGCATATAGGTCCGGGCAATTTGTTCCGGGCATTTCACGCCGTGCTGCAGCAAACGCTCATCGAAAAAGGTTTAAGCGGCAAAGGGATTATCGCCATTGCGCCTGTAAATTATGCCGAAGCAAAAGCGCTTTACCAAAAAAGCGATAATCTTTTTTTGACGGCGGTAATGAAGGCGGACGGCAGTCTTGAAAAAAAGATTGTAGGCAGTGTTACCGAAATGCTTGCCGCAGACCCCGCCGATACCGCCTCGTGGAACCGGCTTAAAACGGTATTTGCCAGCCCTTCTTTACAGATGGTTACGCTGGCAATTACCGAAAAAGGCTACGACTTTAAGACGCTGACGGGCGCTATCCGCCCGGAAATTGCCGCCGAACTGGACAAGGGACCAGAAGGCGCGGGGCACATTATGCTAAAACTCTGCGCTTTGCTTTTGGAAAGGTACAATGCGGGCGGCGCTCCGCTTGCGCTTGTTTCTACCGATAATTTTTCGCGGAACGGCGACAAACTCAAGGCGGCAATGCTTAGCGTTGCCGCCGAATGGCATCGGCTTGGCAAGGTCGAACAGGCTTTTCTAGACTATATTGGCGACAAAAAAAAGGTTTCGTTTCCACTTTCGATGATAGACAAAATTACGCCGCTGCCCTCGGAGCGTGTTTCAAAGGCGCTTACGGACGCGGGAATAGCCGGCATGGAACTTGTAAAACAGCCAAACGGCGCGGTAAAGGCATCTTTTGTTAATACCGAAGAGAGCGAATACCTTGTTATAGAAGACGATTTTCCAAACGGAAGACCGCCGCTCGAAAAAGCCGGCGTCTATTTTACCGGCGCGGAAATTGTCGATAAGGTTGAGCGGATGAAGGTATGCACCTGCTTAAACCCGCTGCATACCTCCCTCGCTATTTTCGGCTGCCTGTTGGGTTTTACCTCGATAGCCGAAGAAATGGAGGATGCGGGGCTTAAAGCGCTTGTCAGCAAAATCGCCTACAACGAAGGGCTGCCTGTTGTTACTGACCCCGGCATCATAAATCCGGCGGCATTTGTCAAAGAGGTGCTGACAGTTCGCTTTCCCAATCCGAATATACCGGACACTCCGCAGCGCATCGCGTCAGATACCTCTCAAAAATTGTCCATTCGTTTTGGTGAAACAATTAAATTGTATATGACGGCTAATGAACTCGATATAAATAAACTCATTTTGATACCCCTTGTACTGGCGGCGTGGTGCCGGTATCTTTTAGGTATAGATGATGACGGCAAGTCATTTAAGTTAAGCGCCGACCCGCTTTTGGCGGAATTGCAGCCGGCGCTTGCCGGTATCGAACTTGGCAAACCGGAAACGGCAAAAGGAAAACTAAAAACTATTTTGTCAAACGAAAAAATTTTCGGCGTCAATCTTTATGCCGCCGGGCTTGGCGAAAAAATAGAAGGCTATTTTGCCGAATTGACGGCGGGGCGCGGTGCCGTGCGCAAGACGCTGAGTAAATATACGGCGTGAGCAGGAGAATTTTTATGCAAATGACGATGCGATGGTTTGGTCCGGGACATGACCCGGTTACTTTGCAGCAAATCCGGCAGGTGCCCGGAATTGTTGGCGTTATTACCACGCTTTACAACAAACTACCCGGCGAACGCTGGGAAGTAGCCGAAATAAAAGCGCTTAAAGAAACAGTCGAAAAATCCGGCTTGAAACTTTCCGGTATAGAAAGCGTGAATGTTCACGATGCTATAAAGACCGGCGGCGCGGAACGCGACAAATATATTGATATTTATATCGAAACGCTAGAAAACCTTGGCAAACAGGACATTCATCTTGTGTGCTACAACTTTATGCCGGTATTCGACTGGACGCGCAGCGACCTTGCCAAAATGCGCGAAGACGGCAGTACTGTACTTGCCTACGATCAAAAAGCGATAGACGCGATAAATCCTGATGATATGTTTGCGTCTATAAGCAAGCAGTCCGGCGGACATACGCTTGCTGGCTGGGAGCCTGAGCGTATGGCGCGGCTTAAAGAATTGTTTGCCATGTATAAAGGCATTGACGAAGAAAAATTGCTTGCAAATCTCGGCTATTTTTTGACCCGTCTTATGCCGGTGTGCGAAAAATATAATATCAATATGGCAATACACCCGGACGACCCGGCGTGGTCTGTGTTCGGGCTTCCGCGCATCGTAACCGGAAAAGAAAAACTTTTGCGTATTTTACAAAATGTTGATAACCCGCATAACGGTGTTACGCTTTGTACGGGAAGTTTGGGAAGCAATCCGCAAAACGATATACCTGATATTATCAGCGCTCTTAAAGGCAGAATTCATTTTGCCCATGTGCGAAATGTCCGGCATACAGCGCCCGGCGTCTTTGAAGAAAGCGCCCATCTTTCGAGCGATGGCTCGCTCGATATGTTCGCTATAATGAAGGCTCTCTACGATATTGGCTTCCGTGGAGCGGTGCGTCCCGACCATGGAAGAGCAATTTGGGGAGAAACAGGAATGCCGGGCTATGGACTTTACGACCGCGCTCTGGGAGTCGCGTATCTTAACGGATTGTACGAAGCGATAGACAAAATGAGTTAAGGTGAATTTATGAATGATATATTATTTGAATTAGAAAAAACCGGCATAGTGCCTGTAATTAAGATTGATGATGCCGCAAATGCCGTGCCGCTTGCCCGTGCTCTCTTAGAAGGCGGTATTCCCTGCGCGGAAATTACATTCCGCACGGAAGCAGGCGCAGCGGCGATAAAAAACATTGCCCGCGAAGTACCGCAGGTAATTGTCGGTGCCGGCACCGTCCTTACAACTGAACAGGTTGATAAGGCAATAGACGCGGGGGCGCAATTTATTGTGAGCCCCGGTTTTAACCCTCGTGTTGTTAAGCACTGCCTCGACAAAAAAATTCCGGTTACGCCGGGCTGCACAAATCCTTCGGATATGGAAGCGGCGTTAGAAATGGGGCTTACAGCGGTTAAATTTTTTCCGGCGGAACAGTCCGGCGGACTTCCTTACCTAAAGGCGGTTTCCGCGCCGTTTTCCATGCTAAAGTTTATGCCCACCGGCGGCATAAATGCGGCAAATCTGGCGGCGTATCTGGCGTTTGATAAAATAATTGCCTGCGGCGGTTCGTGGATGGTTCCGCCGGAAGCGCTTAATGCCGGAGACTTTGCCAAAATCACCGCGCTTTGCCGCGAGGCAGTAAACACGATGCTCCGCTTTAACCTTGCCCATATCGGCATAAATACAACAAACGAAACCGAAGCAAAAAATGCAGCGCGGCAGTTTGAACTTCTTTTTGGGTTTATACCGAGGGAGACTACCGGTTCTATATTTGCCGCAAGTTATATCGAATTGATGAAAGCGCCGGGACTTGGCAAAAATGGACACATTGCCATCGGCACAAATTCGATATTGCGGGCGCGGGCTTTTTTGGAACGCAAGGGCTTTGCTTTTAACGAGGAAAGCAAAAAGTTAGACGCGGATGGAAAGGTAATGGCTATATACTTTAAGGACGAGATTGCCGGTTTTGCCGTGCATCTTGTGGAACAGAAGTTAAAATAAGGATTTGA
Organism: Spirochaetaceae bacterium; assembly: GCA_031257255.1. Classification (GTDB taxonomy): domain Bacteria; phylum Spirochaetota; class Spirochaetia; order Treponematales; family Breznakiellaceae; genus JAIROZ01. The sequence continues at coordinate 3,971 of JAIROZ010000027.1, read as the reverse complement.
ATATGCAAAAGGTAATAACATTTGGAGAAATTATGCTCAGGCTTGCGCCGGAAGGGTACTACCGGTTTACACAGGCGGCAAATTTTGGGGCGACTTACGGCGGCGGCGAGGCAAATGTGGCAATTTCGCTTGCCAACTACGGACTTGACGCGGCGTTTGTAACAAAACTGCCGGCACACGAAATAGGGCAAAGCGCCGTAAATAAACTCCGTGAATTCGGCGTTGATACCCAATTTATTGCGCGGGGCGGCGGGCGTGTAGGAATTTATTTTCTGGAAAAAGGCGCATCTCAGCGTCCTTCCAAAGTAATTTACGACAGAGCACATTCGTCGATAAGCGAGGCGGCGCAGTCCGATTTTGACTGGAACAAAATTCTTGAGGGCGCTTGCTGGTTTCATTTTACAGGCATTACCCCCGCGTTAAGCGATAGTTGCGCGGCGCTCTGCTTGGAAGCATGTAAAACGGCAAAGGCAAAAAAGATTACTGTTTCGTGCGATTTGAACTACCGAAAAAATCTGTGGACGCGGGAAAAAGCCGGCGAGGTTATGAAACGGCTTATGGAATATGTTGATGTGTGCATTGCTAACGAGGAAGACGCATCCGATGTTTTTGGAATAAAAGCAAAAGACAGCGATATTTCGCATGGCGAATTAAGCCGCGAGGGCTACAAAAATGTCGCGTCTCAATTAAAAGAGCGTTTTAACTTTACCCATGTTGCCATTACGCTGCGCGAGTCAATTTCGGCAAATGATAATAATTGGGCGGCAATGCTATATGACGGCAAGGAATATTATTTTTCTAAGAAGTACCCGGTTCACATTGTTGACCGTGTAGGCGGCGGCGATAGTTTTGGCGGCGCTCTTATTTACGCGCAGATAAACAAATATCCGCCGCAAGAAACGATAGAGTTTGCCGTAGCCGCGAGTTGCCTTAAACACAGCATAGAAGGCGATTACAATTTAGTTTCCGTTGACGAAGTAAAAAAACTTGCCGGAGGCGATGCTTCCGGGCGTGTACAGAGGTAGGCGGTTAGGCGTTATTGTAAACATAATGGGCGGCGATGGGGTCGTTGGGGGCAAATTCCAGAACAGCGCGGAAAAATGCGGCGGCTTTTTCCGCGTTCCCAAGTTTTAGTTCCACAATGCCAAGATTTGACAGAATTTTGATGTTTTCGCCGTCCTTTACAAGCGCCGTCTCAAGTTCCAGTTTTGCTTCAAGCGGGCGTCCAAGTTCAATAAGGCAGATGGCAATTTCGTTATCTGTGTCTGCTATGCCGCCACCAAGTTCACGCGCCTTGGTAAAAGCGGTAAGGGCTTCCTCCCAGCGCTTTAAGTGCCGGAGACCCAATCCCAAAAGAAAGTGCGCATTCCAGACTTCCCCATTATCCGCTAAAAATTCTTGAATGGCACTAATGCCTTCTTCCTCACGCCCATTTTCGATACATTCCCGCGCCCGCGCAAAACGAATATCGTCCAGATGTTCGCCTTCAATCTGCCGGACAAGAGATAGCGCCGCCTCTTTTTGTTCCGCATTGTCCGCCAGCGGAATGAATTTGTTAAGATGTTCAAGAGAAAGCGCATACTGTTTTTGTTTGTAATAAAACAAGGCGGCGCTAAAAAGGGCGGCGGTAAGCGGCTCGTCCGGCAAAAGCGCCTCGCGGTATGCCGCCGCCGTCTTTTCTTCGGCGTCAAGCGCTTCGTTAATGCTGCCGCTTTTGCGCAGACTGGCGGCATACTCCTCCAGCACAAGCGCTCGTACATAAAGCGCCTTCGCCGATTTTGGGAATATTGCGACAAGAGCGGCGGCAATTTCCACCGCAAAGGCAAAGTCGCCTTTTTCCGCCTTTACCAGAGCGGCGGAGGTTAATTCGCGTAAAATATTAGGCTTGCAGGCGCGGACAAAACGGCGGTAATAATGCAGGTACCGGCAACTGGGATTTCCTGCCAGCGTTTTTATCATACCGGAAAGTACTCTTTCCAGAGTAATGTTGGCAAGAACTTGCTGTTCAGTTTCATGCTCTTCGCTTTCTATGGGAAGCGGTATTTTAGGGTTGATTTTGAAATGTCGATTTTTTTCACCTTCATTCAGAGCCGCTAAATTCCAGAATGCGCTTGTTTCGGGCAATGTAAAGTAGAACATTTTTTAATCTAGTGGTTCCGCAGATTGTTCTTTTATGTCTGTTTCCGGCTGAGTATACGGGATTTCGGCTTGCGGAATGGCTTTATCGGGCGGTTTTTGTTGGATGATAGGCTGGATAGGACGGCTGTCAACTTTAACGGATGATATATAGTCATTCAATCTAACCTTATAGCACATCGGTACCGGGTCAATGTAGACAATCGTAAGAACATACATTCCATCGGAGGATGCCGTGTCAACTTTGATAAGCCTTCCCTGAAGTGTACATTCCTCTGAAGGGTCGTTGAATTCAAGTCTGAGGTACACTTGTTTTTCGCCATTTTCCAGAACTTTGCCCATAGTGATAATCCGCGCCCCTGCAAAAAAGACCTCACGGAGTATGCAACGGCGGGCGGCGCCGTCAATAACTATAGTTACATCTTTTATTATGCCCATCTTACGCATAGTTTCCTGCGTAACGGGCACTCTTTCGTCCTTCCGCTTGCTAAAATTCATATTTGCTTCGAGTATACGCCCCATAATTTCGATAAGGTCATCGGGCGGGCGCGATGTAAATTCAAGCGTAAAAAAACTCATATCCTCCGAATTCCCGTAAGATGAGAGGCTTATCATTCTTGCGGGAACGAGAAATACTACTTGTTCTTCGTTTGTAGGCAATTTGAAGAAAAAGCGTATCGAAAGAGCGCTGTTTGTCGCTTTTAGTTTCTGCATTAAGCCGGACTTGTTGTTTGCGACAACTTTTGCCGACTCGAATGAGGTAGAATATATTACGCATGGGTAAAAATCAGACGCGCACTTTAGTTGAACTTCTTTTGGCACCAGCCCTGTAGTCTGAATCACTTCCTTAGTGAATGTTACATCAACCGGTCTAAATTGGTCGTAATAATCGTTAATCTTTTGTCTTGGCAGCGAACTCATTGTATTTGCAATGCTAACATAGCGCCATTTTTTTGTCTAGTATAGGCAATCTGGTTGTCAACGCGCCGCGCCGTCATTATTGCCTAAGGAAACGCTGATTAACTCGATGCTTATCAGCGTTTCCCTTTTTAGTTTCTCATTTCATTACGAAACTAAAGGGAAAGAAAGCACTGAAAAATGCTCGTTTGCGTTTTTCAGTGCTTCCCTAGTGCCCTCTACCCGGTTTCCGGGCAGAGGGCTTTTTTGTACGGCGGCAGGGGAAGGGGGGGGATTTCGCCGCCCCACCGCCTCCCTTACACCCGCTCCACCGCCGCCAGTACATAGTCTTTTATGTCCCGGGCATATTGCAGGGCAACACGCGCATCATCACCGGTTATATGCAGTTCATTTGGATAACGGGGCATCACCCCATAATTGGTCAGTACCTGCGCCTTTGGCATCAACACAGAAAAATTATTGTTATATGGCAGGCACATTGTTATAAGTTCAATTAAGTCATGGGTTTTTGGCGGTTCAATGTCGCAAAGAAACAAAAAACCTTTCAGGTATTTTTCTGCCGACTGCTGGCAAAGATAACAAATAGTCTCATCAGGTGTCGGGTGATGCATGGTAGAAAGGTATTCCGCAGACCGCAGATCTTCTTCGCCCTTGTTGAGCCAGCCCTGTAAGATTTCCATTTTACCCATACAATTTTATCCCTTCCCGCGTAATTTTGCGTTCCAGCGTTGCGTATTGCCTTCTGTCCATAAAACGGTTTGATTTCAAACCAAGCAGGTCAAGCGGCATTTTTTGTATTGATGACATTGCGGTACGCGCCGCCGCCAGCGCGTCAAGTTCCCGCATCTGCATATCGTCCTTAAATACAATATATAAGTCTATATCGGAATCTTTATTCGGCGTACCATAGGCATAAG
>JAIROZ010000209.1 GCA_031257255.1 Spirochaetaceae bacterium | reverse complement strand
AACGCAGCCGATGGCGCGGGCATTCAGTCCGGCGCTAAAACGAGCGGCGCAAACGGCATATATACTCCCGATGGTGGAATTACCGAAAACTTTAACGACTTTATGCCGCCGGCTTAATGAAAGCAATATTATATCAGGGAGTTGAAGGACGCTCATTAGTTTCTGTGTAACAAATAGCAAAATCACCTGACTCACTGGAATCGTAACCTTCTACAATTAAAGTAAGTGTACTAATAGCAACAGTTTCGCTTCTTAGTGTTACCCGTACCGCATTTTCCCAAGCGCTGTCGATAGTGTCACTTCCCTCACTTTGCCACCCGGTAATAACCCCGTTGCCTAGTCTACCCCTTACTCTGATGTCGCATTTTTTAGTCCCATCGCCTTCTTTGCGGTCGTTCCACCAAAAATAAAATGTTTTAGTCCGTGGATATGCAGAACTTCCTGTTAAATAAACTCGAAATGAATATTTTCTGGTTTCACCCGGCATAATACCACCTTCTAGCCATTTCCCTTCGTCAAACCCTGTTTCCAGTGCGCTAAACTTGCTCCACTCTAGGGTTTTACCCTCTCCTGAAAACATTATCTTGTCTGGATACTTGTAATAACTCTTGTTGAAATACAAAACTACATAGTAATAGGCACCATCGGAAGGTTCTGTAGACCATCTTATAGTTCCACCGCTGTTTACAGTGCCTGTAGGGACATCAGTAGTTGAAACGCCCTGAGTAGATTCAGGTTGCTTTGAACAAGCATACACCGTAATTGGCATACCAGCAGCGGCATTTGGAATACCGGTAATAGTGAAATCATTGTCGACCTCCTGTTCGCACGCCGCAAATGCTATGGCTGTAAAAATTACAACCGCCGTAAGCGCGAAAATACGCGCCAAGTTTTTTGTTTCCAAAAACACACGGAAACAATCATTGATTTTTGACTTCTTCATAAAAGTCCTCCTAAGAAAATTGTTTTAGGCAAACTGCCTATATGAATTCTAACAGAGAAACATTATTATGCTAAAAAAATCAAATTTAAATTGTGATAATTATCATTATTTACGGGCTACTCAGTATCTGCTATCTGCTCTATAATACTCTATGTTTGAAAAAAAACTCCTTGAGCGTTTTGTTAAATATGCTCGTGTATGGACAACAAGCGACCCAAAAAGCAAAGAGACGCCGACTACGCCCGGACAATGGGACTTGGCGCGGATGCTGGAAGCGGAATTACGCACGCTTGGAGCGCGGGACATCACTCTTACCCCGCATTGCTATCTTATTGCCCGCATCCCGGCAAACGCTCCCAAACCGGCGCAGGGCTTCCTCGCCCATCTTGATACTTCGGACGAAGTGAGCGGCAAGGATGTTCATCCCGTTATAGAAGAAAGCGCAGCCGGCGGCGTGGTAGTCAAAAGCGGCGGCGCAACGCTGCTCGGCGCGGACGATAAGGCAGGCATTGCAATACTTGTAACGGCGGCAGAGTGGTTTCTCCTTCATCCTGAGGTGGAACACGGAGAACTTGAATTCATATTTACGCCGGACGAAGAAACAGGCAAAGGACTCCCCGACTTCCCGCTGGAACTTATCCATTCAAAGACCTGCTGGACTATAGACGGCGGGGAAGAGGGCGAGGTTGAGATTGAATGTTTTAACGCTTACAGAGCGCTCGTTTCTTTTGAAGGTCGGGTAATACATCCGGGAAATGCCCGCGGCATACTTGTAAATGCGGCGCTTATGGCATCTGTTTTTGCCGCCATGCTACCACGCAGCGAAAGCCCGGAGGCTACAGACGGCTATTACGGCTACTATTGCCTTATGGAAATTAAAGGGCGGCAAGATGAGGCGCATATTGAACTTATATTGCGGGACTTTACACGGGAGGGGATGGAGCGCCGCCTTGCCGCTTTGCAGGCTATCGCCCGCGCTGTAGAAGCGCAATTCCCCGGCGGAAAGGTAACAGTAAAGACAGAGCCTTCGTACTTCAATATGAAGGAAAAAATCGCCGCCCATCCTGAGGTAATGGAACGCCTTACAAAGGCAATGCAGACGCTCGGTATGCAGCCTGTTCTAAAACCTGTACGCGGCGGAACAGACGGGTCGCGGCTAACGGAACTCGGCATACCTACGCCCAATATTTGGACAGGGGGACGGAATTTTCACAGCGTTGACGAATGGGTAAGCGTCCGTGAAATGGACTCCGCATGCCGTCTTGTGATAGAATTAGGACGGCTCTAACCGCTCTAAAAGTATATTTTATATATGACAAAAAATATGACGCTGGGACCGCCCTGGCAGTTAATCGTATCATTTTCCATACCGCTAATTATTGGAAATCTCTTTCAGCAATTGTACAATATGGCGGATTCGTTTATCGTAAGCCAAACGATAGGCACCGGGGCGCTTGCGGCGCTCGGCAGTACCGGCAGCCTTCAGTTTCTTATACTGGGTTTTATTGTCGGATTTACAAATGGCGCGGCTGTAATTACAGCGCAGCGTTTCGGAGCGGGGGATGAGCGCGGTGTGCGGCGCAGTTTTGCCTGCGGCGTAATCATAAGCGCCGTTATTACCGCCGCCCTTATGATACCGAGCATAACTTTTCTTAAACCGCTGCTACGCGCCCTTAACACGCCGGAAGAAATTTTTGACGATGCATGGGTATATATGGTTACGATGCTTTGGGGCATGCCGGCAATAACGCTCTTCAATATATGTTCTAATATGATGCGTTCCATTGGAGACAGCAAAACTCCGCTATACTTTTTAGTTGCCGCCTGCATTCTAAATATCATTTTGGATTATATTTTTATACTGATTTTTAACATGGGTGTTTTTGGGGCAGGGCTTGCCACAGTAATAGCGCAGTTTGCGGCAGGCATCTTTTGTATAGCGGCAATACGGCTGCGGGTCAAAATACTCAGCATAACCGCAGAAGACTGGAATACAGACTTAAAAGAAATTGCTGTACAGGTAAAGGTAGCGCTGCCAGTAGGCTTCCAGTGGAGCATTATTGCTATTGGAGCGCTTGCCGTTACCTTTGCTACAAACAAACTCGGCACTATACCAATAGCGGCTTTTACCGCCGGCGAGCGCCTTGACGCGCTTGCTATCTTTTTGCTTAGTTCTTTAAGTCAGGCTATGTCGACTTTTGCCGCTCAGAATTACGGGGCGCGGAAATGGGAACGCATAAGGCGCGGGACTCTGCAAGGTTCCGCCATATCGTTTTGCCTCGCCGTTATTTTGGGAATTGTTTTTATCGCCGCAGGACGCGAACTGTCGGCGCTCTTTTTACGAAACGAGGAAGAAGCGATAGGGCTTGCATACATATATCTTGCGATACAAGGCGGTTTTCTTGTGTTTCTAAGCCAACTTTTTGCCTACCGGCAAACGCTCATAGGGCTTGGTGGAACGCTTATCCCGACCATAGCGGGTGTTGTGGAACTTGTAATGCGGACTATTGCGGCGTTGCTGCTTTCTATACCGCTGGGTTTTACCGGGATTTCGCTTGCCAGCCCGCTCGCATGGGCAGGCGCTCTTGTCCCGCTTACAATTTCGCTAATTCTTACAATGAAGAAACTAAAGCGCATGGAATTGAGTAAGCATGGGCAGTAATGATTAGAGTTGTTTGGTAACACGAACGACTCTATTACTGAAATATCGTCTGTTCAATTCCGCGGATTTGCCATTTGTATAGTTTGGTAACATTGTGTCCGTAATCCGCAATAAGGCGTATCAAATTGCGAGGGTCGTTCTCGCGGTCTTTACGGTTAAGACGGTCGCCAAAATCGCCCAATCCGGGCAATATGTACGCTAAATCGTTCAGGCAGGGGTCCATCCATAAACTATAAACCTGTATGTTCGGTATGGCGCGGGCAACGCGGAGAGCGCCGGGCAGCGCCGCTATGATGTTCAAAAACATAATGGAACGCGGCTTTACATTCTGCTCCTGTAAATAACGCACTGTAGCAATGATGCTCCCGCCTGTCGCGTTCATCGGGTCGCAAAAAATTAAATCTTTGCCGTCCATATCACTCAATTTGAAATATGATTTTTTTAAATCTAATATATATTCCATATTCTCTTCGTTTTTTGTTTCGTCTCGTTTAATCCTGAACAGAGCAAACGGCGTTATATATCCGCGTGAATGCCATTCCTGAATTTCTTTGCTTACTATTATCGAAGGAAGCAGCGCCCCACGCAGCATTACGCACATAACTGTGTTTTCAATCTGAGCATCAATATTCGGAATTTTGTGCATTGCGTAGTTTACAAAAGGAACATTTACCGGAGTTTCTATCAAAAAATGCGTTTTGTCACTGCGCAGACGGCTGCCCCATACAAAATTAAACAGCATTTCGTATGCTCTTTGCGTGTAATAAATATATTCCTGATGTCCATAAGTTTCGATATTGCGGAGTTTTGCGATAAGACGGGACACTTCGCCGTGCATTTCGTTTGGCATCTCGAATGAATATATATGAATCTGACTGTTCTCTTTACATACCTGCTTCATACGCTCGCCTGTATGGTTGTACATAGCGATAAGTTCATCAATATCGTTGAGTACGGGTATGCTATGGATGCGCGAAAGTTTTGAGTAGTATAGTTCTTTTAATTCATTGATGATTTCGATGTCGGCTGCTGTAAGATAACCGTCTATGTCTTTTGCCTTTAATATGACCGTGTTGTCCATAAAAACTCCTTGTTTTGTCATAGTATAGCAGGGCGTCCGCTTGTAGACAAGGTGCGGCATTGCTTCCCTAATGTTTGAATTTATGATACAACAAGAGCGCTATGGATTTTTCAAAAACGGCATTGGGTATTGAACTCGGTTCTACACGGATAAAGGCTGTGCTGATAGACGAAAACCACGCGCCTGTCGCGCAGGGCAGTTTTGACTGGGAGAACCGTCTGGAAAACGGCATTTGGACTTATCATCTGGATGATGTATGGACGGGACTGCAAGCGGCGTTCCGCGCTCTCCGCAATGATGTCAAGGCGCGGTGCGGCGCGGCGCTGGAGAGCGTGGGCGCTATCGGGATTTCCGCGATGATGCACGGCTACCTTCCCTTTGACAAAAACGGAAAACAACTTGCTGAATTCCGCACTTGGCGGAACACAACTACAGCCGAAGCGGCAAAAATGCTGTCGTTGTTTTTCGAGTTCAACATTCCGCAGCGCTGGAGTATAGCCCATCTGTATCAGGCTATGCTGAACGGCGAACCGCACACCAAGGAGATTGCCTTTCTTACAACACTTGCCGGTTATGTTCACTGGAAACTGACCGGCAAAAAAGTTCTGGGGGTAGGCGATGCTTCCGGTATGTTCCCGGTAGACGGCACCAATTACAGCGAAACTATGCTTTCTAAGTGCGATGAGATTTTTGCCAAGTTTAATGCGCCGCCCAAATTGCGCGACATTCTGCCCGTTGTCCTTAGCGCGGGGGATGATGCCGGAACTCTTACAGAAGAAGGGGCGCTGCTCCTTTCGCCTGACGGAGCGTTCAAAGCGGGAATTCCGCTCTGTCCGCCGGAAGGGGATGCCGGCACGGGAATGACCGCCACGAACAGCATTGCGGAGCGTACCGGCAATGTCTCGGCGGGCACCTCGATATTTGCCATGCTTGTGCTGGAAAAGCCGCTTTCCAAACGTTATGAAGAAATCGATATGGTAACTACGCCCACGGGCAAGCCTGTGGCGATGGTGCATTGCAACAACTGCACAGGCGATTTGGACGGCTGGACGCGGCTCTTTGGCGAGGCGGCGGCGCTTTTTGGCGCTCAGGTAGAAAAGAGCGCTTTGTACGATGCCCTCTACAACAAGACGCTGGAAGGGGACGCGGACTGCGGCGGCTTGCTCAACTATAACTATTTTTCCGGCGAGCCTATAACAGGTTTGAAAACGGGTCGCCCGCTTTTTATGCGTGAGCCTGATGCCAAATTCAACCTTGCCAACTTTATGCGCTGTCAGATTTTTTCGGCGCTTGCTACGCTTCGTTTGGGGATGGACATACTATTGAACGAAAATGTGAAGATAACCGCGCTGCGCGGACATGGCGGGCTTTACAAGACGGAAGGTGTCGGGCAGAAAATTACGGCGGCGGCACTG
>JAIROZ010000169.1 GCA_031257255.1 Spirochaetaceae bacterium | reverse complement strand
CACATAGAACGGATGAAGCGTATTCTGAAATACCCGCCGGCGGAACTAAAACTCCGCCCTGATATAAAACTTCTGGGAGCTCTCGCTGGGGGCATCGTTCCCCCAGAAGCCCGCACGGCAGCGCACAACGCCGGTTTCTTTGTACTCGAACTTGCCGGCGAATCGGTCATCCGTATACCCGAACCGGCGGGATTCAAGCCCAAAGAATGGTAAAAGCGGGACAGCGGTATTACTGCGCCCGCGCCCATTTACCGTCAGACGAACAGCGCGGCGCAAGCGGTGGTGATAAGCGTAAACGGCGTAAGGTTGTAATTGCATTTTCAGCGTTGCCCTAGCCAAAGTGCGGCTTTTTGCTTTAATATGAGAGCCGGAGATAAAGTTTGAGATTCCGGTATTCTCAAAACAACGGCCGTCTGGAAAAAAAAGCGGTTGTTTATTCGCAAAATGAACATAAAATAGACTGCGCCGGTATTGACGGGGATGCCGCTTTGCTCTGCAAGCGTTTGCAGCAAGCCGGCTACGAAACATATATCGTGGGCGGCGCGGTGCGCGACCTCCTGCTTGGCAGCAAACCCAAGGATTTCGATATTGCGACAAGCGCCCGTCCGCAGGAAATAAAGCGCCTTATCCGTAATTCACGGCTTATCGGCAGGCGGTTTAAGTTGATTCATGTTTTCTTCCCATCAAAAATCATAGAAGTAGCCACCTTCCGGTCTATGGCGGACGGCACAACAGGCAACACCTTTGGCAGCATCGAAGATGATGTTATGCGCCGCGACTTTACGATGAACGCTCTCTTTTACGACCCCGTAAAGGAGTTGGTGATAGACTATGTTGGCGGAGTGGAAGACATAAACCGTAAACTGCTAAAGCCTGTAATACCGCTCGGCGTGATTTTTAAGGATGACCCCGTGCGGATGATTCGGGCGGTAAAGTACTGCGCGATAGCCAACTGGGATATGCCGCAGGCGCTTGCCGCAAAAATACGGGCAAACGGCGCGTTGCTGGCGCAAATATCGCCTTCGCGCCTTACCGAAGAGATTACCAAGATGATAAAATCCCCGGCGGCGGCGCGTATCGCTCAGAGTTTGGAAGAGGCGGGGCTTTACCGTTATATGCAGCCTGCCGCCTCAGCCCTCATCAAAAAAGACGCCGCCTTTAAGAACAGTTATTACAAGCGCTTTACCGAAGCGCACGAAAAAGAAACCGCGCCGGAGATGTCGTCCCTCGTTTTCGCGCTCGTTGCGGATTATGTTGAACGGGAAACTGATTGGGCGCAGAACGGCGCGGAAGATGCGGCAATTTTATTCAGGGAAATTTTTGCCAAGGCGCGGCATTTTGTTCTGCCGATGAATCCGCCGCGTATAGAACTTGAACGCGCCATCCGCCAACTTTTTGCCGAACACGGAATCGCGCTAAAAAAATTGCGCCTTGGCATCTTTACCCGCAGACGCGCCGGAACAGCCGCCGATAAAGACGGCACCGCAAGCGGCAAAGGGAACGACGGCTCAGAAAACGCAGCGGAAGGCTTGGGGACGACAGCCGTAGAGCCGGCCGGCACAACCGCTAAAGGTGCCCCAAAAGGCAAAAAACGGCGTAACAGCGGCAGCAAAAAACGAGGGAAAGCGCGTAGAAAAGAGCCGGATTTTGATATGGACGATGAACTTGACCTCTAATTCCACAGCAAAAAAATTATTTGAGGCGCTCCGTTTGCGGGGGCTAAAAATTGTTTTTGCCGAGTCCTGCACGGCAGGGCTTGCTGCGGATGCCCTTGCGCGGATACCGGGAGCATCCGGCGTACTCTGGGGCTCATACATCACCTACAGCGAGGCGGCAAAGCAAACAATGCTCGGTGTGCCGGCGCATATAATAGAACAGTTTGGCGTTGTAAGCGGCGAAACCGCGCAGGCTATGGCGGCGGGCGCTTTGGAACATTCCGGCGCGGACATAGCCGCCGCCGTTACCGGCTTTTGCGGACCTACTGCAATTCCCGGCAAGAATGCCGTAGGTGATGTATGGTTTGCGGCGCTGGCGCGGCAGGGGGCATCTCTTGTGGAATTCCGGCATTTTCGCGGCGGGCGCAACGGCATTCGGAAGGCGGCGGCGCAAGCATTGATAGAGACGGCATTGAGGGCTATAATCTGACTATGCCTTTAAGCCTTAACGACAGAGTTCCGCCGCATAATGAGGACGCCGAGCGTGCCGCGCTGGGGTCTATGCTCCTTGACCGCGAGGCGGTAAGTACCGCCAAGTTTACGCTCAAGCCGGAAGATTTTTACACGACAGCCAACGCGCTTGTTTACGAAGCGGTGCTCGGATTGGACGATGCGGGCGGAGTTCGCGCCGACATCATCACCGTAGCGGATGCGCTCAGAAAGAATGGGAAATTAGACGCGGCAGGCGGCGAGCCGTACATTTCGGCGCTTACCAATGTGGTATCATCGAGCGCCAACATCGAACATTACGCGCAAATTGTCAAGGAATTGTCAATGCGGCGTTCTCTTATCCGCATTTCCGCCGAACTTTCGGCGGATGCCTACGATACTTCAAAAGACACAAAGGATATACTAAGCCGCGCTCAAGACCTCATTTTTGAATTGGTAACTCAGGGCGAGTCCGCGCTGTACAAGGAACTAAAGTCAATACTGAAGGACGCCTACATTCACATTGAGCAACGGATGAAGAACAAGAATGCTTTTATCGGCGTCCCATCGGGCTTCACCAGACTGGATGAGTACACGCAGGGCTTCCAGAATTCAGAGATGATAGTGATAGGGGCGCGTCCTTCGCTGGGGAAGACTGCTCTCGCTCTCAATATGGCGGTTTATGCGGCGGACAAGGCAAAAACACCCGCCGCATTCTTTTCGCTGGAAATGTCCGATATGGCGCTTGCCCTCCGTATGCTCTCGGCTGAGGCGGGCATCGACTCGTACAAACTCAAAACGGGCTTTATGGACACGGCAATGCTCAACCAACTTATCACCGCCACAGGCAGGCTCTACGACCTCCCGATGTACATCATCGACCGCCCGAATATGAAACTTTTTGACCTCTGCTCCACGGCAATGCGCCTGAAAGCCGAAAAAAACATAGGCATTATTTTTATCGACTATTTGCAGTTGATAGTTACCGATAATGGTAGTAAGCGTCCTGATTGGGAGCGGGTTTCTGAAATTTCGAGGGAGATAAAGGGGCTGGCAAAAAAATTGAATATACCGGTTGTGGCGCTCTCCCAGGTGGGGCGCGACTCCGAAGGCAATAGACCTACGCTGCGGGACTTGCGCGGTTCCGGCGCTATCGAACAGGATGCGGATGTGCTGATTTTCCTGCACCGCGACCGCGTTACCGACAAACAATCGGATGGTCCGCCGCCGGAAGATTTGGAAACTGAATTGATTGTCGCCAAGAACCGCAACGGCGCGGTTGGCGAATGTAAAATAATTTTTAGGAGTAAATATACTCAGTTTTTGAACAAACAGAATGGATAGATGATGAGGAATGGAGGATGGAAGTAATGATGGAGGTAATATGGAGGTAATTATGAATATCGAAAAAGAGTACGATTTTGAAAATCTGAAGAATGAGTCCGAAAAGCATGTGCTTGAGGAATTGGAACGGCAGTTGAACGCTTTTAAGGGCGAGATTTGCCGTTGTAATGACTGTATTGTCGATATGGCGGCAATGGCGCTAAATAATGTGCGCCCCCTTTACCGTTACTCGCTTTTGGGGACTATATACGCTAAGGACGCTATGAGCGATGAAGTATACGCTCAAAGCGTCCACGAGGCTGTCTGGGAAGCGCTTATCAAAATCAAGAAGAATCCATCGCACTAAACGCGGCAATGATTATCCTTGATTTATTGCGCTTACCCTAAATAATCTCTTTCTTTTCCTTGGATTTTTCGCCCTCGTCCTTTTTTTCTTCGGTTTTTTCTTCAACCTGTTTGGACGGGTCTATAACGCTGGAAATGGCGCTGCGGAGGAATTCTACCTTGGTGTTTTCGTCCACCTTGACAACGACCGTTTTGTCCCTGACGCTGTGAATTACGCCGTTCACGCCGCCAATGGTAACAACTTTGTCTCCTTTTTTGAGCGCCTCAAGCATTTTCTGCGTCTCTTTCTGCTTTTTGTTCTGCGGACGGATAATCAGAAAATAGAAAATAGCGATAATCAACACAAATGGCAAAAATGACATTATTCCAGTCATTCCGCCGGCGGCACCGCCCTCGGCACCCTGTTGCGCGGCACCCCCAAAAAGCGCCGGTAATGCAAGTACATTCATTTGTAACTTCCTAAATATAAAGATAAATTATTCTAGCGTGTTTCTATAATGTTGACAAGGGGAGTCTGCGGCAGGGCAGCGGCGCGGTAATTGCGGGATATTTGGGGGTTTGCTAAAATAACATCGTGGGTTATGTACTATCGCCTTACAAGCAGGCAAAAGCACGGGAAATTTTCAATCTTTTTACTTTTTTGAATTCCATATCCTGGACATTTATAGCCGCCAGCACCGTTACTCTGTTTGCGCTCCGCTGCCATGCCTCCTCTACGCTTGTCGGCATCATCAGTTCATTTGCCTACATTTCGTACTTTTTTTTGCCGGTAGGAAAACTTGTATGCCGGCGTTTTCCTATAGTTAAGGTTTTTTCCGCAGCATGGATACTCCGCTCTGTGGGTATGGTGCCTTTTATTGCCGCTCCATTTGCCGCCATGGCTGGGCGTGAAAACCTTGCGCTTGTTATGCTCGTTGCCGCCGTAGCGATATTTCATTTCTTCCGAGGAGTGGGGATGGTGGCAAACAACCCCGTGCTCAACTTTCTTGCAACCGGTCCTGATAAATCGAGTTATATGACGCAGACGCAGGTAATAAATAATGCCGTTGGGATGTTCTCCGGCTTTATTGCCGCCATCGCGCTCGGCGGTGTGTCTTCGCTGTGGATGTATTCGCTTATAGCCGCAGCCGGCGTTATCAACGGTGTGTGCGCCGGAATCAGCATAGGCAAGGTGCCGGAACCGCCGCCTGAGGAGTCAAAATCCGGCAGCGGCTTTTTTAGCGTATTCAAAAAAGCGCTTGCCGATATACCGGTAAAAAACTTTATGATGATTTTTTTCCTTGTAGCGTTTGTTTCCGGCGTTGCGCGTACATTTATTGTTGTTTATGCCCGCGATATATTTGCGCAGGGAGACGGCATGGTATCGCTGTACAGCGTATTCGGTTCGTTCGGCTCATTTCTTATAGGCTTATGTATCAAATTTCTTGTGGAACGCATAGGCGCAAAACCTATATTCATTATTTGTACAGCGCTCGGCATCTTTAGCCTGCTAATGCTTGTATTTCTTCATTTTACACAAGAAACAGCTGTTATTATGTTTTTGGCGCTCGCTTTTTTGCTTGTCAATTTTGCTTTTATAGGCGCGGAAAATGTAGGGCAGACTTACTATCTATGCTTAATTCCAAAAGAGATGATGCTCGATTTGGGCATTATGTATTTTATCATTTTTGGCATTGCCGGCGCGGGCGGTTCATTTTTATCCGGTATTATTTTAGATACACTTACAGGATTTGGAATGACGCGGATTCTCGCGTTCAAGATTTTATTTATATTCTTAAGCATTATGCTTGCCGCCGCGCTTTTTTTACAGCGCGGGTTAATTTCGCTCGGCGCTCTCCCTGTCCGGGACGCGCTCGAAGTGATTTTTTCGTTCCGCGACCTTCGCGCTATCTCTATTTTGGATAAACTTGAAAAATCCGAAGATACCAAAAAAGAACATGAACTTCTGGAAAGACTCCACGAAAACCCCTCTCCGCTCGCTATTTCCGGTCTTTTGGAAAGGGCGCGTTCCCCGCGTTTTGCTACCCGTACCGAAGCATTTGACGCTATGCGCTCTCAGCAGGAACTAAACGAAGACGCCGTCCGCGCCCTTATGAATGACATAGAAAACCATCCATATACTACCGCCCACCAGAGCGCCCATATACTAGGCAGTCATAATTGTACTTCCGCGATACCTCTTTTGCGAAAATCGGTACATTCCGATGACTATATGCTTGCCGGAGAAGCGATGATTGCTCTCGCAAGGCTAAAAGACGAAGAATCCCGCGGCGAAATCGAAAAGATTATTTCTGATACCCGCAATCCGCGCCTTCAGATTATGGGAGTGGAAACATTCGGCATATATAAATCTGTACATTCATTGCCGGTGCTTTTCCGCATGTTAAAAGCCGACAATCCGCCGCCGTATCTGCGGGACGAAGTATGCCTAGCCATGGCAAATATACTCGACATTTATACATTTTATTACAAACTTATACTTAAATATCTTGCCGCCCCGGAAATTGCCGGAGCGCTTGCCGCAGACGAAGCGGAAAGCGCATTAGAGTACTTTAAGAGCGCATTCGGAAATGTCCGCATAAAAGATAAATCCATCAACGCTGAATACGAACTGCTAAAAAAAGCGGCGGAAATTTTTCCGTATTGTGTACAAAAACTTGTTTCCGACCCGGAGCATGACGCAGCCCCCCTATCCCGTCTTGTGTTAAATTTTCCAACATATATGGACTGTGATACAAAAGCGCTCGTATTTACAGAGGCTGTGCTTCAGGATGATATACGCGCATTCCAACGAATACAACTTTTGGCGGTGCAATGGGCGGCGCGGATGCTCAGACTTTGGACATCGCATATAAAAGAAAAACTATAAAGCAAAGCGCCTTAATAAGGCTGTCTGTATTTTTCTATCTCTTGAGGACCAAAAACCACGCCCTCCGCGTCTATGCCCACAATAAGGCGCAAATGTTCAACTTCCAAAAGTTTGATGGATTCAGCGCCAAGGTCATCGTAAGCGATAGCGCGGCAGGATTTTATTTGCCGCGAAATTATTGCGGCGGCTCCGCCCGTGCTCAAAAAATAGACGCGCCCGTATTTTTTACAAAGCGCTGCCGCCTCCGCCGTCCGCTCCCCTTTGCCGATAGTGGCGGCAATGGAGAGCCTGTACATCATCTCCAAAAATTTGTCCATACGAATGCTGGTAGTGGCGGCTATAGACCCGATAACGCGCCCCGGCGGAGTGGGAGCAGGTCCCGCATAAAAGACAACTCCACCAGAAAAATCAACAGGCGGCGGAGAACCGGCATCCAGCGCTTCTTTTATGCGCCTGTGCGCCGCGTCCCGCGCCGTGTATATGCTGCCTGACAATTCAACTATGTCTCCGGCATGGAGGGTTTTTAGCGCATCAAAGTCAAGCGGGGCGGTTATTTGTTTTATCTTCATATACATGACGCTAATAATTTACACGGTACAAATATATCGCTGATATTTTGCCGTTTTTTATGATAAAACGCATTGCCGCCGGTTGTGGGCGGTCGTTAAAAATAACAGTTACGCGCTCTTTTTCGTGAGATGCCTCTTTGAAGACAAGGGCGATAGTCCGTTCCGGATCGCCCTTCGATATGCCGGGCGCTTTTTCAAGCCCGACTTGCCAAACCTGGTCTTTATAGATATAAAAATCTACTCCGGGATATTCCAGTACCACATCATCTTGCCATTCATGCTCGCCGCGCACGGCATAAACGGCAGACGGAGCGCCGAAGCGGGCAAATAACTCAGGCAAATGCAGGGTAAGCAATTCAAATGGGTCAACGCGGGCGGGAGGCATATACGCGGGAAGAGTAACCGCGCCGGATACGGCAGCGCCTGCCGCATCCGCCTCTTGCGCGGATTTTCCGGCGGAATTTTGCGCGTATGCCGGAAAGCAAAAGACGGCAAGCAGTACCGCATAAACGCCGGGAAACAGCGCCGCAGGCTTACAACCACATATATATTTTTCGTACATTAGCGCAGAACAAATACAGACCGCCAATAAGCATAGCAAGGGCAAGGAGTATCATTGGAAGAACATCGGCATTTTGCAGAATGTTACGCCCAATGGCAAGCATTATTACACCCGCGCCGGCAGGTGCGTACTCTTTTATGCCCCGTTGATACGCGCCCACAAAAAAACTTACACATGCTGTCAGCGCCAGAGCCAATTCAACCACCGCAAATATGCGGCTAAAACCCAAAACCGGACTGAGCGCGGAGTTAAAACTATAGATGTCAAGCGGTATCCTGCAAGCAACGATAAGCGCAACTATGGTAAATGGCAAAAGCAGGCTGTTTTCACGCTGTGGCTTAAAGCCGGCGGCAAAAAGCCCAGCAGCCAAAAGCGCCGCCAGCGCCCAAAACCGGAAAAATATCAATGCGCGGCAGGCTATCATCAGTAAAAATGGCGAAAATAAGCGCAAAAATTGCAGCGCCAGAGCGGCGCGAAACGCCTCGAATGTGAACGAAAACGCAAATAACCCAAAGTAATGAATCTCCGGCGATGGTGTATGTTCAAAAAAGTAGAGTATGCAAATAAGCGTTAGGGCTGCAAATATAAGCGCAACTGTTAGCGCCCAAAAAGGCGATGCGGTATTTACCTGCTTAAAAATAGCCGCCATAGCCGGCGCGGCACGACGGCTGCTCACTGCTGTAAGTCCGCTAAAAACAGGAAAAAGTTTGCGGGAAAAAAGAAGAAAAATGGCAAGCGTCAACACAGAAAAAACGGCGGCTATTCTAAAAAGGACATTTTGCTGTGGGAAACTCACAATCGCGGGACACTCCTGCTATATTTTTGAGGCTGACACGATTCGAACGTGCGACCTTCAGATCCGCAATCTCATCTTCAACGCCTCATTAAAACACGGCTGTATCAGCATTTACCGATACAATCAACACTTACAGTCTATTACAAAATCAACAAAATGTCTATAGGCTGGCAAATTGGATAACTACACGATAAGCGCACGATTTGGGGGATGTTTTATGATACAGCCACCTTGCTATGGGCGCGGCGCATATAAACCGGGTTATGGCAACAGAGCGCCTTTTTTGCTTTTATTTATGTCCGCGCAGGACGCAGATAAATTCGCCTTGAATTTCGTAATCTTGCGAGTCGACTACCTTCATCATTCCGCTGCCGTCTTCCCAGCAGAGTCAGGTTTTTCCTTCAAAAAGTTTTATGCGCTTTAATGTGCTTTCATTTAGCCGGAAAGAGGGGGAAAAGATAAAAGCGATAATGGCGGAGGTTTGTCCCACAAAAATTGAAATCTGTTCACCCTTGCAATATCATTCATATTACACAAATTACGGCGGGCCTTTACGTAAATCTGAATCAATCAAAGAGGGTGATAGTTTTCAATTGATTGCCACCGTTTTAATAGATGTTTGTTATCGTTTTTATGCCGAAGTAGTACCCTGTAGAAAAGGCAAAGGCTTAACCCCAAAAACCAATGACTGGGACAAGCGGACAACAGCCCCGGAACATGCCTATGCGGAAATTTTTAACCGGCGTGTAAAACGCGGACAATATTATTCGCCGCTTTTTCTGGGATGGAAAGAATTTACGGTGTCGTATTTTGGAGCATTTCGTGAAACTACGAAAGTGTACAG
>JAIROZ010000166.1 GCA_031257255.1 Spirochaetaceae bacterium | reverse complement strand
AGACGCCGCGCGTTTAATAGGAGAAACTTATGCAAACAAGTGAATTGAAACACGCTCAACTAAAGAAATGGATTGAGGACGCGGCGGCGCTTATGCAGCCGGACTCGGTGGAAGTCTGCGATGGAACGCAGGCGGAATACGACCGTATGATTCAGATTACCAAAGATGCCGGGCTTGCGACCGAACTAAACCCGCAAAAAAGACCGGGCTGCGTACTGTTCCGTTCCGACCCGTCCGATGTGGCGCGGGTTGAGGCGCGTACCTACATCGCGTCAAAGTCGAAGGACGATGCCGGTCCCACAAACAACTGGGTAGACCCCGCCGAACTCAAAAAAACAATGTCGGAACTCTACAAAGGCTCGATGAAAGGGCGCGTAATGTATGTTATCCCGTTCAGTATGGGTCCGGTCGGCTCGAATATTGCCAAAATCGGCGTGGAAATTACCGATTCGCCGTATGTAGTCGCCAATATGCACATTATGGCGCGTGTCGGCAGCAAAGTACTCGATGTACTCGGCAAAGACGGCTTCTTTGTACCCTGCTTCCATTCGGTCGGCAAACCGCTTAGTCCGGGTCAAAAAGATAACGGTGTTTGGCCCTGTGCCCCGATGGACAAAAAGTACATATCCCACTTTCCCGAAACCCGCGAAATCTGGTCGTACGGTTCCGGCTACGGCGGGAACGCCCTGCTCGGCAAAAAATGCCTCGCGCTCCGCATAGCAAGCGTGCTGGCACGGGACGAAGGCTGGCTTGCCGAACACATGCTCATCCTCAAAATCACCAACCCGGAAGGCAAGGTTAAATACATTACCGGCGCGTTCCCCTCAGCCTGCGGCAAAACGAACCTTGCGATGCTCATCCCCACATTGCCGGGCTGGAAAGTGGAGACGGTCGGCGATGATATTGCGTGGATGAAATTCGGCGAGGACGGCAGGCTCTACGCCATCAATCCCGAAGCAGGCTTTTTCGGCGTTGCCCCCGGCACCAACAACGAATCAAACAAGAACGCAATGGATACAATTCAGAAAAATACGATATTCACCAATGTGGCGCTCACCGCGGACAAGGATGTGTGGTGGGAAGGCATAGGCTACGATGCCCCCGGCGAGGTAACGGACTGGAAAGGCAAGCCGTGGAAGCAGGACAAGGCAAACAAGGAACAGGAACCGGCGGCGCACCCGAACAGCCGTTTTACCGGACCGGCAAAGCAATGCCCCGTTGTCGCCAAGGAATGGGAAGACCCGAAAGGCGTGCCGATAAGCGCGTTCCTCTTTGGCGGACGCCGCCCCAAAACGATACCGCTGGTAAATCAGGCGAAAGACTGGGCGCACGGCGTTTTTATGGGGTCGATAGTCGGCTCCGAAGTTACCGCCGCCGCGCTGGATGTCAAAGCGGGCACAATACGCCGCGACCCGTTTGCGATGCTGCCGTTCTGCGGCTACCACATGGGCGATTACTTCAAGCACTGGCTTAACCTCGGCAAAAACGCGAAAGACCCGTCCAAACTGCCCAAAATCTTCTTTGTAAACTGGTTCCGCAAGAATGATGCCGGCAAATTTATATGGCCCGGCTACGGCGATAACAGCCGCGTTCTCGCGTGGATTTTCGACCGCTGCGATGGCAAAGGCGGCGCGGTAGAGACGCCGATAGGTACGCTCCCCACGCCGGACGCGATAGTCCGCCCCAACGGAGTGAGCGAAGATGATATGAAGGAAATCCTCAAGGTCGATATTGAGGGCTGGAAGGCGGAAATAGCCGATGTCCGCGCCAACCACTACCCCAAATTCGGCGCGAAACTTCCCGCTGAATTGAACGACCAACTTAGCGCGATAGAGAAGCGGCTGGCAGGGTAAAGCAGGGTAAAAATGAAGACAGAGAAAAAAGCGTTTTTGTTCAAAAATTTGACGGTAGAGACGCGCTTTGAAATCTTAAGGTTTAGCGCCGCCGTGCTTATTTCCCTTGTGCTCACACTGATAATCATCCTGCTGGTGAGCCGGGAACCGGCGCGGGCGCTGTCGAGCCTTTTTTTGGGTCCGCTTTCTTCGCCACGGCGTTTTGCCAATGTGATAGAACTTGCCGTTACGCTTACATTTGCCGGGCTTGCCGTTTCGGTGATGTTTAGCGCTAACCAGTTCAACATGGGCGCGGAGGGCGGCTTTTACGCATCCGCCGCTGTGGCGGCAATGGCGGCTATAACGCTGCCGCTGCCGCCTGTGCTGCTGCCGCTTGCCGCAATTATTGCCGGTATGGCGGCGGGGGCGCTTGTCTGTGTAACCCCCGCCTTCCTCAAGGGAAAGTGGGGAGCGTCCGAACTTGTCTCGTCCCTCATGCTCAATTACGCTTTTTTCTACATTGCCAAATATTGTGTTTTTACCAACTTCCGCGACCCAGCCGCCGGGCAACTGGCAACCTTCCCAATTCCTGCCGCCGCCCGTCTGGCGAACATAGTCCCCGGCACCCGGATAAATACGGGGCTTTTTATCGTTATAGCGGCGGTGGTTGTTACCGCCGTCTTTGTGCGGCGCACCGTTTGGGGTTATGCCCTTGTGCAGACAGGGCGCAGCCCGAAATTTGCCGCCTACTCAGGGATAAATACGCAGGCTGTGCTTTATTATTCGCAAATTATAGGCGGAGCGCTTGCCGGAATGGGGGGCGCAGTCGAGGTGCTCGGTCTGTATGAGCGTTTTACATGGCAGACGCTGCCGGGCTACGGCTTTGACGGCATCATCGTGTCGATACTTGCCAAAAATAAGCCGCAATTTGTGCCGCTTGCCGCCTTTTTGCTTGCCTATCTCCGCATAGGCGCGGATAGAATGTCCACAGGCAGCGATGTTACCAGCGAAATGATTTCGATAATTCAAGGTATCATCATAATGCTCGTGGCGGCGCAGGCATTTATGGCGGGGCGGCGTCAAAAGATGCTGTTAAAGGAGGCTGCCGGTGCTTGATATACTCCGTTTTGTTCTGAATACCGAATTCGGCTTTTCCGTGCTTAGAGTAACTACGCCGATACTCTTTGCGGCGCTTGCCTCCGTAGTGGCGGAACGCTCCGGCGCATCCAACATCGCGCTGGAAGGAATAATGCTCTTTGCGGCGCTTGCCGGCTCTTTAGGCTCCGGTTTTGCCGGCGGCAGCGTACTCGCGGGCTTCTTTGCCGCGCTTTTAGGCGGACTTATCATTACCGCCCTGCTTATCTACTTCGGGCTCTACCTAAAAACCGACATCATACTGACGGGCATTGCGCTCAATATGCTCGCTTCGGGCGGGACGGTCTTTATTATGTTCGCGCTCACAGGCGACAAAGGCAGCACCGCGTCTCTCGGTTCCGGCACCTTCCCCGCCGTGAATATCCCGTTGATAGAGAACATTCCCGTAATCGGCGCAATCATCTCAGGGCAAAATTTGCTTACATATCTGGGGTTCATCGCGGTTGCTGTGGTATGGGCGCTTCTTTTTAGAACGCGGCTTGGAACCCACATACGCGCCGCCGGAGAGAACGCCGATGCCGCCGCTTCGGTCGGCATTGCCGTCCGGCGCACCCGCTGCATTGCGCTCATCATTAGCGGCATACTGGCAAGCCTTGGCGGCGTATTCCTGTCGATGGGTTATATGAACAACTTTAGCAAGGGAATGGTGTCGGGACGGGGCTTTATCGCCCTTGCCGCCGCGGCAATGGGGCAGCTTTCGCCCGCTCCCGCGATGCTGGCGTCTCTTGTGTTCGGCTTTTTTGACGCCCTTTCCAACTTGCTCGCCGCCCTCCGCATACCGGACGAATTTGTAAAGATGCTCCCCTATCTTGCCACTGTGTTCGGGCTAGTTGTCTTCTCTGCCTACCGGATTTGGCGGCTAAAACAGGAAAAAATTGCCGCTATAAAGGATAGAGCCGCATAAATTGCTTTGAGTAATGCCCTAAAGGTTAGCGGCATTACTCAAAAGCCCACTTGTTTTTTTTTTTATTTTATTTCAAAATGACAGAATAAAAGCCGTATTTTACACGGCTATCTATTAAAAGAGGAAAGTATGAACGAAATTAAGCAGATTGAAGCGGCGCAAATGAAACCTGTGCTTGATGAATTCCATGTTGGCGACACCGTTAAGGTACATTTTAAGATTGTTGAAGGCGCAAACGAGCGTATTCAAATTTACGAAGGACTGGTAATAGCAATAAAGAATTCCCGTGTGGGAAGAACATTTACCGTCCGTAAAAATTCGTATGGAGTGGGTGTGGAACGCATTTTTCCGGTTCATTCACCGCGCATAGCCAAGGTCGAGGTAGCCCGTCCGGGCAGAGTACGAAGGTCAAAACTTTACTACATACGCGAAAAAATCGGCAAGGCGGCAAAAATCCGCGAATTGCTGGGTCCAAAAGCAGCCAGAGCGCGGGCAAAAGATGCCGCAGTTGTGCCGGCAGATGCCAACGCGCCCACCGCCGCTGCCGTTACAAGTGTACCTATCGAAGCCCCTGCCGTTTCCGCAGGTGAGGGCGCATGAAACCGGTTCCGGTAAGCGCGTTATCAGAAGGGGCGCGTTATTCCGAGCCTCTGTATGTTGACGGTGCGGTATTTCTAGCCGCTAACACAGAAATCACAAAAAAAGACATGGAGTTGCTAAACTCACTCGCCGTAACAGAAGTATTTACAGACGGCACCGCTTACCATATAGACACGGCATTGCTGGGTGGAGAAGGCAATAAAAGCGATAAAAAACCGCCGGAAGACCCTCCACCGCCTCAAACTAACACGAATACAGCCGCCCAAATAAAAACGCCGCTTACGGTGGCGGCTTCTGACGGCGGCTCGGTTTTCCGGCGTTTGAGCGAGGAAATCAAACTGTTAAGCAGTGTATTCAATACCATTGGAATGAAAGTCGGAATAAAGCCGCGTATCATCTGGACTATAGTCGCTACTCTGCTTCAACTTATAAAACGGGATAAAAACAATTGTATCGAATTCATACTTTGCAACAACATAAGGAGTATGAATTTGGCAAAAAGTTCAATAAATACGGCGCTGCTTACCGCCCTTATTGCCATGGAAAAAGGCATTAGCGATAGATTGGTGCCGGAATTGGTCTCCGCAGCCATACTCCACGACACGGGTATGCTCCGGCTGCCGCGTGTCCTGCTGGAAAAACAAACGCCCCTCACGGATGAGGAAAAAATAATGATTCAGAGCCATACGGTTCACTCCTATCATATAGTACTGGACGAACTGCGCTATTCCGAAACAACCGCGCTCGCCGTCCTTCAGCATCACGAACGCTGGGATGGGATGGGTTATCCGCAGCGTCTTGCCGGAAACGACATCGACAAAGGGGCGCGTATCATAGCGGTAGCGGATAGTTTTGAGGCGCTGGTAAGTTCTAAGCCGTACCGCAATTCGATGACGGCAAACAATGCGATAAAAATGATGATGAGCGAAAATCACAGTCATTTTTCGCCCGGCATCATTGATGTTTTTGTAAAAGTGATGGGCATATATCCGGTAGGCTCAGGCGTTGTTTTGAACAATGGAATAAACGCGAAGGTGCTGGACACGAACAAGGACGCTCCGCTTCGTCCCATTGTCAAGGTTCTAACAAACGCATCGGGCGATACAGTAAACGAAGAAGAAATTATCAACCTGCTCGATACCAGAAATCTCTACATTACAAAAACATTCGCGCTAAAAAGTTATGGATGAACGCCAAAACACGCGGAAATAAGGGCGAAGACGAGGCGGCTCTCTACCTTGAAAATGCCGGATTAGAAGTGCTTGAACGCAATTTTCGTACCAGAACCGGCGAAATAGACATTATCGCGCTTGACGGGGAGCCGCCTAACGGCACTATCGTTTTTGTGGAGGTCAAAAATTGGGGGCATTACGGCATCGAAAATCTTGAATTCGGAATAGACGAAAAAAAACAGCGCAAGATAATAGAAACCGCTAAATACTTTCTCTCAAAATATCGAAAATATAGATGTATGGCAGTGAGATTTGATGTAATTTTTATAGCGCCTGAAGATGGAACCCAGCCATCGAGGCTTTTGACCCATCTTGTCTCGGCTTTTGCGGAGAGTATATGATAGCATTAAAGCCCGAAAGACGAAAAAAAACGGCAGACCCGGCAAAGATAGACGAACTTAAAAAGAGGATAAATGATGAAGCCTATCTTCAATCGGCAATTTTTCGTCTGGCTCAAGTTGTGAGCAATGAATATGTTGGGCTAGGACATGGTGGAATATATGACGAAAGAAAATGGGAAGGGGGGGGATAGACCGAACTTTCCCAGCCGGAATACGGACAAATACAAAAATAAACCTAAACGCGGGGCGGATTATTCCAGAACAGGCGATGGTATGCCATACCATCGCCGTCAAGAAGGAATGCAGCGCGACCGTGGCAAATTTGACAAAACAAAAGGCGTGTGGGCGGCGCGTCCCAAATGGACGCCGGTGGCAATGCTGGAAGATGCCTTGCCTGTTCCGCAATGCCCTATCTGCGGGAAGCCTATCACCGAACTTTCCAGTGCTTTTTCCGACAAAATGTCGGGAGAGGCTGTTCATTTTGAATGTGCCCGCGAATCCGCCGGACGGAGCGCGGCGCTTTCTCCGGGCGACACTGTAGCCTACATTGGCGCGGGGCGTTTTGCCGTTGTCAATTACCCGCACACTCAGAACTTCAAAAATGCTTCGATAAAACAGATTATTGAATGGGAAAAGCGTGAGGAACGAATGCCGTGGCGGCGCCTTGTAGCAGACCATTTTTCACTTACATAGGGGGTACAAAATGAAGTATAAACGAATTGGAATTATAGGCGCTATGGAAGAGGAAGTTGAAATACTTCGCTCCCATCTAAAAAATGCGGCACCGGAGGCAGGCTGTCTTATAGGGCAACTTTGCGGCAAGGATGCGGCGCTCTTAAAATGCGGCGTTGGCAAAGTGAATGCCGCCGTGGGAACGGCGCTGCTCATCGACCACTTTAAGCCTGATTTTGTAATAAATACAGGCTGCGCGGGCGGCGTCAACAATGCTGGCGATGCCGTGCGCCTTTGCTTTGGCGATGTGGTTCTTTCTGAGCGCATTGTTTACCACGATGTTGATGTAACCGGATTCAACTATCCTTTGGGACAGATTCCCGGTCAGGAACTTTTTTTTACAACTCCGCCGGAAATTCTTAAAGAAGCGGAAGACGCCATTGCCGCGCTAAAAAAAGATGGGATTCTGCCTTCAAATATGAACAGCGTCCGGGGGCTTATAGGCAGCGGTGATGTTTTTATGTGTGAAACTCAACGGATAAAGACGGCGGCGGCTCTCTTTCCGGGGCTTCGCGCTGTGGAAATGGAAAGCGCCGCCATAGCGCATGTTTGCGCGTTATTTAAGACGCCGTGCCTTGTTATACGCGCTATTTCCGACATAGCAGGCGAAGAAAGTCCCGTGGACTTTGACGCCTACCTTCCCATAGCGGCAAAACATTCATCCGAAATTGTCTTATCATTATTGGAAAGATAGAACAGCATCAAAACGCAGCAAAGGCACTGATTAAATCCCCGATGGGGTTTAATCAGTGCCTTATTATTCTACACACAACACAAGGTCGCCCGCATTTACAATGCCTGTTGCGGCTTGTGTTACCTTCTTAAAGTCGCCTGAATTTGTAACAACAACCTGTGTTTCCAGACTATAACCCGCAGCGGTAATTATGCCTTCGTCATATTCAAGAAGCAGGTCGCCTTTTTTTACTTTATCGCCGTCTTTTACATGGGCTGTAAAGCCATCGCCGTTCAATTTTACCGTGTCGATGCCGCAGTGTATCAGCAGTTCTACGGCGGCGCTTAGGTAAGGCGCTTTTGCCGAAAGCCCTATTGCGTGTTTGGTGTCAAAAACCATATCAACATCAGCGTCAAACGGGGCAAAAATCTTGCCGCCTTGCGGCATAATGCAGACGCCTTTGCCCACCGCTTCTGCCTGATGAGCAGGGTCGGCGCTGCTTGTTATAGGCGCAACGCTGCCCCCCATCGGCGCATATACCTTGAACGCTTTGTCCGCGTTTCCTCCGCCTTTGCCGCCCAAAAGCCCTTCTAAAATTTTTCCAAAACCTTTAGCCATATCAATTTCTCCTATTATGCTTTTGAGTATTTACAAAATCAACGCAAAGGTCAAGCGCGATAGGGAAGCGTCAAGTTAATCAGCGCTAGGCTTGCAGTCTAAACATTTACAAGATATAATTCCAGCATTATGAAATTGGACGACCTCGTTGTCGAGCAAGGCTATCCGCTGCCATTGGGCGCGGTACCGGTTTCTGACGGGGTTAACTTTTCTATTTTTTCGCGCAACGCGACAGGCGTAACGCTTGTCCTATTTGAAGACGAAAGCCCCGGCGCGGCGCGGCGCGAAATTCCTATCAACACCCCTAAACACCGGCTTGGCGACCTCTGGTTTTGCAAGATAAAGGGGCTCTGTGCCGGCGCACTCTACCTTTACAAAGTTGACGGCTCATACAACCCTGAACGCGGCTTCCGCTTCAATCCGAATGCGGGGCTCCTCGACCCGTACGCCAAGGCGCTCAGCAATACCTCAAATTGGGACTTAGCCAAAAATTTGGGCTACATAAAAGGCGACAAGGCAAAAGACCTCTCGTACAATCCCGGACTCAGCATTGACGATATGCCCCGCTGCGTGGTCATTGACGATGAATTCGACTGGCAAGGCGACATCCCGCTCAACTACCCGCTGCGCCGCTCCGTCCTCTACGAAACTCATGTGCGCGGGCTTACGATGCACCCCTCCTGCGGCAAAGCGCGGGGAGTGGCGGAAGAGCGTAAGGGCACCTACGCCGGTGTTATCGACATGATTCCGTACTTCAAAGACTTAGGCGTTACCGGCATAGAATTCTTACCCGTGCATGAATTCTGCGAAAATGAACTCCCCCGTTCTAACCCCTTTACCGGCGCAAAATTGAAGAACTACTGGGGTTATTCGACTGTGGCATTCTTCGCCCCCAAAACGCTCTACTCATCCGATAAAACGATAGGCGGTCAGGTTCGGGAATTCAAAACGATGGTACGGGAACTGCACAAGGCGGGGCTGGAAGTCATCCTGGATGTGGTCTTTAACCACACGGGCGAGGGCAGCGAAACGGGTCCGACCTTCGGCTTTCGCGGGCTCGACAATTCCATCTATTACATACTGAACGATAACAAACGCTACTATCAAAATTATTCCGGCTGCGGAAACACCGTCAACTGTAATAACCCCGTTGTACGCGGGCTTATCATAGACTGCCTGCACTACTGGGTAATGCACATGCACATTGACGGCTTCCGTTTCGACTTGGGCTCCATTTTGGGGCGCAATCAGAAGGGCGCTCTTATGGAAAATCCGCCTGTGCTTGAACAGATAGCCGAAGACCCGGTGCTGCGGAACACGAAGATTATTGCCGAGGCATGGGATGCCGGCGGCGCGTATCAGGTGGGCTGGTTTCCCGGCGGACGCTGGGCGGAATGGAACGACCGCTTCCGCGATGATGCCCGCCGCTATTGGCGCGCCGACCCCGGCAATGTAAGCGCCCTTGCCACGCGGCTTTCCGGCTCCAGCGACCTCTACCTCCGGGACGGGCGCAAGCCCTTTCATTCTATCAACTTTATCACCTGTCATGACGGCTTTACAATGAAAGACTTAGTTTCCTATAACGGCAAACATAACGAGGCAAATGGCGAGGATAACCGCGATGGCGGCAATAACGACCTTAGTTGCAACTACGGCTATGAGGGACCAAGCCGGGACGGCGGCATAGAACTAACCCGTATTCAGCAGATGAAGAATTTTTTTGTAACGCTTTTGCTGTCGCAGGGGACGCCGATGATTTTAGGCGGCGATGAATTTGCCCGCACACAAGGCGGCAATAACAATGCTTACTGTCAGGACAACGAAATTTCGTGGTACGACTGGAACCTGCAGGAGCGCAACACCGGACTTTACCGGTTTGTCAAGGAATTGATAGCCTTCCGGCTAAAACACCCCTGTTTTATGCGTCCCGAATTTTACACAGGGCATGCGGGCAAGTATAACGCGCCGCCCGATGTTGTGTGGTTTGACGCAAAAGGCGAACTCATTGATTGGGATGATACCGAGTATACTTTTTCGTACATACTGAACGGCACCAAAGCCGACACGCTTGCTGACAAAGACGACTTCGACTTTTTTATGATGTTCAACGCGAGTTTGAAGAGCGTCCCATTTACGCTCTGCGACCTTTCGCCGGGAAAACTCTGGTACCAATGTATTGACACAGGCTTTTCCCCGCCCGATGATTTTATCCCGCCGGAAACCGCTAAGCCGCTGGATAACCAGAAAAAGTACACGCTCAAAGCGCGTTCCTGCGTGGTGCTCTTCGCAAAATAAAAAGGGAACGGCATGAGACCGTCATCTTTCTTTATGCCCATATCTTTATTATCAGAAATCGTTTTCCGGCGTTTGCCGTATCAGCCCCTTCGGCGTTTCCCTATGTCCACTCCGATATTTCCCTTTTTGACGCGCCGTATTTTACACCCAGTACTAAGCCTTTACGGTTGCAATAGCGGCAAAACGGCTTTGGCGTCCGCAGGTATTCATATATTTCTTTTATGTCTTTTACCTTATGCAATTCCAGCACATCCGCATCTGTTACTTCCAATGCTTTGTTGAAGTACCGGTTAAAATGCGCAATGCCGGCTATTGTGTTGCAGGCATAAATTTTTCCGTCTTTCATTGTAACACAGCGGTTTATTTGCGAGCAAAGGCAATAACTCCGGCTTAACGGCTGTTTTCCTTCCATGTCGAGCGGATATTTCCACATCGACTTTACCGGCACATCGCTTCCGCCGACATAGTCTATTTTTATGTTATGCGCGTTTCCCTTTTCCCTGATTTTTTCTATATCAATCTTTATTGGATAGCGGGATATGGCTATTTCTACAGCATAGCGTCCGCATTGTTCCCAAAAAATTTCCGGCATCTTTAGTAAAAGTATGCCGTTGGTCATAAAGCCTATGTTTGTGTCCGGGAAATACTCACGCGCAATGCCGAATATATCCAGAAGACGCGGGTGCAGAAGCGGCTCGCCGCCGGTAACATAAAACGATGAGAGTTTGCCGCCGGTCAATTCCGCCAATTTTGCCATGTCTGTTTTGTACGAGTCGATATTCAAAAATGATTCACCGGCGATAGGGCTAAATGCGGTGCAGCATTTGCAGTTAAGGTTGCAATGTTCCGCCGCGTATACGCCCATTACCAGAGATGTCAAAGGGGCGTGGTGTTTCTTCGCGTTAATTTTTAACCCTTGAATCGTCATCCACCTGAACAACAGGCTGTTTTCGGGAATGACCTTTACAACATTGTTCCGAATAATCCGCAGTACCTCATCAAAATTGAGGCTCTTTTTCTGTTCCATAGCCCAAAACTCCTTATAGCCGCCAAACGCCTCTATTTTCTTAGATTGTCATAGAGGTCTAATTTTAATGGTAGTGTAGTCTAATTTTGCTGGAACTGTAAGGGGGTGTGGTCTAATAATACTATACCAAAGGAGAGGAGAGGCGGCGGAAATGCCATTACGGGCTTATCTTTCGGCAAACATTAAGGCAAGGAGAGAGGCTTTGCGGATTTCTCAGGAAAAACTTGCGGAGATGGCGGGCATTTCAATTCAGATGATAAAGGGGATTGAAGGGCGCACAACTTGGGTAAGCGACAAATTACTCGTCCGGCTTGCGGATGTACTGAATGTTCAGGCGTTTCAACTGCTCATCCCTACAAACTACGCCCTACTGCCGGAAAAAACACTGATAACGGCGCTACTTTCCGGTTTGCGGCAAAATCTCAAAGACGAAATAGACTCTCAGTTTGATAAGGCGCTCGCCGGAACCTAGGGAAACACTGATTAAGAATTTTCCGCAATAATATCACGCGGAGGAGCCGGTGCCTTCCGGCTTTATCAGCGTCCAGAATTTTCGGGCGCTTTCGCGGACGGCGTTCAGCACGGAATACCGGAACGCGCCCCGTTCAAGTTCGCGCACCGCTTCTATAGTTGTGCCGCCGGGCGAGCAAACGGCGTCTTTTACCGCCCCCGGATGCTGCCCCGTTTCCAGTAACAGTTTGCCCGTGCCTTTTAGCGTCTGGGCGGCAAGCCGGTACGCCATAGGGCGCGGCAGCCCTTCCAGTACGCCGCCGTCCGCAAGCGCCTCGGCAAACATAGCCGCGTAGGCGGGACCTCCGCCGCTCAACGCGGACACCGCAAACAGCAATTTTTCCGGCACCCATTCAACAATGCCTACCGCCTCGAAAAGTTTTTGCGCAAAAGACTTTTCCGCATCCGTAAATGTTGTTTCCAACGTAAAGCCCGTTGCCCCTTCGCCTACAAGCGCCGGCGTGTTCGGCAGTATCACCAGAATACGCGCCTTTGCGCCCGCCAAAGCTCCGCCTATCGCGCTGTACGAAAGCCCCGCCACAATGGATAGCAGCGCCTTGCCTTCAAGTTTTGGCGCAATTTCGCGTATAACTTCCAGTGAGTCTTTCGGCTTTACCGCGAGAATAACCATATCCGCCGCTTCCGCAACAGCGCGGTTGTTTGCCGCCGCCTTCGCCCCTGTCTTCTGCGCGCGCTCAACAGCCGGCGCATAGCCGTCATATACAACTATGTCCTCGCCGCGTATCACGCCCCGCGCCGTTATTCCCTCAAGAATAGCAGCGCCCATATTTCCTGCTCCTATAAATCCTAATTTCATAATTCTCCCTTACTATATGCGGCTTTTGCCGCGTCAATACAATCGCTGCCGAATATTGCGGCAAAATCGGCAAGCGCGCGGTCTACAATATCCTGCCCCTGCGCGCTGAGCCTTTCGGCTATCTCTCCGGCAACACTGTGCAGAACATGACCTGTATGGTAATCAAAATCCTTTATACAAGCGGTTCCAAGTTCCGCCTTTTTTTTGGAAACCCATGCGGCTTCCTCCTGAGTAAGCGCTATTTTCCAGTCAAACTCGCAATCCGGCGCTCCCCAACTCATATTATGCCGCACGGAGCAGCCAAGTTCCGCGCTAAAGCCTCGCGCAAGCGCATCGTCTATCGTAAGACAAAAGTATTTGCCCCATTCCAAAAGTCCATGTTTGCGCCATGCGTCATTCCAGCCGCATTTGCGGGCGCGGGTAAGGCATACGGGGCTTAACGATTCGGTAACAAAGTCCATAACGCCTTCGTCTGCCCGCCATTCACCATAAGCCTGAAAACTTGCCAAGTTGAGTTTGTCGCCGCGCAGTATGGCGCGGGCTGCCATGCGCGTCCCCCGTTCCATACCCAGCCGCGTAACGCCGGCAATAAATGCCTCTTTGCCGCGCTCTCCGGCGCTTTCTATCGCATGCTTTGCAAGCAGCGCGGTAAGTACAGCATGATGTTCAAGCGTGTTTTTTGCCATAATGTTCTCCTTGATGTAATATTACCTCAAATTACCATTACCCTAAATATGCCTTGATGATTTTATCGCTTTCCAAAAGAGCGGCGCCTGTGCCTTCTGTGGTAATTGCGCCTAGTTCCAGCACATAAGCCCTGTCCGAAACCGAAAGAGCCATGTTCGCGTTCTGTTCCACAAGCAGTATTGTTTTTCCCCGCGCTTTGAGGGAAAGCAGCAGTTCAAAAATCTCATCAATAATTATCGGGGCAAGTCCCATAGCCGGTTCGTCCAGCATAAGGAGTTTGGGTTTTGCCATAAGAGCGCGGGCGATGGCAAGCATCTGTTGTTCTCCGCCGGAAAGCGTCCCGCCCCTTTGGGTTCTTCGTTCTTTTAAGCGCGGAAAAAGCGCGTACTGTTCTTCCAGCAATTCTTGGATATTTGCTTTGCGCCCGCCGCCGCAGCCGGCGCTCCCCACTAAAAGATTGTCCTCCACGCTTAAATTGGTAAAAATATGCCGCCCTTCGGGAACCTGACAGAGTCCTTTCCGCACAATAGCCGCCGGTTTTGAGCGCGTTATATCTTCGCCTAAAAAACGCACCGTTCCCGATGTCTTGGGGCGCAGCGCGGATATTGCCATAAGTGTTGTTGTCTTTCCCGCGCCATTGGAACCAATAAGCGATATGATGCTGTGTTCCGGTATGCTGAATGACACACCGGTAACGGCATTTATATGTCCGTAGCACACCGAAAGATTTTCTACTTCAAGCATGCCGCGCTCCTATTTTTCCTGCTTTACCTCTGCCAAAATATGCTTCGATAACACGCTCATCGTTATATATTACATCAACCGTATCTTCGCATATTTTTTTGCCATAGTGCATAACCATAATACGGCTGCAGGCTTCCGCGATAAATTTAATATCATGGTCAATAAGAACAACGGTATAGCCTTCGTCCCGTATCATTTTTATGAAAGTTAAAAGCGATTTTGTTTCAACAGGATTCATTCCGGCGGAAGGTTCGTCAAGCAAAAGCAGTTCGGGACGCGCCGCAAGGGAACGGGCAATTTCTACTTTGCGCTGCATGCCATACGAAAGATTTTTTGCGAGTACATCTTTATACTGACCTAGACCGAGCCTGTGCAGCAATTCAAAGGCGCTTTTTTCCGTGCTGCTTTGTTCTTGCCTAAAACGCTTTGTGCGAAAAAGCGCGTCATAAAAATGAGAAGTTTCCGCCGTATGAAAACCAGCCGCTACATTATCGTGAACCGTCATGCTGTTAAATAATTTGATATTCTGAAAAGTCCGCGCTATGCCGCGCCGCGCAATTTTCCATGCGCTAAGTCCGGCTATGTTTTTTCCATTAAAAATAATTTCTCCTGAATCCGGCGGCAGAGTGCCCGCGCACAGATTGAGGAATGTCGTTTTTCCCGCGCCGTTAGGTCCAATAATGCCGAATATTTCATTACTCTCAATGCGGACGCTTACATTATCGCAGGCGTGTAAACCTCCAAATGAGCGGCACAAATTGCGTGTTTCTAAAAGGCTCATATACCGTCTCCCAGAAACATAGTATTTTTTAGCCTGTTTGCGTTTTCGGAAATTCCGGCAAGTCCCTGCGGACGGATATGCATCATCAGAATTATCAGTACCGCATAGATAACAAGCCGGTACTCCGACGCAAAACGAAACACTTCAGAAATAACATTGACGGCAATCACGCCGGCAAAAGGACCCGCAAAGGTTCCCATTCCGCCAACGATAGTCATAGCAAGAATGTTACAGTTTTCGTCAATGCCGAACATTGTGGAATCAATATACCTGTAATATACGGCAATAAACGCGCCCGCAATGCCTGCCCAAAAACCGGCATAAGCCATATTCATTATTTTATATTTTCTGATATTTATGCCGAGCGAAGCCGCCGCCGCTTCGTTTTCGCGGATAGAAATCCACGCCTTGCCGTACTTTGAATTGATAACGCGCCATGTAAAAAACAGCATAAGCGCCGCAAGCGCAAGCATAAGAAAATACATAGGATACGAGCCGCGCAGCGTCCAGCCGGCTATTTTTGGCGGCGGAATGCCTTTTATGCCAAGCGGACCGCCCGTAAGACTTATCCAGTTGAGCGCGATGATGCGCAAAATTTCCGAAAAGCCCAGCGTAACCATGGCAAGATAAAGCCCGGAAAGTATTGAACCCAAAAAACCGGCGGCGGCGGCGCAGAGC
Source organism: Spirochaetaceae bacterium (assembly GCA_031257255.1). Lineage (GTDB taxonomy): Bacteria > Spirochaetota > Spirochaetia > Treponematales > Breznakiellaceae > JAIROZ01. The sequence goes on along the minus strand of JAIROZ010000166.1, from coordinate 5,357 downwards.
GCGGCGGCAAACCCCGCAAGCGGCAGCGCCAGCCAAAACGAAAAGCCGCAGCGTGTCATTAAAATAGCGGCTGTATACGCGCCGGCTGCAAGAAAACCCGCATGCCCCATCGTAAATTGCCCGCTGTACCCATTTACCACATTCATCGAACTGACTATAACAATGTAGAGCAGTATCTTTGTTGACATGCCGCGCAAAAAATCATCCGGCAGTAAAAAAGGGTAGGCAATAAGTACGGCGGCAAGCGCGGCGCAAAAAAGAACAGGATATTTTCTGATAAATTTATACACAGCGGAATATATCGTATTATATACTGTTATGACGCGCTTCATTTATATCCCCCGCTTAGATCCACGGCTTATATCCCCGGCTTAGATTCCCGGCTTAACTTGAGTCCTTCCGGCATAAAGAGCAGTACTACTATCAGAAAAACAAACGCAACAAGGTCGCGCAGGCTGGAAGAAAAAAGCATTACACCGAGGTTTTCAAATATGCCGATAATAACGCCGCCCGCCGCCGAACTTGCGATGCCTGTCATGCCGCCGAGCACTGCGGACGAAAAAGCCTTCATACTGATAGAAAGCCCCATTACCGGAGAGAATGTGCTGTAATAGAACGCATACAACGCCCCGCCCATGCCGCCTATGCCGCAGCCTATTACATTGCCGAGCAGAGTCGCCCGCCCTACATTTATGCCGGCAAGCGCCGCCGCCGTTTTATCGTTGCTTACGGCGCGGAGAATTCTGCCCGGCGTTGTTTTGTTTAAGAAGAACCACAGCGCCGCGCAAAGAAATACAACAACGCATATAACGGTAATTTGTATCCAATTTATGCGTATAGTGCCAAGAGATATAAAACCGGGGACGCCGGTCTGCGGCATCGCTTTTGTTTCGCTGCCCAAAAAAATCTGTACCAGATTTTTTAATATCATGCTCATAGCGATAGTGCATACGAGCGGTATATAATGAGGGGCATTAAAAAATCGTTCATAGCATATTTTATGAATAACAATTCCTAAAAGTCCGGTAATAAAAAATACAATAATGATGTTCAAAAATAAATTTGAGGATATGTATCTTGAAAAATAATACACAGTAAAAGCGCCTGTCATAACGACTTCGCCATGAGTAAATGTCGCAAGTCCTGTTACGCCGGCAATAAGCGCAAAGCCTATCGCAAAGAGGGCAAATATAGAGCCTTGGCAAAATCCGTTTATTATTTGTTCAAGAACATAAGCCATATATTACTCGTTGATATAATTGTAGCCTTTTATTTCCGCCCAGCCGCCGTCTTTGTAGCCGACTATTTTATACACTCTGCGTATTTTGCCGCTTTCGTCAAACTTATAGTTTCCAAGCAGCGTTTGTATATTTATGGCGGCAAGTTTATCGCGGAAACTTTTACGGCTAAGGTCGTCTCCGCAGGCGCGGGCGGCTTCGGAGACTGCCCATACGGCATCGTATGCCAGAAGGCTAAAGTATACCATCGGTACGCCGGCGCGTTCCTTAAATTGAATTGAAAAATCCCAGACGGCTTTGTCATCAGGACTCAAATTGTACACCTGATTGGTAAGAATACCATCGGCATAAGCGCCTAACATTGTAATGAGTTGGTCTGTAACTGCCGAACTGGAAGGAATAACCGGCAAATCCCAGCCGGAAGTCCGCGCTTGAATTATCGCGTTGGCGGCTTCGGAAGCGTTAGCCATTATGTAAAGAACATCAGGATTGCCGCGCCGCAATTTTGCGATGATAGCCTTAAAATCTTTTTCACCTTCGGAAATAGGCTCCTCCGCCGTAACGGTAAGCCCGATTTCGGCTGCTTTCTCCTTAAAGAACCGCAATGCCGAATGTCCCCAATCGGTATTCAGATAGATAAGCCCCGCGCTTTTCGCGCCCAAGTATTTCTGAATTATGTACTGCGCTACATAGGGCGCGTCATCCGCCTGTGTGCCGTACATCGCAAACAGATACTCACCCATTTCGGCAAATGCCGGATTGGATGCCGTAGGCGACAGGTAAACCATCCCCGCATCCTCGTAAATCGGCGCCGCCGCCATACAACTCGATGTGGTAAAATCGCCCAAAGCCATTACATACCGCTCATCCTGCGTAATTTTCCGCGCTAGTTCGGCATTTTCTTTGGGGTCGGCTTTCGTGTCATAAAAATCAATGACCAATGGCTTGCCGTTAATGCCTCCTTCGGCATTGATGCGTTCCAGAGAAAGCGTTGCCGCATTCTTAAAATGAACGCCGTACTCCGCATAGTCCCCCGTTAGCGGCGTGGTAAACGCAATACGCACTTCGTTTGCCTGCTCCTTGCTTTTTCCCGCACAGTTGGTAAACGCAAGCGCTAACACCGCAAAACCAAGCGCGGAAATTGTCTTTTTCATAAAATCCTCCTACATCCATCTTAATCCTAGTAAGATGATGTATTTAGTTACTTTATTTGCGTATGAATAAACTGTCAATGGGGCATGATGGCTTGCCTGTTACTCAAGCAGACTTTCTGCCAGCGTAAGCATTGGCAGCAATTTGCTGTTTGTAGTTTTTGCGTCCGGCAGCATTATACGAACGGCGCGGGCATCCAGCCCGTCGTAAGTGCCGCAGCCTACGGCGGCAAGCCGGACTTTTTCGGCTAAAAAGCGCTGCAAATCAAACGGCGGCTGTCCCGGCGCGTCTTCTACCGGATAGTAAAGCGTAAAGATAGGCGTGCGCGGTGAGGTGTGCGCCGCCTTTAGTTTTGTAAGAGAGGCAAGCGTTTTATTTTTACATTCCGAAATTTCGTTCGTGTTAATAATTAGCGAAATTCCGCCTTCATCCATAATACTGTCGAGCATGGCGCAGGCAAGAAGGCGGGCAATGGCATTACAATTAAATGGGCAAAGTGTTTTTTTTATCTGCGGTAAAATACCGCTTTGAACAGACACGGCGGCATAACCCAAACGCATACCCGCCATCCCCATTCCTTTAGAAAAACTACGGGTAACAATAATGTTAGGAAATTCGTTTATCAGATTGAGCGCGGAATCAGCAATTTCCATATAATCGCCGTACGCTTCGTCAACTATAAGCACGGTATCAAGAGCGAGCGCTTTTGCGGCTATCTTGCGGACATCGTTAAGGTTCAGTACCTGCCCCGTAGGATTATTTGGATTTTCTATAATATAGAGCGCGTATTCCGTATTCATTTTTTTGATATATTCGTCCGCTTCAAAGCGGTAATTATTTTCGCGTTTTAATATATATGCGTTGTAAAGCGCGCCAATGCAGTTTACATGGTCGGTGTAAGCGGTAAACTGAGGCGCATAGCCGAGCGCTTTTTTTCCGCCCCCTAAAAAGAGCAGGTTAATATTGTAAAGAAGGTCGATAGACCCATCCCCTAAAATTAGATTTTCCGCGTCTATACCGTTAATACCCTGACGCTTGTAATAGAGCGCAAGTTTTTCCCGCAATGTTTCGTCATGCGGATAGTGCTTAATTTTACTTTGGTTTATTTCGTTTATGCCTTGCAGACTTTGTAAGACAAGTTTTGGCAGTGGGCTCGGATTTACGCCCAAAGTGCAGTCTAAGTCTATGCCGCCCTGCGGCAGATGCCCGCTGTAATCTTTTGGCGTATACACGGTAATGTATTCATTCATTTTTAGCATAATAAGTTCCTTGTATTAGTTTACCATAACACTGCCGCAGCCGGCTAGAGTGAGAAAATAACTATTCCTTGCAATCTGAATTAAAATTTTAATGTAATTCCAGTACACAAGATTCCAAGTAGTTCCCAGATGTTATCATAGCCCAATTCACCATACCAGCCGATATTTTTGGTAAAAAATATCCGCCATCCCCAATAAATTCCCCAGTGAAAAAAAGAACTGCCCTCGCGTTCATATTCTGGGTCTGGTTGATTTTCCGGTTTGCGTATAAGTTCAAAATCTGCAGTTCCCTCTATAGCATAACCAAACTTAATTCCCAAATAGAGATTAGCCACATCTTCACTATAGATGGTTGCTGCACGAATATCAAAATTGAAGCGGCTGCGAAAAATATGATAAAGATAGTCAGGAGAAGAACGAGTTTGGTAGATATAAGTCAATACATTACCGAATGTAGCGCTTCCGCCCAATGTTACCGGCAGCCCAATGAACCTATTAAGGGCTGCAATGCTGTAAAATTTAAGGGAATGGAACTTATAGGTTACTTTTGAAAATCCGCGCCGGACAGCGCCGTATATACCGGCGCGCGCGGATGCCTCTCAAGGCAGGGGCATTCTATCTTTTTTTTACCGCTTTTACTTGCTGGAAAAATCCAAAAAAGCTTGTGTCAATTATGTCAATATCCTGACCTCTGACTTGTTCCAGAAAATCCTCATACCCGACTGTTATTAAGCCGAGTATAACGCTGTAACTGCCGATGACTTTTTCTTTGCCGTTTATGCCGGCAGAAGATAAGCCGCCAAGCGGCGTCCTAATCCCATTCACTGTCGAATAGGTAGCGCAGCCGCTAAAACCCAGTCCTGCGGAAATTACCAGCAGGAAAACAATTTTTTTTGCCATTTTTACTCCTTACTATGGCAACCATAGGTTGTATGGAAACGCAAGAAACCGGTTTGCGGACGGCTCTGTCCGTACACTGTCCGCAAAATGCGCTCTTCGTCGTTCCCTCAATATTCGCGTTCAAAATTGAACGCCCAAAACCCGGCGTATGGCGGCGTTAAAGCCCCATCCCCGCCGGCGTTCTTGGCAATTTTTTGTAGACAAACCAGAAAACAAACTAATTGATTATATATAATTCATAAGATTATTGTCAACACCCTATGGTTGATAAACTATAAAAAAACAATCTTATCGTTGATAACTGATTTATGACTGATATACGTGAACTTTTGGCAAAAAATATCAAAGAATACCGGAAATTGAGGGGCTTTTCGCAGGAAAACCTTGCCGAAAAAGCGGGGACTTCTACCACGCACATCGGAATGATAGAAATAGGCAAAAAATTCCCCTCGACTCAAATGCTGGTAAAAATAGCCGGAGCGTTAGGCATAGATACCCCCGAACTATTCAGCACCGGAAAAGCCTGTATCGTTCAGATTCAAAATGTTTCTATGCAAAAGTTGTATCAGGATATTCTGAGCGACTTTGAAGGCATCGTATCTAAACGGATAGCCAGCTTAGTGTAGCGTATACTTCGTGTATACAGGCATATATATTGGATAAACCCCAGCGTACTGCTGTTATAGCAATGCGCGGGCAATTTCGGCGGCGGCAAAGCGTCCGTCCGCGAGGGCGCGGACTATAAGGCTTGCGCCGTTGCGGCTATCACCGGCTGCCCAGACCTTGCGGCTGGATGTACGGCAATGCC
>JAIROZ010000180.1 GCA_031257255.1 Spirochaetaceae bacterium | reverse complement strand
ATAGATTTAAGCGGATTAGGGGCGGAAGACGGCGGGATTGTACCGGAAGACATAGATTTAAGCGGACTAGGGGCGGAAGACGGCGGGACTGTGCCGGAAGACATAGATTTAAGCGGGCTTATGCCTCCAGAGGAAACGGCTTTAGCATCCGCAGGTGTTGACGCTTCCGAAGAAGAAGCGTCAAGCCTTGCCGCCGAAACAGCCTTAACAGACGACGCCCCGGAAGATGCGGCGGCATCGCCTGAGGCTGCAGCCGATGACCTTGCCGCGCTCCTTAATGCCGGCGGCATTGGCGCGGAACCGGAAACGCCGGAACCGGATGCGGCGCAGGAAGCGGCGGAAGCAGCGCCTTCTGACGCGCCGGAAGGACTCCCTTCCATTGATGACTTGGGCATAACCGGATTCGACGATGCCGCCGCAGGCGCCGCGGGCGCGGACTTGGATGGCGCGGATACGCTGCCTGCCGCGCCGTCTGCGGAAGAAGCGGAAAGCGCGCCGCCGCCGGAACTTTCCGAAGAAGACTTGAAGGAACTGCTTAATACCCTCGATTCGTACCCGCTCGCCCTCCGTATAGCCTGCGAAGAGATTATTTCCGGCGATTTTCCGCAAAGGGTTAAATCAAAACTCATTACACTGCTTGTAAATGGCGGCAGCCCAGTAGAAGCGGCGGAACTTGCGAGTTATGTTTCCAAAAAAACAATTCCTCTGCCAAAAGGCGCCGTCAAAAAAACAGCCGAAGAACTGGAAGCGGAAAAAAAATCATTCAAATATATTTTCTTTAACAAATTTCTGCCCATATTTACACTTGCATTGATACTAGGCGCTCTTGCCGCCAGCGTTTCGTACCTCGCGTATCAATTTATTTACAAACCGGTACGCGCCGAAACGCTTTACAAGCAGGGCTACGAAGCGATAGGCAAAGGTCAATATGAACGCGCAAATCAGTGCTTTGCGGATGCCCTCAAACTGCGCCGTGTAAAAGACTGGTTTTACAAATATGCCGAAGCATTTAGGGACGAAAAACAATATGTCCACGCGGAACGCAAATATGACGAACTTCTTCGTGTATATCCAAAGGATAAAAAGGGCGCTCTCGATTATGCGGATATGGAATCGCGTTACATTCATAATTACGAAAAAGCCGACCGCGTTATCCGCGCTAACATTCTCGATTACAACGCGGATGATATTGACGCGCTTATCGCGCTCGGCGACATCAACCTTGAATGGGGCGACAGCGACCCGGAGGAGTATTACGACCGCTACGAACAGGCTCGTCTCTCTTATGTCCGCGTCATCACGATAAGCGGGCAGTCTCCGCCGCTTATGGAACGCATGCTCAAATACTTTATACGCACCGATAACCTGCGCGAAGTCATACCCATTCAAAAAAGTTTTATGGACGCGCCAAAAGTGTCAATCTCTCCTTCTACCCTCGCCGAACTGGGCGGCTATCTGCTTGACAAGCGGCTTTCACAAACCGAAGGCATCTCCGATGCGGAGATAGACAAAATTGAAGGCATAAAAGATGTACTGATACGCGCAACGGAGTTGGACGAAAAACAGCGCATTGCCATACACAAAAAAACAAAACGCGCTCCGCCGCCGCTTCCCGAACCGCATTATCAATTGGGGCGCTATTACAATTTTTACAATTCTCCTTTAGATGAAAGGCAGGCATTGGAAACCGCCGCCGCCGCTTTTGACGCGGCGCTCATCGAAACACCAAAGCGCACCCGTTACCGCATTGACAATCAAAGGCTGCTCGCCAATTCGATGATAAGGCAGTTGGAATGGATAGATGCTGAGGAAGCGCTTGCCAAAGGAGTTGGCATTTACGAGAACGCGCTTGAACGCAGCCTGATAAAACGGCGCTATGCCGATGCCGGCAAATTGTACGAGGCGCTGGGCAATATCGAATACTTTATCAAAAACCGCGATATGAACAACGCGATTCGCTTCTACCGCGCCGCCGAACGCAATGAATGGTCGCCGCCGGAAATGCGCTACAAAACAGGCGCGGCTTACTATCAACTGGGCGATTATCCCGCCGCGCTGGAACGTTTTTTTGATGTCTCTATGTCGATACCATACAACCGCCGCCTTTTGCATGCCTTGGGCAATGTGTCATATTTACGGAATGATTTTTTCGCCGCGCAGGGTTACTATAACCGTCTGATAGGCATTTTGGAAAATGACCGCCGGCGTATTCCGGCGCTCACTCCAGATGAACGCATAGACCACGCCGACCTTTTGCGCCGCATGATGGAGGCATTCAACAATATGGGGGTTACGCTCAACGCGCTTGCCGCCCGTACGGGAAATCCGGTGTTTAGGGCGGAAGCGCTTGCCAGTTTAAGCGAAGCGGCGCGGTACTGGGAAAATACTTCCCGCAACGAAAATTTTGTCCGCCCCGGTCTCGAAGACCCCGGACTTCCCGGCAAAGGGCTGCCTTACCTCAATATGCGCCAGATTCTCTACCCTCTGCCCGGCGGCGGCAATCTTTTGCTTTACAACAACATAGACAAGGATGTACTGGAACCGTCTGAATGGGAAGAATTGGCGAGTAAAACACCAAAAACCGGTGGAATGTAACAAGACAAAATATCTGATATACTTTATGCTTATGGTACTGAAAGAATTGCCGAGATAAATTCTATACAGAAAACCAAGAGAGGATATATGAAAAACGAACAAATAAATGATGAATATGAAGACCTTGACCGTCTGGAAGATAACGAACTCATAGAAGATACTATTGTAGAGATAGAGAGCGCGCAGTTGCCGCCGGATATACCGATATATCATCTGCGGCTTGCCTGTTCAAGCGAGACATTTTTTGCCATCTACAAAGGGGACACGCTGCCGCCCAAATCGCAGGTTATAGTGCCGACTCGTTATGGGCGCGACCTTGCCGTTGTGATACGCCAACTAAGAAATGACAACCGTAAATTTACAAAGATTACGCGGATAGAGCGTCCGGCAACAGATGAAGATTTGGAGCGGGCGCGGAATAATGCCAGATATGAGGAAAAGGCATTTCTTGTTTGCCGCGACCTGATTGAGGAACATGGGCTGACGGCAAAAGGCTTAAGTATGAAACTCCTGACGGCGCACTATCTTTTGGAGGAGCCAAAAATAGTATTTTTTTACACAGCCGAAAAGCGTGTTGACTTTCGCGCCCTGCTCAAAGATTTGATAGCGTACTTCAAGACGCGCATAGAACTTAAACAAATCGGTTATAGAGAGGATGCTCGTATTTGCGGCGGCATAGGTGTATGCGGGCGGGAATTCTGCTGTCATGCCGTTTTCGACCGTCTCAAATCCATCACAATAAAAATGGCAAAGGAACAAAAACTATCGCTCAATACAAATAAAATTTCCGGACCGTGCGAAAAATTGCTCTGCTGCCTTGCCTACGAACATGACTTCTATATGGAACAGGCAAAATTGCTTCCGCCGGAAGGGTACAAGATTACCTATCAGGGAACTTTGTGGAAAATTATCGAACTAAACCTGCTGCTTGGAATGGCAACACTGGAAACAGAGGACGGCAAAAAAACCATGCTGCCCAAAACTCAGTTTGAAAAGAACAACGACCGCTGGTTTGTCAAAAATTCCGGCAAAGGCAAAGGCGAGAAAATCCTGCAATGACATTTTGGTTTGCCTCCAACAATCCGCACAAAGCCGAAGAACTCAAGAGCATACTGATAGAAGCGCTGCCCCCCCTTAGCGCGGCGAGTCTAAAGACGCCTAAGGAAGCGGGTATTGAATTCGACCCTGACGAAACGGGAACTACATTTATGGAGAATGCGCTTATCAAGGCGCGGGCATTGTACGGCATTGTGGGCGAACCGGTAATAGCCGATGATTCGGGACTCTGTATTGACGCGCTAGGCGGACGTCCGGGTATATATTCGGCGCGGTATCGTGGAATGGAAGGCGGCGGAATGGACGGCGCGGGTTTGCCAAATTTAAGTGATGATGAGCGTAACGCTATAGTCCTGCGTGAAATGGAAGGACAGGCGGACAGGCGGGCGCGGTTTGTCTGCGCCATGGCGTTAATAGACGGCAAGCGCGAATATACCGCCCTCGAAACTTTAGAAGGCGAAATTATTGCCGGTAAACTAAATTGCCAAAGGTTCCCGCCAAGGATGGCGGGTGTAGATAAAGCGGACAGTTCCGCGTATGCGGAACTGTATAAGCAAAATTGCCAAGGATGGCAATTTTGCGGCTTTGGGTACGACCCTATACTCTACCTGCCCGGCGAGGGCGCAACCGTTGCCGGGCTTGCGCCGTCAGAAAAAAACCGCCTGAGTCATCGCGGCAAAGCGGCGCGAAAAATCGCTGTTTATATTGCGGAGATGATTAGCCGCAGCGCGTGTTAATTTTCAGGCTGCCGGGATATTCAATATGATGGAGATTATCTTAAAAAGATTAGACCTCGAAGCAGTCTCTATGACAAGAGTTGAATTTTCAAAAGAAAACTATGACAAATTATTTCCCAAAGGCATTGTAAAAACGCCGCTAGGATTTGTAAAATTAGGCGGACATCAGTTTGAAAAGTTAAAAGAAAAAAAGCGCGAATATCTTTTGGGGGCTATGTATCAGACATTGGCTTATCCGGTAGTTATTATCGCCGAAAGAACAGTGGAAAGTGATGCCTATCTATACATCAAAAGTTTTAAATCCGAAAACAAATTAGAATTTGTAGTATCGGTTGTGGTAGACATTGAAGGCACTGCGGTATCAATATCAACAGGCATACGAAGAAAAGCGCAAATTTATGCCAAAATAAAAACAGCTGGCAGCCCCCTGTATATAACAAGGGGAAGTGACAGCCAAACTCACGGAACCGGAGAGAACTCTCCGTTGCCCGGAACTATATTATCATCAGATATAAGCAAAAAAGTCAAGCCGCCAAACGGCGCGGCTTCAAAGGAAACATCATGATTGAACTCGCTGTTTTTTTAGGAAATCCGGGCAATGAGTACCGGAATGCGCGGCATAATGCCGGCTGGATGCTTGCCGAAAAAATGGCGGCAGGCGCGGCGCCGCTAAAAAGATTTAAGGGCGCTTATACCGCCGCCCGCATTGGCGGCGGCGGCGGCATTATTGCCAACCCGCGAATCTGTCATTTTCTTTTGCCGGAAACATATATGAACAATTCAGGAGAGGCGGCGCGGGAAGCGGCGTCATTCTTCAAAATTAAGGCGGAGGCGGTGCTGGTTGTTCATGATGAACTGGAAATGAAACTCGGCGAGGCGGGCTTTAAGTTCGGCGGCGGACTAGGCGGTCATAATGGACTGCGTTCCATTGCCTCATGCCTCGGAACACCGGATTTCTGGCGGCTGCGGCTCGGCATAGGGCGACCCGGCGGAGTAAAAGAGCGCGGACAAGACATCCTCAACTGGGTGCTGGGCAATTTTACCGCCGAAGAAAAAGAACGCTTTGACCTCGTGCTTGACGCCGCCGCAGACGCTCTAAAATTGGCGCTGGAAATAAACCCAGCCGCCCTTTTGCCTGAATGGAGGAAGAAAAAAATATGAACATCGCGCTAAAACCGCATCAATTTTCGCGCAAAGTCCGTATTCCGGGGTCAAAGTCGCACACTATACGGCAATTGCTGATAGCGGCGCTGGCGGCGGGCGAGTCGCGGCTGCGCCATCCCTTGGAGTCACTGGATGCGGCATCCTGTCTGCGGGTATGCCGCACGCTCGGTAGTAATATAGAAGAAATCCGCGAAGGCGGCGCTCTCCTTGAATACCGCGTAACAGGCGCGGGGGCGGAATTCAGTTATCCTCACGCGCCGCTCGATGTAGGAAATTCCGGCACCACGCTGTTTCTTGCTCTCTCCATCGCCGGGCTTGGAAATATGCCGCTCACCTTTACAGGGGATGAGCAAATCAGAAGGCGGAGCGCCAAGCCTCTGCTGAACGCCCTGCAAAATTACGGCGTTCAGGTTTCCAGCGGCAACGGCTGCGCCCCCATTACGGTTTGCGGTCCCTGGCGCGGCGGACGCGCTTCTATTGAATGTCCGACAAGCCAATACCTAACGGCGCTGCTGCTTGCCGCGCCGCTTGCCCCGCAAGGCGTTGTAACTGAGATTGATGTCCCGCTCCTCTACGAAAAACCGTACATAGAGATGACGCTCTCGTATTTACGCCGTCAGAATATCAGGGTTGAACACAAAAAGGATTTTTCGTTCTTCAGTATTGAGGGCGGGCAGCGGTACAGCGCTTTTGAGAGCGAAGTTCCCGCCGATTTTTCTTCCGCCGCGTTTCCGGCGCTTGCCGCCGTTGTTTCGGGCGGCGAGACGGTACTCTGCGGACTTGACCCGGAGGACGCGCAGGGCGACAAAGCCTTTTTTTCTATGCTTGCGGCGATGGGCGCGGATGTTCTGTGGCAAAAAACCGGCTCCGGCTGGACGCTTAGCGTTAAGCGGGGAAGGGCGCTTACAGGCGGCACCTTTGACCTGAACGATACGCCGGATATGCTCCCCGCCGCCTGCGTACTCGCGGCGTTTGCCCGCAGCGAAACAGCCCTTGTCAATGTGGAAAATGCCCGCATAAAGGAAACCGACCGCATCGCCGTTATGGCGCTCGAACTTACAAAACTCGGCGTCCGCTGCCGCGAACTGCCGGACGGCATTGTGATTGAAGGAAATCCCGATGGTATTCTTATTGAAGGCAGCGGGACGGACGCTGCCGTTACGCTGGACGGGCATGGCGACCACCGTGTAGTAATGGCGCTTGCGTGCGCGGCGCTGGGGGCTTCCGCTCCTTGTATGATACTTGGCGCGGAAGCGGCGGATGTTACCTATCCCGGCTTTTTGGACTTGCTAAAGGGAGATTAGGGCAACACTGATAATTCTGTCTTAGATAATTCAGTCTGAGGCGCGGGATTTTCCGCCTGCTGGGGCAGTATCTCCTCCGCGTAAAGGCGCAGAGCGTCTGCCGCGCCGGTAACATTGTCTTCTGCCCATGCGCGGTCGCGGAATGGGGCGGCGGCAAAACGGAGTATCGGGTACTTTTGCGGCACATCTGTCCAGTCGAAGGCGCAAGTATTTGGGATGCTTAGTATACGCGCCATACCGCCGCTTGATGCCGCTTTGTATGCCGCTATTTGCGCCGCAGCATAGCGTTCCGCTTCTGTGTCATAACCGGAAACAATGAACCTTACCGGCACGAGCGGTTTTGGCGCATCCGCCGCGCCTTCAATTTTGAGCGGGATTTTTTGAGCAATCCAATTTCGCGCTCCGTTGAGCGCATTATCCAGCGGCTCAAACCCCGAAACATCACTTGAGTACGGCGTTTTTTCGTCTTCGGCGGCAAATGCTCCGTAAAGGTAAGTTTCCACAGCCAGAACTCCGCAAAATTCCGGGTGGGCGGCAACAAATTCAGCGTCTGACGCAAGCGAAACCGCCGCGCCCCCGCCTGCTCCGTAGCCCGCAATTAAAACGGCGTTTGCATTGCCAACTGCGCGTATGCCGTTTGGCGTTTTTAGCCAGTTCATAATAAAACGAAGGGAGGCAAGGCGTTCCGCTTCCAGTTCGCGCCCAAGTTTATTGCCGGCTTTCGTTTTTAGCCCGCTGACAAGCACGCGCCAGACGCGGAGGATTTGTTCAGGCGGCGGCAGGATGGGGCTGCCGTTTTTGCCCCATGCCGGCACATCAAAACCGGAGCGCGAAAAAGTTACCACAATACCGGAACCGCCGCCTTCCGCCGGAACGCGCCTTTGCAAAACGCGCTTTGCAAAGGCGGCGAAAAATGTATCGGTAACGGATGTGGAGCCAAGTACAGGCGGGGCGGCAAGAAATACCGTCCCCGCTTTTTCCGCGCCGCCGCCGCCATATATACGAACCGTATATACAGCGCCGTTACTGTTGTCTTTGACTTCTAGCGCCTGCGTGTTTTTGCTTGTATCCGCACTGCCGTCTACAGCGTTGTAAGGCAAAAAAACAATGGCAAGCGCGGCGGCGCATCCTAAAAAAATTATGCGTACAAAAAATAAAGGGATATTTCTTTCGATATATATGCTGCGCACAGATGTAAGAAAATTAAATACATTACCGGTATTCAATATATTTACAATGATGATATAAAGCAGAAGCGGCACACATTCAGGACGAAACCCGTAAGCAAAAAAGATTCCTACCGTACAAAGAAACGCGATGGCAGGAAGCCATACTATACCTTCCGCCTTCCATAATGATTTTACAAACGGGCGTATTACCGGCATAAAGAGAAAGAATACTATCAGCGTTTCTAGAACGCCTAAATCTAAATCCCTCATTTTACAAGTTCTCCGCTTACAAAGCGTTTCGCCTCGCCGCCTGTACCGATGAGCAGCGCGCCGTCCGTGTCAACTCCAAGCAGAAGCCCGCATACCGCGCCATCACCCTGCATAAATTGAACATATATGCCTTTTTTATACAAACGCTCTTCGATTCCTATGCGCCAATCTGTATCATCTTTTAGTACATTATGCAGGCGGCGCAGTACAGTTTCTAACAGCAGGCGGCGTTCATTATCAATTTTTCCGTTAAACTGATTGTTTCCGCCGTTAAGAGGCTTTTTCCCGGCTGACATTGCCATAGCGATGCTTACCGCGTTCAATTCCGGCGGGAATTCACGCTGATAAACATTGATGCCTATTCCTATGTACACTGTGCTGCCATCGCTTTCTGTAAGTATGCCGCAAAGTTTTTTTCCGTCAAGCATTATATCGTTGGGCCACTTAACGGTAATGAACGGCGCAAGCGGCGGATACAATTCTTCCAGAGCAAGCGCCGCCGCAAGACCGGCGCGGAGTGTAACAGCCCTCGGTATATCAGAAAATGATACATACCGCAGAATGATTGTAAACAAAAGCCCCTCGCCTTTGCCAACATTCCAGCGGCGTTCTCCCAGTCTGCCGCGCCCCGCGTTCTGGTACTCCGCAAGCGCAACAGTACCATTTACAGCGCCGTTTTTTGCAAGAACGCGGGCTTCTGTCATCGTACTTTCGCATATATCAAAATGATATACCGGCGCGTTATATATATTATCAATAGATAAAGTGTTCATTACAATTCCGGCTGTTCTTTTTTGGAGAGGCGGTCGGCGAGCAAAAGAATATTGTAATAAAAATACGGGAATATGCGGAAAATACGCGCCGGTTTTTGAAAGCAATAACCGACCCATTCAAGCCCGGCGTTGAATGCCCAGCGCGAAGGGCGCTTGCGGTGTTCGGAAAATACCTCAAAAATATCGCTGCACCAAAGGCGCAATCCGGGGTTCAACGCGGCGCTGTTGCGGGCAAGCCATTTTTCGCGCCCGTGCAAACCCTCTCCCGCCAAAAGGAGGGACGGCGTTGATTTGCGTATCATCGTGATGATGGTGCTTTCGTTCTGCTTTTTGAAATAGCCCGGATAGCGCCCGATAATGCGCAGGCGCGGAAATGTTTCGCGGATGTTCTTTTCGGTTTTGGTAAGCACCGGCGGTTTGCCGCCCAATAGGTAGATGGGTTGTTCGCGTTTTTCGAGGATGGTCAGCAGATTGATGATAAAATCGAAGGGCATATAGCGCACAGGCTGAGGCAGTTTGAGGAATTTAGCGCCCTTAACGATGCTCCGCGAGATGGGGACAACGAGCGCCGCGTTCCGTACAAAGGAGCGGTATTCGCCTGAGCGCCGGGCGCGGAGTAAGTCCCATACCGAAAGCAGCACGATGTCCGCCCCTTTCCCTTTCGCGAGCAGGCTGTAAACTATGTCTTCCATGTTTTCCGGCGCGGCTATAGTAAGCGGTACTTTGAGAAGTTCTATTTTGAGGAGGTCTATTTTTTCGCAAGGTTCCAAATTTGTCTCTCCAGCAGTACGGTACGGACGGCGGCAAGCGCGTAAAGCGCGGCGGTTTCCGTTCGTAAAATACTGTTTCCTACAATTATCGGCGTAAAACCGGCGTCAATAAAACGCCGCGCCTCATCTTCCGTAAAGCCGCCCTCCGGTCCTACCGCGATGGCGCAGGCGGCGGGATTCCCGGCAAGCGCCTCGTGAAGCGATGTTTGCAGCAGCGGCAGTTCGTGTAGAAAGATGGCGGCGGAATCTCCGGCGGTATTGGCGGCAATATCCTGCCGGCGGCGGAGCATACCGTCAAAATCGAGCGGGCTTTCTACAACCGTGTCAACCGCGCTGCCGCTCTGCTGCCGCGCCTCTCTGATAATCTTTTGCAGGCGAAGGGCGCGAAATCCGCCGGCTTCTACCGCCCTTCCTTGCGAACGCGCCGCGTAAAATGGAATGATTGCCGTAACACAAGCCTCCGCCGCCTGCCGGACTATAAGGTCTAGTTTCGCGCCTTTGGGCATAGCCTGAAAAAGATAAAGCACCGGCGCTGCCGCCGGCACTGCCGCCGCCGCTTTAGCGGATATGTTAGCGTTAGCATTGCTATCCGGCGGCGGAACGCACTGTACAAGAAGGCTGCGTCCATCCGCTTCCCGTACCTCAATATGAACCTTGCGTCCGTCCGGCAGCAGCGCCGTAAAGCCGTCTCCGGGACGCAGCCTGCGTACCCGCGACAGATACCGCCAATCGCTGCCTGTAAGCGTTATCATGCCGCGTTCATCAGGATATTGATGGAAGATAAATTGCTTCATTGATGTAATTTACGGGTATTATGGACAAATCTATATTTTTTTTCAATTAAGAATATACAAGATAAAAAAAATGTGTATACTATCAGTGTGAAACAGGCATGGCTTTTAGTTTTTGCCGCCATGTTGGCAGCGCAGGTTCCGGTGTATGCCCAGACGCAAAATGGGGCGCAGAATGAGCCGCAGACGGCAAATGGCGGCGCGGCGGACGAGGCGGACAAAGCGGACAAAGCGGATAAACAGGACAAAAAAACGGAGGAAGCAAAAAATAAGCCTCCGGCTAAGCCCGTAGGCAAATGGGTTTTTTCCTTTGGCGGCGGCATTGTCTTATTTAATGAAGACGGCGGACTTGAAACCGCCCCCCCGCCGGTACTGCCCGTGCCGTTCGCTTCGTTTGATTGGACGCCGCTCAGACTGGGGATTTTTAACCTTGCGCTGGACGGCAGGCTCGAAATTTACTGGACGGACTATTTGATACTCGATGGACACCCGCCCCCTTATCCCGCAATGATAGAGAGCCGTCAATCGTTTGTTATGGGGATTGTTCCGGCGCTTGCGGCAAAGGCTTACATTCAACTTCCGCCGGTTATGCTAAAGGCTGCTTTGGGCTTTAGCGCCGATTTACGCATTGTTACAACGGCGCTCGACTTGAACGAAGCGGATATGGAAGTTGCGCGCCGTCAGACTTCACAAATTTCAGACTATTTTTGGGGGAACGGGCGGTTCTTCCGTCCCATTTTTATTTTTGGGGCGGATTTGCCTGTAACGGGGCGCTGGCGCGTTGGGCTGGATGTGGAGATAAGCATCCCGATTATGGAAATGGCGCTTTCGGAAACTTCCGGCGTAGAAAATTGGCGTTTCGGTTTTTTTGTGTCTATTTCGGGACATTTTGACGGCAAAAAGCCCCAAAAGCCGAATGCGAATGTACCTTCAACATAATGTTATATGCTGTTATACTGAATGTCATGACCATAGACCAATTTTTGCAGCATCTTTCTAACGCGCTGTCTCTGGGCAGTCTTTATGCTCTTATAGCGATAGGCTACACGATGGTTTACGGAATACTCCGCCTTATCAATTTTGCGCACGGGGATGTGTTTATGCTGGGCGGCTATATCGCATTTTACTGCATTACCGTTTTCTTTATGCCATGGTGGGCGGGGTTTGCGGTGGCATTCTGCTTGACAGGTATTTTCGGCATTGCGCTGGAGCGGGTCGCGTACAAACCGCTGCGCTCCAGCCCGAAAATATCCATAATGATAAGCGCCATAGGCGCGTCTTTCCTTATCGAGAACCTTGCAATAGTGATATTCGGCGGACGCCCCAAGGGTTTTGAAGCGCCGGATTTTTTTAGCGCCGTGCTGCATTTCGGCTCGGTGTCCATAGTCGCCATTAGCATTGTTATCCCTATACTGACGGCGGTTCTCCTCGGTCTGCTTGTGTTCATCATTCACGGGACAAAGACAGGTATGGCTATGCGGGCTGTCTCTACAGACTTAAACGCCGCCCGCCTTATGGCTATAGATGTAAACCGGGTGGTATCTTTTACCTTTGGCGCGGGGTCGGCGCTGGCGGCGGTAGGCGGCGTAATGTGGGCTATCAAGTATCCGCAACTAAACCCGACAATGGGGATGATACCCGGCTTAAAATGCTTTATCGCGGCGGTTGTCGGCGGCATAGGCAACATAACAGGCGCGGTTTTGGGCGGACTCCTTTTGGGGCTTATCGAAATTATGATTATCGCGTTTTTGCCCACGCTAACCGGCTACCGGGATGCCTTCGCATTTATCCTGCTTATTGTGGTACTTCTTGTAAAACCTTCGGGACTTTTAGGAAAAAATCAGATAGAAAAAGTGTAGGGCGCTGTACGCTCTTGCAAAAAACGGCGCTGACGGCAATAATAGCCTATGGCAATTGAAAGGATAGCGCCGACAAAAAGCAATTTAATGCGCGTTAAGGAGCGCCTTGCAATAGCGCGGGAAGGCTACGAACTCCTTGAACAGAAACGCGAAATCCTTGTAATGGAATTGATGAGGCGGCTCGAAAAAGTCAGAATTTTGGAACGCGAACTTACCGAAAAAACATCCGCCGCCTACCCTACGCTCAAAAGGCTTCTTGTATCTCACGGGCGCGATAATGTTGAGCGTGTCTCCCGCGATATTCGTTACAACTTTGATATTATGCCGGTTCAGACGAAGGTTGCCGGCATCACTATGTCCGCGCTAAAGGCGGCGCTGCCCAAACCCGAACTAAAATACTCTCCGGCTCTTAGCGGCGCGGAGTACGACGAGACAGCCCTCTCATTTTTTAGCGTACTCAATTCGCTGACAAACCTTGCCGCGGAGCGTACCGTAGTTTGGCGGCTTGCCCGTGAGGTGCGCCGCACTCAGCGCCGGGTAAATGCCCTGGAAAAAATGGTCATCCCCACAGCGGAGGATACAAAGGTGTACATTGAGTCCGCGCTGGAAGAAAAAGACCGCGATTCATTTTTTTCCGCAAAATTGTTAAAGCGCAAAAAAAATGCGGAAGCGCAAGGAAAGATGCATGGTTAGACAACTTATATCGAACATTGTTGTAGGCATTTCGGGGTCGGGCGCGTCCGTCCATGCGGCAAAGTACGGCATTATGATGGCAAAACTCTACAAATGCCGCCTTACCGCCGTTTATGTGGTAGACACCGCCACAATTAAGCAACTGACGATGAGCAAAATTTTTATCGCGGACGAAAGCCGCGATTTTGAAGTAAGCCTTAATGCCAATGGCGAGCGCTACCTTGCGTTTGTTGAGGAACTGGCAAAACAGAAGGGCGTCAAAATGGAAAAGGAATTGCGCTCAGGCGCGGTATGGAGCGAAATTTTAGAAGCGGCGGACGAAAAAAAAGCCGACCTTATCATTCTTGGCGGCTGGGAAAAAGACCGCAATGTAAAAGACATAATTTCGCATGTTCACCACGAAATACTGCTTCATTCAAAATGTTCGGTAGTCGTTGTGAAGGAACCAGAAATCGATGTACTTTACCGCCATTTATAGGCGTTCCGGTTCGTTATGATATTATTCAGTGTAGTATGGACTCCGTTGTTTTTCTTATTCTGGCGCTCGCTTTATGGACGGCGCTCTGGCGGCGAGGCGGCTTGGGGCGGAATTACAGGCATTTTTATTGCCGCCTTCCGCATAATTTTAGGACCGCTCATTGTTCCGCAAAGCGGGCTCTTTGAACTTTGCCTTTCCGCCGTTATCGACTACACATCCTTTGCGCCGCTCGTGGCGATGACGGCATGCGCCATCTTGCCGCGCTTTTTTCGATGCCGTAAATCCTTTGAAGACAGTACGCTTTTTATGTTTGCGGCATATTTTACGGCAGCGCCCGCCTATGCGATAGCATGGAGCGCCTTTTTGCACCCGCTCCATCTTGTGCTGCCGCCTCTATTGTGGACAAGCGCCGCCCTTGCCGCCGGCGTCTTTAGGAGGATTTGGCTTTTCCCTCACAGACATAACATTCCAAACAAACGCTTTGTTTTTGCCGCGCTTGCCGTATTAACCGCCTGCGCCTTACTCTGCGCCAATGCGGCATCGTACATCGCTTTCTTTTTTCGGCAGCCGCTCGCGGGCGCTCTCTTTCTTATCCCCGCGCTTGTGCTTTCCGCTTCAACATTTTTCCTGCGTTTTCCTTGACACTTTTTTGCTAAAGCATTACATTTGCCATATAATAGTGAGCAAAATTTGACTCTCTAAATTCTATCAAACAAGGAGATTTTTATGAAATTATCCAGACAATTAGGCTTTGAGCCTTTAATTCTAGCGGCGGCGGTATTTTCCACCATAAGCCTTGCGGCGTGTTCTTCAAATGTGAATGATAATGGGGGGGGGGGGG
>JAIROZ010000150.1 GCA_031257255.1 Spirochaetaceae bacterium | reverse complement strand
AAAACCAGCATCGCCAACGAAATTAATCAAGCCCAAGCGGCGGCGCGGCTCGCCCTCCCCAAAGCCCACACACTCGATGCCTCAGACCGGCTCGACAAAGCGCTCGAAAAAATCGCGGCAGAACCTGTCGGGTTTGCCGCAGAGTAAGGGTAAATTACCCCCCTAGCGGGGGCACTCTGATATTAGACAGCCTTGCCGGTTTCGGTGTATACTCACTCAACTCAACAAACAAGAGGAATCTATGGGAAAGACAATAGCGGAGAAGATTTTTGACGCGCATTTGGTAGACAAGCCCGCGCCGGATACATACATATTGAGGCTTGACGCGGTATTCTGCCACGAGATTACCACGCCTATAGCGGTGAATGACCTTGCGGCGCGGGGGATGGACAAGGTGTTCGACCCGTCCAAAATCAAAGCGGTCATCGACCATGTAACGCCGGCAAAGGACAGCAAGACAGCCGCGCAGGGCAAGGTGCTCCGCGACTGGGCGCGACGGCATAAGATACGGGACTTTTTCGACATAGGGCGGAACGGCGTCTGCCATGCGCTATTCCCGGAAAATGGCTTTGTTCGTCCCGGAACTACTATCATTATGGGGGACAGCCACACCTGTACACATGGCGCTTTCGGCGCGTTTGCTGCCGGTGTCGGCACGACCGACCTTGAAGTCGGCATACTCAAAGGGGTCTGCGCGTTCAAGAAGCCGGAAACCATCAAAGTTGTGCTGAACGGCAAACTGAACGCGGGCGTGTTCCCCAAAGATGTGATACTCGCCGTTATTGCCAAACTGACGGTGCGCGGCGCTACCGACAAGGTAATTGAATTCCGGGGAGAAGCGGTTTCCGCAATGGGCATGGACGGGCGGCTTACCCTCTGCAATATGGCGGTAGAAGCGGGCGCGACCTGCGGTATCTGTCCGCCGGACAAAACGACCGTAGACTATCTGTGGCAATTTATCGGACCAGACGGAGAGCGCTCATTCAGAACGAAGGACGAGGCGCTGTCCGCATACAATGTCTGGACAAGTGATGCGGACGCGCATTTTGTTCAAACGGTAGAGATTGACTGCTCCGCTCTTGAGCCGCTTGCTACAGTGGGCTATAAGCCGGATGAGGTAAAGCCGGTGCGAGAACTGCGCGGCGCCAAGATAGACCAGGTGTATATCGGGTCATGCACCAATGGGCGGCTGGAAGACCTACGCGAGGCTGCGCGGATAGTACGCGGCAAGAAGATTGCGGACAGTTTGCGGGCTATAGTTTCTCCGGCAACGCCGAAGGTGTACCGGGATGCTCTTAGCGAGGGACTTATCGCGGATTTTATGGATGCGGGCTTCTGCGTGACCAACCCCACTTGCGGCGCGTGTCTTGGGATGAGCAGCGGTGTTCTTGCAAAAGGCGAAGTGTGCGCGTCCACCACGAACCGCAATTTTTACGGGCGCATGGGAGCGGGCGGCATGGTACACCTGATGAGTCCGGCATCTGCCGCCCGTGCCGCGCTTGCCGGCTGTATAGATTAGTAAGGAAGGTAATATATGAAGGAATTTGGCGGAAAGGTCATTTTTTTAGACCGGGATGACATAAATACTGACGAGATTATCCCGGCAAAGTATTTGAACGAAGAAGCAAAATCGAACTTAAAGCCGTATTTGCTGGAAGATTTGAAACTCGAAGGTTTTAGCGCCGCAAAATTGAAAGGGATGGGCGTGGTAGTAACACGCGCAAATTTCGGCTGCGGCTCGTCCCGTGAGCATGCGCCGTGGGCGCTTGAAGCAAATGGAATAAATGTGGTCATTGCCGAAAGTTTTGCCCGCATATTCCGGCAAAATATGTTCAACTGCGGTATGCTGGCGTGCGCGCTTTCCAAGGCGGACATTGACGCGCTCTTTGCCGAAT
The DNA here is from genome assembly GCA_031257255.1 of Spirochaetaceae bacterium. Taxonomy (GTDB): domain Bacteria; phylum Spirochaetota; class Spirochaetia; order Treponematales; family Breznakiellaceae; genus JAIROZ01. The sequence continues at coordinate 2,846 of JAIROZ010000150.1, read as the reverse complement.
TTTCAAACCGGGAGACAAGCCTGAGTGTGGACATTGCCGGACAGAGCCTTGTCTTTACGAGTGAAGGTAAGACAAAGAAGTTTGCTTTTACGCTTGAAGGCTTTGAGCGGAATCTTGTCGAGGCGGGCGGCTGGGTTGATTACGCGGCGGCGCGGTATTGAACGGATAATGAACTTTACGGTGAACAAACTCATACTTGGAGACAATCTTGATATTCTCAAAACGCTGGATGCGGAGAGTGTAGATCTCATCTATCTTGACCCGCCATTTTTTAGCAACCGCAATTATGAAATCATCTGGGGGGATGAGAACGAAAAGCGCAGTTTTCAGGATTATTGGGCAGGCGGGATAAATCATTATGTTGAATGGCTTAAAATCCGTGTAGAGGAAATGCACCGCGTTCTTAAAAACACCGGCAGTATTTTTTTGCACTGCGACTGGCATGCGGACGCATATATCCGTGTTTATATTATGGATAAGATTTTTGGTGAATCTAATTTTAGAGGTGAGATTATTTGGAAGCGGCATAATGCCCACAATGACGCAAAGAATAAATTAGCGGTTTTAGCAGATACTATTTGGTATTATTCCAAAACTGATAATTGTATTTATAATCCAATTTATGGCACATTAAACGAAAAATATACAGAGGACTTTTACAAATATGATGACAATGACGGCAAGGGCAAATATTCGCTTGGTGATTTAACTAATACAAGACCGGGCGGATATAATTATGTATATAAAGGATATAAACCAAACGAAAACGGATGGCGCTGCCCTGTCGAAACAATGCGGGAATGGGATGCGGAAGGGAAAATTTATTTTCCTAAATTAAAAGAACAAAGACTGCGGATAAAAAGATATTTCAATGATTCAAAAGGGCAGTTATTAGGCAATGTTTGGACTGATATAAATAATGTACAATCCGGCAATGAACGCATAGGCTACCCCACACAAAAGCCGGAAGCGCTTTTAGAGCGTATTATTCAATGCGCCAGCAATGAAGGCGATGTGGTGTTAGACCCATTTATGGGCGGAGGCACCAGTATAATTGCCGCCGAAAAACTTAACCGGCGCTGGCTCGGCATAGACCAGTCGGCGCAGGCGGTAAAGGTTACAGAATTCCGCCTGAATAAATACCAAAGCGGCGGCAACAAATACGCAAAAAACCTGCAAGACAAGGAAACGGAGCAAACATTATTTTACACGCCGTTTATCGTTCAACTGCATAAATATGATTTTGAACGCCTGCGGGCGATGGATGCCTTTGAATTTGAAACACTGATAATAACACAATTTGGCGGCATCCCTCAAAATAAAAAAGGAGCCGACAAAGGCATAGACGGCAAAATGCCTGACCGTACGCCCATACAAGTAAAACGAAGCGACAGAATAGGGCGCGTTGTATTGGATAGTTTTATATCATCCGCGCAGAGATATGACGAAGCGTTATTCAAAAAAAATATATTTGAAAAAAAACCCGCCGGTTATATTATCGCGTTTTCTTTTACAACCGATATTGTTGACGAGGTTGCCCGGCTCAATTTAGAAAAAGGCATTATCATAAAACTTATGCGCGTAAACGAAATCCTCCCAATTACAGATAAGCCTAATGTTAATGTTGACGCAAAACAAATGCCGGACGGCAATATCGAATTGACCGCGTTAGGCGGCAGCCCTGCCGGCATTGGGTTTTTTAGTTGGGATTTTAATTATGATAACAGCCAATTTAAGCCTGCCGTCCTGCGTGACGAAACCGGTAAACAAATAATCAGACTCGAATCCGGCGTACATTACATAGCCTGTAAAATTGTCGATAATGACGGACTTGAAAATATTGATGTTATCAAACTTACAGTAAATGGGGAACTAAGAAAGCACTGAAAAATGCAAACGAGCATTTTTCAGTGCTTTCTTTCCCTTTATTTGCGTAATGTCGGCTGCTTTGCAGCCGCATGAGCAAATAAAAAGGGAAAGACTGATTAGCATCGAGTTAATCAGTCTTTCCCTACGGCGTAAAGGTCAGGCGTTGTTTTTGCCCGTCAACTTCGATTTCGTAAATCAACGCTCCTGAGTCTTTTACTGTTTTTTCACAGCGGATTTCTGTCCCTACGAGAAAGGTCTTTACAAAATCATCAGGATTATCAATCTCTATTTCGCTTACCGAAATATCGGGACGGGCATTGCCCGCACAAGGGTTAAAAATCTCGCGGATAAATTCATATTCCATTTTTGCCTCCTCTCTATCAAACTAATTTCTAAGGAAGCACTGATTAAATCCAATCGAGGATTCGCCATTCATTAACAATTGAAGAATGGCGCAATCAGTGCTACTTTCCCTGTAGTTGCGCAATGACGGCTGCTTTGCAGCCGCATGAGCAACTACAAAGGGCAATGCTGATTAGAGTCAATTTAATCAGCGTTGCCCTACAACAACGGGCGGGAACTCTGCCCGTATTGTCTATCTACATTCCGTTTCCCTTCGCGTATTCCGCGATTACCCGCGCCGCCTTTTCCGCGCCAATCGAACTATCGAGGCACAAATCGTAGTGCTTCGCCTCGCCCCACTTCTCGCCGGATATTTTCGCGTAATAGCCTGCGCGGACGGAATCGGCGCGGGAAATGTCCTCATGCGCCTGCGCTTCCGTGCCGCCGCGCAAAACGCTATGCGTTTTGCGTAAGGAGTATTGCTTTGCAAAACTCCCGTATGCTATTACCACCTGCGCGGCGCGGTAGGCTTCCGGCGCGTGAATGAAAACGTTTACCGCGTTGTCAAAATCGCGCAGTACGAAGCCCGCGGCGCGTCCGACAATCACGCAGGAGCCGGCTTCCGCGATTTTGCG
>JAIROZ010000064.1 GCA_031257255.1 Spirochaetaceae bacterium | reverse complement strand
CCGCCAACGCATCCTTGAGCGCTTGCCATTTGTGCCCGGCATCCGGCGGTTGTGAATGTATGTTATCGTTTATGAAGGGATTGACAGAATTGAGCCAATTTTGTAGTTTGACATCAGTAGTGCCTTCCACACCCCAAGTTGCCAGACTAATAATGCTGGAGTTGACGCGGGGGCGGCGGGCATCGCTTTTTACTTCATACGAAAGATGAACAGAATGAAATTCGTTAATTTCTTGTTTCCAAGGTTTAGTTTTTAGTGTCTGTAATGTAATCCGGGTATATACTTCTTTTTCATCCAGCAGAACTTTGGCGGCGTAATGGCTATACTTTGAAAAATTGGTATGTATTTTATGCGCCGTGTTTACCGGTTCGTCGTACATTTTCCATGCATTGATAAAAAGTTGGTCTAATACCGCTATTATTCTTTTATCAAAACCTTTGTGATGAATTATTTTATTAAAGGCGCTCTTTACAAAAACAGCTTTTTCTCCTGTATGCTTATTCGCTATTATACCTATTTTTTTATATATTTCAAAACACTCCTGTTCTGTAATACCAAAATTTCCAGCCTGAATTGCCTGCCATTTGTGCCCGGCATCCGGCGCGGGTGGATTATCTGGAATACCGCAGACAAGCACAGGCTGCCGCTGCAAATAATCAATGCAGGCGCTAATACAGTCATCCGCTTCCGGCGCTTGTCGAAAAAAAAGAATACGCCCGCCGCGAGTATCGCCGCGCTCTTTTAGCGGAGTAAGACGCACATAGCCAATTTTTTTTGAGGCGATATAGCCTGTCTGGTAATTGGGGTCGTCCGAGACGCATAGTTCCGCGATAATGCCGGGTGCGTTTGCCGCCTTGGTTGCCAGTACAAGCGCCTCCCTAAAATGATTCTTAAACGCCGTTTTTGCGGGCTTTGCCTGCAAAATTGGTGCCGCGTCCATCCGGGTAACGCGAATGCCCCGGCTCTTATCGCTTTCCAGCCGCTCAAGCGTGTCAGCGTCTACAAGCATAGCGCCGCGCATATTGTAGGCGGTGGAAAAAAAGACGGCGGCTTCCCGCGCCCGCGCAATGCCAAGGCTTTGCAGTAATTCGATTGCTTGCTCCCATGCCGCCTCGACACTGGGTAAGCGGCGCGTTGTAACAGGTAAGGCGTTAAGATGGATTATTTCGGCTTTGTTAAGCGGCTCTACGGTAAGAGTGATTTTTCCAGCCTTGCCGCGTTCATGCATGAGCGCTCTTTCGACAAGACTTTGGCAGCGTTCTGTAAGCGCCGCCGCGTCCGCAATACATTCCGCGCCGCAAAGATGCGCCCCGTCCGCCTGAGCGCTTGCCCTCATTCTTATGCTAAAAAGACTCATTGTTTTAACAAAAAAAACCCGGCTTTCGCCGGGCTTTTTCAGAATTACTGTATAAGAGTGATACGCACAAACCCGTGTTTGTTGGGCGCTCCCTTTACACCTAAACCACTGCTAACGCCGGGGTTTTCGGCAGGTGCTGCCGCTCCACTAGCCGGGCTGGTGTCCGTAGCGGTATCCGTATTTATCCCGCTAAGAGCAGTCATAGCGGCTTCGGTAAACCTTCGTCCGCTGTAATGCAGTGTAAGGTCGCTTGCGCCGGCATCCGCCGGTGTAGAACCGCCTACCTTTACCATCCATCCGGATTTTGAATGTTCGTTGTAAGAGATACAGCCGGTATATCCCGAAATATAACTGCTGCCGCCGCCGCCGCCCGCATTGGAATGCACACCGGTAATAGTGTTTACGGTGCCTCCAAAGTATCCGCCGCCGCCGCCGCCGCGTCCATCGCCGCCAAGGGTGAAATTTGTGGGTGGTGAATAACCTTTGCCGCCTATACCAAAACCTCTGCCGCCATCGCCCGGATCGTCATGACCTTCAGCATTTTTTTCGAATGCCTGACCCGCGCCTGCCCAGTAACCGCCGGTGGTGGTGTAATATTGGGTGCCATCTGTGCGTCCGCCCTGCGCAATCAATCCGCCTGCCGCCCCGGCTCTGCCATTGTTGTGACCATAGCCGCCGCCGCCGCCCGCAACCATAATGCGGTCTAGCAACACCTGAAAATCTGACCAAGAGCCGCGTGTAAGGCTTATGCTGGTAGCGCCGCCGCCAGACGAGCCGGCTTTGCCCGCGCCTAAACCACCCGCGCCGCCGCCGTTCCATGTGGCTTTACCCGGTGTAGCGCCGTCCCGCGCCCAACCGCCTTCGCCCACATAAATATAAACGACATTAGCCGAATCTACTTGGGAAACTGCCGCAGGATTCCACAGTGCGCCGTTCGGGTCCATAGTCAATCTGCCTTTTGTATAGGCAGGTTTGCCTCCCATGCCGTTTCCGCCGTTTCCATCAAAATCGGGACTGTTGCCGCCATAAGCGCCCCATGCCTCAAATTGATATACACCGGCTGCCCATGGACGGAAAGTCTGCGGAGCGCCTGTATACGAAAATTCGACAGTATTGCTTACAATGGGTTTTATTACAATCTTATATTCGCGTGGATTTGTGCCGGCTGCCACCTCAATAGTCAGAATGGTATCTTTAGCGGTTTCTAATCCGTCTATAGTAGCATTTAAACCGCTTGCCGCCGGAGTCCCGGCGGTTGATTTAAACCTTACCGGTGTATCGGAAATCAAAGTGTCCACGCTTACATACACGGAGGTTTCGCCCGCCGGCAATAAATAAGTGTAGTCGCTTATATTTGGGTTAAAGCCGTATATAGCAAGCGCGCTTGCCGCATTGCTGCCTATGGTTATATTGCTCAACTTTGAACTTGAAAAGATATAATCGGCAACAATAGTAACATCCGATGCAGGCATCTCAAAGGTTGCCCTTACAGCCTCTTTTTCGGTGTCCACAGCATCCCCGTCAAGTGTAAGAGAAGTACTCTCCCACTCAAAATGAATATCATCATCGCTCAAATTGGGCAATTTGGGGGTTGTTTCTTTACCTTTATACTGAATCTTTACACTTTCCGGGTTTAACGCATAAGAACTGCTTTTGTAAAAGGTTACCGTTACAATGTCGGTTACTTTGCGTTTTGCATTCCCAAAGTCTACGGTAGCGTCCGGCTGCGTACCACTCGAACTCTGCGCGGCTATTGTATATTCCTTTAACACAAGGTTTACATCAAAATCTGCCGATGGAGTTGACGCCGTACCGGTAATCGCATCATCGACTTTTTTAACATAAAGTTTGATAGGCGGATTAGATGCCATTGGTTTTGCGGAAATATTGTCAATCTTCATTGTGGTGTCAAAGTTCTTTGTATCTACCTTAAATGTCTCGCCAATCTTTCCTATTACAGGCATACCGGTATCCAAAGTTGTTCCTCCGTACCACGCAATTACTTCCAGCCCTCCTCCTTCAAATGGTTCCTTCCAGTCATACTCCGTTTTGTGCGGCAACTTTTGAACAGAAAAACCTGCTATTGCCTCTGTATTTGCATGAGGAGATGCAGCATAAATCGGCAGGAATTTGTCTTTTATTTCGTTTTTGCTTTCTGCCGGATTGCCGTCAAAATATTTTACAGGAAGGGTTGGGTCGCTCTTCCACTCAACCTTAATCTTATGCCCGCCATAAGTGGGTATTCTTGTTGTCGGTTTATTCTCCGCATCGACTACTTCAGTACCGTCATCCTTAAAAAGTTTGACGGTAAAATCGCCCGGCTCGGCTTTTTGTTGTGCTGTAACAGAGTCAAAATACTTGTATACCAACAGGCTGCTCTTGGGGTCGATTTTGTCGTAGTCATTTTTTGGGGGTGTATCCGCATCCGCACTGGTTTTAGGCGCACTCGGATCAGGCGCGGTCTGCGGTCTATCCGCCGGTTCATACCACCCGCCATACACCAAATCGTCCGCAGGCATAGTATCAACATACTTTTGCACCATGTCCATCGTTAAGGCTACCCTTATATGTGCGGGTTTTACCTCGCTTGCAGGTCCGCCGCCGGCTGCCTGCACCCCATCGTTACAAGCCGCAAAAGTTATTGCGGAAAGTGCCGCAACTAACAGCACGGCTTTAACACTCAATATTTTTTTTAGCGCTTTCATATATATTCCTCCTATTCGTCAGTTTCACTGGTATGCGGCGGCACAGCATCATCATTTATATAAGTGATAACGATACAACCGTTTTTCCCGATGTCCACGCCCGCCGGTTTGGCTTTATCGCTGAGCCCCGCACTCCATTCGGAAAATTTTGCGGCGTCTCCGTTGTCTGTTACGCCCCCAGAAATGTTCATCATCGTATTCTTAAAGACCATAGAACCATATTGGGGCGTCCCCTCAACCGGTTCAAGTCCGGTAGATACAAAATAACTACGGCTTCCACTTCCATTTGGTCTTGTGGTTACCTTCAGTTGGTCGGCATTGGTCTCAGGGTCATTTTCAAATTTAACTGACATTACGCCGACGCAGCCCCTATAGCCGGAAATATAGTTTGAACCGCCGCCGCCGCCTGCCGCAGAACCGTTACCCGGCTGCCCTATATAGGGAGAAACTCTGCCGCCCCACCAGCCGCCGCCGCCGCCGCCTTTGCCGTTAATACCGTCGCTTATACCTTCGACACCGTCCGGTCCGCGCCCATAAGCGCCTACGCCAAAGCCTTGTCCATTGTAACGTGCCGTTGGGTCGCCGCTAGGAGGCGTTTCCTGTCCAGCCCTATAGTTCTCGCCCAATGTCCAGCCAGGAGCCTTAAATGCGCTGTAATATTTAGCCGGATATGTAATTTCAGGGTTTTCGGTACCCTGAGTCTTAGCGGCGCTTCCGCCGCGACCGCCGCCATGACCGCCCGCTACACCCAATATTTTAAGGGTTGAATTGGTAATTAGCCACGCTTGGTTCCAGCCCGAAGGCGATGCGCCGCCGCCGCCGCCTGCCACAAGGATTCTGCCGGCAAGTACGCGGTAATCGTTCCAAGCGCCTTTCATAATGCTTACGGATGTTGCGCCGCCGCCGCCGCCGCCCGCATTGTAGGTGCTATCGCCGCCCATGCCGCCGCCGTTCCAGCCGCCTTTGCCCGGTGTAGTATGCATATTGGGCGCGGGGTTAAAGTCACCGCCCGCTCCGCCTACATACAGGTAAAGGGTCTGCCGTATATTACGGTCAACACCATTTACTGTTTGGATATAACCTTGACTGTTATTGTCCGGGTCAAGGAAAATTGTGCCTTCCACATAGCCGCCCTCGCCTCCGGGCACTGTACTGGTACCACTGTTATTGACACCGCCGGCATTCCCGTTCCCGCCTTCAGCGCCCCAAGCCTGTATTTTGTACCAGCCCTTTTTGTATGGAGCAAAAGTCTGATACTGCCCCTTGTATTTGTAGATTATCTTATTGTCATTGGTTACTCTGTTTACTTGAAGAGTATAGTCCGTAGTTTGAGCGGTCCCCCCCAGTAAAACTGCTACCGTATAGGTTATTCCATCATCGGGTCCAATAATCGAGCTTTCGGTATACTCAAAACCGGTATTCGCCGTGGCACCTGCTGGAGTAACATCCGCCGAGCCTTTCTTCAACGCTAAGTTTACAGAAGCGCCGCTAACAAGTTTTGGACCCAGTTTAAGGTGCAAGTTATCTTGTCCGTTTCCGCTTCTGTCAAGCACCAACTGGAAAAATCTACCTGTTCCTTCACTTTCAAATCCGGGTATATCCAGCCAGTCCGTCCCGTCAAAACTGTATTGAAATACATCCAAGCCTGTTTTTGTGCGCACATAGTCAGATGTAATTTCAACATTGTAGCGAGGCATTGTAAAAGCAAATTTTTTGTCAAACCCTGGGTCAGGACCTTGTTCGCTAGGCTGTCCGTCAAGCGACTTCTCTGCGCCTTGTTCGTCTGTTACTTTTTGTCCCCAGCCCGCATAAGCCCATTCATCATTCACGCTGCCTATGTTTACGCTCACGACTTCGCCCGTCCTAGCCTGCGCTGTTAGAGAAGTCCCGCTGCCCAGTGTTATTTTGCCGCCATTGCCCGGCTTTAGGACAATATTGTGGAGTTTTGGTTTTATCTTAACACTTTGTTTGGTGGTTTGCCTGTCGCTTAAACCCGGCACTGCGGCAGAAATATCTATTTGGACATCTTCCATTTCTTTTTTTATCGTGGATAAAACATTTTGCGGGTCGCACACAACTTCCAATTTTACCGGAACTCCGCCGGTAGCATCTGTTTCTCCGGCTTCCGTGCCGCCAAACCAACCGACCACTATCATGCCGGATGCGTTAAAAGATTCGCCAATGTCGTATTCGACTTTAGCCGGCTGCTTCATTATTTTTAAGCCCTTAAAATCGACAACGCGCTCCTGGTCAACCTGCTCGGCAACAACATAAATTTGGTTAGTTGCTCTGACTTTATTATTGCCTGCAATAGCAATATCAACATCCTGATACCCATATTTGTTGGCAGTATCGCTAATTTTGCCAGCCTTAAAAGTTTCACCGCCATTTACAGTGTATTTTTCATCTTCTTTAGACATATCGAGCAACTTTTCATCGCTATTCTCGTCTTCCTGATAATAAACGGTAAAATTGGCGGCGCTTATGTCCTCGCCCAGTGTACATATAGGCGGGTCTCTAAAAAAAACTGCCTTCAATTTGGGCCATTCTTCCGTAGGGGCTGGTTTACCATCATTCCCCCCGCCTGGTGGCGGCGCTATCTCACTACACGCCGCTAACACTAGCGTGAAAACGGCAACTGCTAAAACTAAAAAACGCTTCATACTTCTACTCCCTTCTGCGGGCATTGCCCTTGCAGTATAGATTTATAAAAAAAATATAATAGCATTTAAAAAAAAAGGCAAGCGTTTTTTAGTTTTTTTAGAAAAATTTATCCAAAAACGACTTCTTAGGGCAATGCTGATTAGTTTGAGTCTAATCAGCGTTGCCTTAGCCCTTTTATTCTTCCAGAATTTCTTTTTCTTTGGCTTCGGCGGCTTTGTTGATTTTGGAAACATAGTCGTCGGTGAGTTTCTGCAAATCCGCCTCGCCTTTGGAAAGGCCATCTTCCGAAATTTCGCCGGCTTTCTGGCTCTTTTTTAACTCCTCGTTGCCGTCCCGCCGGATATTCCGCAGGGCAACGCGGCTCTGTTCCGCCTGCGCCTTTGCCTGTTTAACCAGTTC
>JAIROZ010000050.1 GCA_031257255.1 Spirochaetaceae bacterium | reverse complement strand
TGTTCTTCAAACTTACCGGCAAAAAAGAATTGAGTATGTAACACAAGCATCAGGGACGCTGATTGCGGCAAACCTCCGCAATCAGCGTGCATGGAAGAGGCTATCCTTTCTTTTGTTTTTTCATAAAATCGACATAGACGGCAATCAGAATAACAACGCCTTTGACCACATACTGCCAAAATGAATTGATGTTGAGCAGGTTTAGCCCGTTGTTGAGGACGCCGATGATGAGCGCTCCTATAACGGTGCCCGAAATTTTACCTACGCCGCCTGACATGCTCGTGCCGCCAAGAACCACGGCGGCTATGGCATCCATTTCAGCGCCCTGTCCCGCGGTCGGCTGCCCGGAAAACATACGCGAAGCAAGCACAATTCCCGCAAAAGCCGAAAGCAGTCCCGAAAACAGGTAGACAAAAAAAGTTACGCGGCTGTTTTTTATGCCCGAAAACCGCGCCGCCACCGGATTGCCGCCCACAGCGTAAATGTGCCGCCCCAGTTTCGCGCGGTTAAGGATGAGGGAAGAAATCGCTACAATGACAATGAGGTAAATCACCGGCATCGGGATGTCTTTTATGTAACCGGAACCGATAAAGTTAAAAGTGTCCGACATAACCCGTACCGGCTGCCCGCCTGTGTAAAGATACGCGGCGCCGCGGGCTATGTTCATTGTGGAAAGGGTAACAATAAAAGGCGGAATCGTTGTTTTGGAGATAAGCGCCGCGTTAAATGCGCCGGTAAGAGCGCCCGTGCCAAGCCCGGCCAAAACAGCAAGTCCAAGCCCGGCGCCGTTAAACGCGATAAGCCCGCTTGTAACCACGCCGGAGAGCGCAATAACCGAACCCACCGAAAGGTCTATCCCGCCCAAAATGATAACCATTGTCATCGCGCAGGCAACGTAAAGATTTGTCGCCGTTTGGCGGAGTACGTTCAAAATATTGTTCTTTGAAAGAAAAGCGGCGCGGGCGTTTACCGCGTCATAAATGATAAGCACAGCGCAGAGCAGCGCAAGTCCAATAAGAATTCCAGCGTTTTCTTTCAAAAATGAAAGCGCTATGCGGGCGATACGTTTTTCATTCAGTTTTATCATACAGTGTCCTTTAGTTTATGCTTCCGGTTGCGCGGCGCATGATGGCTTCCTGCGTAAGTTCTTCGCGGGCAAGGCAGCCGGTAATTCTGCCTTCGTGCATTACGATAACGCGGTCGCTCATATTGATAACCTCCGGCAGTTCCGAAGAAATCATTATGATGGCAATTCCTTCTTTTACAAGATGATTCATTATCGCGTAAATCTCTGCCTTTGCGGCAACATCAACCCCGCGGGTCGGCTCGTCCAGAATCAGTATGCGGGGTTTAACGGCAAGAGAACGGCCGATAACGGCTTTTTGCTGGTTGCCGCCGGAAAGATTTTGGATAGTCTGCGCGAAATCCGGAGTTTTTATCCGCATCATATCAACGTATGTCTGCGCTATGCCTTCTTCTTTGGTTTTATCGACAAAAACACCGCGTATAAATTCGCGCAGCGCTCCAAGCGTAATATTGAACATTACGCTCTGGCTGCCGTACAGCGCTTCGGTTTTACGGCTTTCCGGCACGAGCGCAAACCCCAAACGCAGCGCGTCATCGGGCGTTTTGATGTCAACCTGCGCCCCGTCAATAAAAACAGAGCCTTCGCGGATGCGGTCAATCCCGAATATGCACTTCATAACCTCGCTGCGCCCCGCGCCTACCAGCCCCGCAAAGCCTACGATTTCGCCTCTTTTGACCTCAAAATTTATATTTTTGAGGAATTTCCCATCGCTCAAATTTTTTACTTCCAGCACCGTTTCACCCGGAGTGATAAAATCGCGGGTATAATAATTGGTTAGCGTCCGCCCGACCATCATGGCGATAAGTTCGTCATTGTTTGTCTGCGCGGTAACTCTGGAACCGATATATTCGCCGTCACGCAGCACGGTAACACGGTCTGTGATAACCGGAAGTTCGCTCATCCTGTGCGATATGTAAACGATGCCGGTATTGTTTTTTTTGAGTTTGCGTATCGTGTTGAACAAGAATTCAACGTCTTTTTCAGAAAGCGATGATGTCGGCTCGTCCATTACAAGAATTTTCGCGTTAAACGACAGCGATTTTACGATTTCCACCATTTGCTGCTGCGCGATAGTAAGCGAGCGAATTTTTGCGTCCGGCGGTATATTGAGTTCGAATTCGTCTAAGAGCGCGGCGGCGGCGGCGTTCATTTCGTTATAACTGACAAAATGGCGGCGCGTTTTTTCGCGTCCTAAAAAAATATTTTCGGCGGCGCTCATATCAGGAACCAGCGCGAGTTCCTGATGAATAATGCTTATACCGTAACTTTGCGCGTCCTGTACCGAATTGATGACCGCTTTTTTGCCTTCAATAAAAATAGCGCCGGAATCCGCGGGGTAAATACCGCCGAGGATTTTCATCAGTGTGGATTTTCCCGCGCCGTTTTCGCCTAAAAGCGCATGAACTTCCCCGGCGCGCAGTTCAAGCGAAACATCGCTTAACGCTTGCACACCGGGAAAGTGTTTTGTTATGTGCTTCATTTCTAAAAGCACATTTGCCATATTCATACTCCGCGGAGTTGTATCGTTACTGCCAGCTGTCAACGCCATACTGGGCGACATTATCGTTGGCTATTAAGAATGTTTTTACGACAACTTGTTTTTCGTAACTTTCTTTGGCAAGGATTTTTTGCATTACCTTGACCGACTCTATGCCGATGTTCATGGGGCTTTGAGCGCCGGTCCCGGCAAATATGCCGCCCTGCGCGATGGCGGCCTTCGCGTCCGGCGAGCCGTCAACGCCGTATATCAGCATTTCCGAGCGGTTTGCCGTGCGCGCGGCGGCAAAAGCGCCTAACGCCATCGGGTCGTTGCCGCCCATTACCGCGTCAATCTTGGGAACCGATTGCAGGATATCTTCCATCTTCTGAAGCCCTTGCTGAAGGTCGCCCTTGGCATCCTGACGCGCCGCGATGGTAAACCCTTTACCTTCGATAGCGCGTTCAAATCCGCGCAGGCGCGAATTAACCGCGTCATTCACGGGCATTTCCAGAATGACAAGCGTTCCGCCCTGCGGGAAACGTTTAACAATGTCTTCACCACAGACAAAACCGGCGTTTTCGTTGTCAGACGCGACAAATGACGCTACAAGGTCGAGGTCTTTTACCGCCGTATCGAAATTGACCGTGGGGATATTTGCGTTTTTGAGCGCGAGCAGCGCCGGCCGTATGCCCTCGTTATCAACCGGATTCAAATACATTCCCGCGATACCCTGCGAAATCACATCTTCAATCTGATTGATTTGCTTGCCAATGTCTCCCGCCGGGTCAAGCGTGATAAGTTTGTCCCCGGCTTTTTCAACCTCGGCGCGTATTGCTTTTTCCAGCGTGATAAAAAACGGGTTGTTCATAGACCAGCAGGTATAAGCAAACGTTTTTTGTTTCGGCTGTTTCTGACATGCCGCCGCGCCCAAAACAAGGGCGGCCGCCGTTATTCCTAAAATTACTTTCTTCATAAATTCTCCTATTATATGGTACCCCAGCCTATACCGATTTTGAAAATTGTGCAAGGGGGTTATTGGTCAGCCGCCGCTCCCCAACACCCCCCTTGCGCTTTTTTCCCGCCACATCTATACTCACAATATCCTAGTAATACTTTCGGAATTCTAGGAATTTTATGAGGATGTGCCGGAGGTAAATGACGAGGCACGTCCGTTAAGGAAATGCTGATTAAATTGACTCTAATCAGCATTTCCTTCTTGTAGTTTCTCATTCGGCTGCTTGCAGCCGCCATTGCGAAACTACAGGGAAAGTAACCACTGATTTATTCTCGATTGAATAAATCAGTGCTTCTTTAAGGAGTATTTTATGAAGAGACAGGTAGTAAAGGCGCGCGGGGCGGCGGTATTAGCGGCTGCCGTTGCGATTTTTGGGGTGTTTTTTGCGGTTGGCGCGGGCGGCTGCGCAAAAAAAGGCGATGCCGGCGGCGCGGCTGACGGGGCGGGCGTAAAAATCGCGCCCGAAAAGTTTAACATCATCGCCGACCCGAACATTACGGGCAATCCGCTGTCGATTATTGCCCGCGAACGGGGTTACTTTGCCGAAGAAGGCATAGAACCGAACTTCATCTTCCTGCGGGATGGGCGTACCGAGGCGCTTTCTACCGGCAAGGGCGATATTTACCTTGAGGAACTGATACCGCCGCTTGTCTACGCATCGCAGGGAGCGCCGGTCAAAATCATAGGCGGCACGCTTTCCGGCGGCAATTATGTAATTTGCAAGCCGGAAAATGCCGCAAAATTTGCCGCGCTCGAAGGCTGGAAAGGGGCGCGGCTCGGTACGGTGCGGCTTTCGACCTCCGAAATGGTCTCCCGTTACGCGCTTACGCAGGCGGGCATCGACACATTCAAGGATGTGCGCTACACCGAAATCGACAACTACCCGAACATCATCGAAGCGGTGCGTAAGGGGCAGGTAGACATCGGCTTTATCGCCGGCGGTCCCTACCGCAAAAGCGCCCTCGACCTGGGGCTCACCATCCTCTTCCCGATGAACCGCCTTGTACCGAACTACCTCTGCTGCCGGTTGAACGCCTACACGCCCTCACTTGAGGCAAAACGCGGGCTTTTCGTGCGCTTCCTTACCGCATACCTCCGCGCTTGGAAGGACTTTAACGACCCCGCGCAGCGTTCAGAAATCATCAAAAAATTCGCGGAACTCACCTCTCAATCTGAGGAATTCATTACCGAGATGGTCTTTGACCCCGAACGCAACGGCGAGCGCTCCTACCTGCCCGACCCGGACAAACGCCGCGTCTTCAATGTGTGGGAGACGCTCAAGGCAAGCGGGTATATCACGCCGGAAGGTGTCGAGATAGAAAAAGTGGTAGATACGAGCGTTTACCGCGATGCCCTTGCCGAAGTCCGCCGCCGCTACCCGAATGAAGCGGTCTACGCGGATTTGGAAGATTACTTCAAAGGAAACGATGAGTAGAATCGAGTTAAAAGACCTGACGCTTCGTTTTCCGCAAACCGGGCAGGGCGAACTTGTCGTGCTTGATAGGATGAACGCCGTTATCGAAGACGGGGCATTTGTCTGCGTGATAGGTCCCTCCGGCTGCGGAAAGAGTACGCTGCTGGGAGTGCTGGAAGGGCTGATACCGCCTACTTCCGGCGCGGCGCTTATTGACGGGAAGCCGGTATGCGGCACGGGGACGGAACGCGCCGTGGTCTTTCAGCAGTATACGCTTTTTCCGTGGATGACGGCAAAACAGAACATCATCTTTGGCATAAGGCAGGTTCTCAAAGAGTTGACCGAAAAGGAGGCGGCAGCCCGCGCCCGCGAATTCCTCGAAAAGGTAGGGCTTGCCGGCGCGGAAGACAAATTGCCGGGGCAACTTTCCGGCGGTATGCAGCAGCGTGTGGCGATAGCCCGCGCCCTTGCCGTGCGTCCGCAAATACTCCTTATGGACGAGCCCTTCGGCGCGATAGACGCGAAGACCCGCGTTACCTTGCAGGAACTTTTGCTGGAACTCTGGAACGCGGACGAGCGCAAAAAGACGGTGGTGTTTGTAACGCACGACATCGACGAGGCGCTTTTGCTTGCCGATAAAATTATTTTTATGAAGCCGAAATCTCAGGCGGAAGAAATATCCGTGCTGCTTGCGCGCCCCCGCGCCCGCGCCGGTGCTTTTATTGACGGCGAAACATACCGCGCCCTTCGCGCAGCCCTTGTAACAAAATTTTACGAGGATGTAAGCGAACATATAGACAGCGGAGTGATATTATGAATGATACATCAAACAAGCATCTTAATTTATTTTTGCGTATTGTAAATTTGCCGGCGCTTTTGACGGCGCTCATTATTATATCCGCGCTCTTTTTGCCAAGCGCGATGAATGTGCGGTATAAGATTCAAGCGCCGTACAGTTTTATTACGGCGGTAATTCTTATATTTATTCATTTTCAATTCAAATTAAAAAAGAGCGCTCAGGCGGCGGTTGATGTGGCGTCAATTGTTTTGGGATTTTTGCTTATCTGGGAAGTTGCCGTTACAAAATTCGATAGGCTTCCGTTTGTGTTTGTTCCCGCGCCGGAAAATGTATTCTTTGTTTTTGTTCATGATTACAAGATGATACTATCCGGTTTTGCGCGTTCTCTCTTTTTGCTGCTATCCGGTTTTAGCGCGTCAATAATTACCGGCGTTGGTTTCGGCATTGCCGCCGGCTGGATTCCGCGCCTGCGCAACGCCGTCTTTCCGGTAGCAAAAGCGATAAGCACTGTGCCGGCGCTCATCTACAGCCCTTACCTTGTTGTAATGATGCCCACATTTACAAGCGCGTCTATATTTGTAATTTTTTGCGGAACATTCTGGATGCTCTTTATGAATATGATTCAGCGTGTCGGTACGATAGATAGGCGCATTATCAATACGGCGAAAGTATTAAATGTAAAGACCGGCACTATGCTGTTCAAAATTATTCTGCCGTATTCACTTCCGCATATATTGAATGATATGACAACGGTGCTGTCAATTTCCGTGATGACGCTTACGGTGGCGGAAATGATAGGCGCTGAACGCGGCATGGGATTTTATGTACGGCGCTCGCTTGATTACGCGAATTATACTCAGTCTATTGCGGGAATTATATTTATCGCTCTTGTTATTACAGGATTGAACGCGGCGCTCTCGGTTGCCCGCAAAAAACTTATCAAATGGAGTTATTAGATGAGTGATATAAAACAAAATATATGTGAACTTATCGGCAATACGCCGCTTATGGAACTTTCGCGTATAGAAAAAAAGTTTTCGCGCGGGGCGCGTATTCTGGCAAAACTCGAATTTTTTAATCCTGCCGGAAGCGTCAAAGACCGCATAGCGGGCGCGATGCTCGAAGATGCCGAATCGAAAGGGCTTATCGGGGAATCCACCGTGATAATAGAGCCGACCAGCGGCAACACGGGGCTGGGGCTTGCGGCGGTGTGCGCGTTCAAAGGCTTGCGGCTTATCATCGTTGCGCCGGAAAGCGCGTCAAAGGCGCATATCGGGCTGCTAAAAGCATACGGCGCGGAAGTTGTGCTGACGGATAGCGCAAAGGGTGTGCGCGAATCGATACGCCGCGCCGAGGAGTTGGCGGCGGATATAAAAGATAGTTTTATACCGGGGCAGTTTGTAAACGGCGCGAATCCCGCCGCGCATTTTGCCGCCACAGGACCGGAGATATGGCAGCAAACGGGCGGCGTTATTGATTATTTTATCGCCGGCGTAGGCACGGGCGGCACGATAAGCGGCGCGGGAAGTTTTCTCAAATCGCTAAAAAGCGAATTAAAAATTATCGCTGTGGAACCGGATGCCTCGCCGTTTCTTTCCGAAGGAAAAAGCGGGGCGCACCATATTCAGGGAATAGGCGCGGGTTTTGCCCCCGCCGTGCTGAACACGCATATTTACGGCGAAGTTATCCGTGTTACAGACAACGATGCATTTGAAACATCGCGCCTGCTCGCAAAAGCCGAAGGGCTGCTCGCGGGACCTTCTTCGGGGGCGGCGCTCTTTGCCGCCATTCAAACTGCCTCCCGCGCCGAAGCGCAGGGAAAAACCATCGTTACGATTTTCCCGGATTCCGGGGAACGGTATATATCATCGGGGCTATTATGAAGATAGATTTTATCTGCCCCAAGCAATATGTAAATGAGCCGGGCGCAATAAAGCGTGCGGGAGAATACTGCGCTCC
>JAIROZ010000042.1 GCA_031257255.1 Spirochaetaceae bacterium | reverse complement strand
ACCTCCGCGCCTGCCTGTATAAAACGGAATATGTTGTCAATAAAAAGAAGCACATCCTGACCGGATTCATCGCGGAAATGTTCCGCCATCGTGAGTCCCGAAAGGGCAACCCGCATACGAGCGCCGGGCGGTTCATTCATCTGTCCAAAGACGAGGGCTGTTTTGTTTACAACGCCGGATTCGGTCATTTCGTGCCAGAGGTCGTTTCCTTCGCGGCTGCGCTCTCCGACTCCGGCAAACACCGAGTAGCCGGAATGTTCTGTGGCAATGTTCCGTATTAGTTCCATAATGATGACGGTTTTGCCGACACCCGCGCCGCCAAAAAGCCCTATCTTGCCGCCCTTAGCGTATGGGGCAATAAGGTCGATGACCTTGATGCCGGTCTCAAACACTTCCGTTGCCGGCTTCTGCTCGGAAAAAGCCGGCGGTTCACGGTGTATGGACGCGAATTGGGACGCGCTGAACGCGCCTTTGTCGTCTATAGTTTCGCCCGTTACGCTGAACATACGCCCCAGCACTTCCTCGCCCACAGGCACACGGATAGGGTAGCCTGTATCTACAGCCTCCAGCCCCCGCGCCAGCCCTTCGGTGGCGGACATGGCAACTGCGCGGATGCGGTTGTCGCCTATATGCTGAAGCACCTCCAGCGTAACTGTCCTGTCTTTGTCCTTAATATGAAGCGCGTTCAAAATTGCCGGTATTTCGCCTTCGTTAAAGCGAACATCCACTACCGGTCCAACAATCTGGGTAACAATGCCTGTGCCTGCCATCGGTAACTCCTTTTGCGTACTGTGTAACGATAACGCGCTAAGCATAAGTTTGTCTAGAGAAGCACTGATTAACTCGCTGCTTCGGCAAGCCTTTGATTTTTGTGGCTTGCCGCATCAGCGTTGTCCTTTTTAGTTTCTCAGTTTCCCTAGGGTATTACCACACTTATTTTTTTGTATAACGCGCCGGGTTGTTTCGAGCGCCGGGCGTAGCGCCGCCGTCTTTGCAGACATACCAATCGTTTGCCGTGTTACTGTCGCTTACAGTTTCATCGCGGCACAAGGTACGGGTCGGAGTAGAGCCCGCATTCAGCGCGGCGCAATTTGCCGTGGGATTTTCGACCGGCGTTCCATCTTTGGCAAGCCATGCTCCTTGTTTTGCCAACATTTCCACCGTTTGGCTTAGCGCATTGTACTTTTCCCATTCAACTTCCGTATTGTAAAAGACAACGGCATCAAGCACCGCGCCGTTCTGGTCTAGAATGTATACCGCGTCTGACTGGCGCAAAAGTTCGGCATTTATGTGCGTCCATATATCGCGGGATGCGAAGTTGGCATTTGCCGTGGTTTTGGTAAGCTCGAAAGATTCCACGCCGCCCAGTTCGTCAACAGCATTGTCTTCCGGGTAGGTGCGTATATGGAGCGTTATGTACTCTCCGGCGGCAACTTCCACAGGCGGGAATTCGTACACCGGCTCCTCTATTCCATTGCGGGCTATAAATACCCGCAAAGCCCCTAAATTGCCGGCAGTAAAGGTCTTTAGTTCGATAAATTCGCCCCTTTTGACGCTGCCGCTCGAACTCTGAGTTCTAACTTCGTTTATCAGAATACGCGGAAGGCGGGTGTTCATCGTTCTAAAAGGCAGCAGCAGACTCAGCGTGCTTCCCTGCGCATCCGCCACAAGCATATCTACAAGCATTTGAGCGCCTGTACTATGCTCATCCTCAAAAAACAGACTGACGGTCTCGCCCGCCGTCCAGCGCGTCCCGGCGGCATCCGGCTCAAGTTTAGCATCCAAAACCTCGACCGGCGTGGAAAACATAAAGTCAACCTGCCTGCCGCTTACAGGTTTGTACAAAACAAAAGCCGGAGCGCTGGAATTAACAGTAAACAATTTGTTGATGTCCGCATCTTTAGTACAAGCCGCCGCTAACGAAGTGAGCAGCAGCAGCGCTAATGACGCTGCCGCCATCCAAAAATTCCGCTTTCTTAATTCAGTATTACGCATAATGCCTCCATAACTGAACTTATTCGGTAACCCGAACAAGTTATGGTTGTTGTTCGTAAACTAAAGTTTCTGAACAACCTAATTAAGGTACTATGCGACCGTGCCTGCCGCATTGAAATTTCTATAAAAATTTTCCTAGGAAAGCGCTGATTAAATTTACTCTGCGGAATCTGTCCGCTTTATTTTGCGGTATTCGTACCGCCCACCCGGTTTGTCGAAGCATTGCGTTTATCGGCGAAACTATTCTACCGCTTCAATTTTCCACGCGCCAATGTTGTTTTTGCTGTGGTCAAAATTCACGCCGGCTTTGAATAATTTTTTGCCGGTTCCAGACCACGGAAGCAGATAGTCTTTCGCGCCAATCTGCCGCAGCGCCTCGTCCGCGCTCCCGTCCAGTTTGAACTCAAAACAATACACGTATTTCTTGGTCTCTACCAGCGTGTCTATGCGCCCGGACGCTATGCGTACTTCGCTCCGGCAGTTAAGCCCTAGCATCGTGAATATTAAATGCAGCGCCGTCTGGTAATAATTTTCTTTTTCTTTTATCAGGTCATACGGTATCTTCGATAAGAATACTTTAACCGCCTCAAGCGCGTCTTCGGGACGCCCGTCCGCGAAAGCGTGTATCAGGTCTGATATAAGCATACGGTAGTGTTTATCAGGCGTTTGAAAATACTGCTCCATGAGCGACTTCGCGAACGACCCCCTCACTTCCTCGTTCGGATAGTCCAAAGTGAATTCATTGAGTTCCGCGTCATAATCCGCAATGGTTAAATAGCCGCTCTGGTATAGTATTGGTTCCGCCCCCATGCCGGCTATATCGTATTTGCTAAAATCAGTATAAGCAACCTTTAATTTGTCCAGATTAAGGATGTCTATTTTTTGTTCTTCTATCAGTTTTATCAAAAATGTCGGCGTTCCGGTATTATACCAGTACGGTAAAAATTTACCTTCTCTATCGAAATGCTGCAAAAGCCCAAACGGATTGTACACCGTCTGTATTTTTTCAGAAAACCGGTAGCCGTTGTAAAACCGGCGTAATTCGGAAAGATAGGCTTCCTTTTCTTTTCCCGCGGCATCCAGCACGGCGTCGATTTCCGGCGCAAAATCGCGCTCCAGTTCTTCCTGCGTTATGCCGCATAAGTCGGCGTATTTTGGGTTCAGCGTTATGTCGTCAAGATGGTTCAAATCCGAAAATATGCTTACATGGGCGAATTTGGTAACCCCTGTAATGAATGTAAACCGGGTATAATGCGCGGTTGATTTTAACACGCTGTAAAAACTTTTAAGGGCATTTTGCATTTCGCTAAATAATTCCGGTTTATCAATCGAAGCAAGCAATGGTTTGTCATATTCGTCAATAATGATAACTACCTTTTCTCCGGTTTTTTCTTTTATATCAGTAATAAGATTCAAAAATTGAGTTGTTACCAACTCTCCCCTGAGAGGCATGCCAAATTTTCTTGCCGTATTGTCCAGAGCGTTGCTCAGTCCCGTCCTGAGTGTTTGCGCGCCGCCCTGGACATAATCGCCCGCGTTAAAATCAAGCCATATAACCGGATGTTTCTTCCATTCCCAGTCAAGACGGCTAATTGCAAGCGGCATTTGCCCGCCGGTTTCGTCAAACAGCTCCCGCTTGCCTTCAAAAAGCGCCACAAATGTTGAACAAAGCAGGGATTTCCCAAAACGGCGCGGACGGGACAGAAAGTAAGCCCTGTAGGAATTTTCCGCAAGTTTGTGTATAAGCGCTGTTTTATCTACATACACATAGCCGCTTTTGCGGATACCCTCAAAATCTTGTATGCCCAATGGCAATCTTCTACTCATACGATAATCATACCGGAAAAAACCGTAAAGTCAAAGGTTATTATTTTCTTGCCTTGATACTAAATTTCTTTAACAACCCGTCCCACGAAAATTCGCGTTTGCCCATAAGCCCTTGCTGGCGGTATATGACCACAAGAAGGAGAAGTACACTAAAGACAACCATGCGGAGTCCGGGGAGTCCCTGAGTGCGGACAACAAGAAGGTTGAGCGGACCGTCGAGAAAGCGCAGCACTTCCATTGCTACGGTAACTGCTATGGCGGCGAGTACGGAGCCTGTAATGCTGCCGTTGCCGCCAAGCACGACTATCAGCACTATGTTGTAGGTGAGGCTAAAGGTGAACATCTTGGGGTCTATTGTGTTCATCAGGTGCCCCAAAAGCGCCCCGCCTATTCCGGCGATAAAACTGGAAAGGGTAAAACTGACGATTTTGACACGCGCTATATTTATTCCCATTGCCTGCGCGGCAATTTCGTTGTCCCGCACCGCTTTTAGCCCGCGCCCATAGCCTGAGCGTATCAACGCAAACATAAAAATTATAGTAAGAACGGCAAGCGCCCAAATTGTATATGTCGAAGCATATTTTGGCAGTCCTTTAAGCCCCAGCGCCCCGTTGGTTACGCTTTGCATATTGGTAAGCACCACGCGCACAATTTCTGAAAAGCCGAGTGTGGCAATGGCAAGATAGTCGTCCCTAAGGCGGAGTACAGGATAGCCGATAACAAAGCCTACAAGCGCCGAGACAAGCCCCGCCGCGAAAAGCGCCGGTAAAAAAGGCAATTCGATATTCGCAAGAACCGGCGTTATCGGGGCTAAAAAAAAGTTCATCTCTTTTTGCGCGGGACTCATTGTAAGGAGGGCGCTTGTATACGCGCCTATAGCCATAAAGCCGGCATGTCCCAGCGAAAAAAGCCCGGTAAAACCATTTACAAGGTTGAGCGAGAGCGCGAGGATGATGTATATGCCGCAAAGGTTGAAGATGCGCCGCGAGAATGAACTAAAGGCGGTGTCCGCAAGTACGATGACTACAAGCGCCAGAATACAGCCCGCCGCGGAAAGCACGAGCCGCTGTTTTTTTGAAAGTAAACCGCTATTTGCCATCGTTGGGGTAGAATATCATATATACCGGCGCTGGACAAGCCTTAGCAAATACTTCATAATCTAAATATCACTTTATATAGAGGAGTTTTTGATGAAAAAAACTAAGAGTAAGAATTCCGTTGTCCATGCGGCTTTGCTGCTTGCCGCTGCTTGCGTTCTAAGCGCGGCAATCTCAGGCTGTCAGAAAAAGACAACGGATAGCGCCGGTTCCAAAGGAAGCGCCGGTTCCGGGGAAGTCCTTGTCGGCATTTCTAAGATAGTGGCGCACGAAGCGCTGGATGCGGTAGAAAAGGGAGTTATCGACCGTGTAACAGAATCCGGAAAGGCAGTACGCTTTGACCTTCAGAATGCCGCCGGCGATATGAACGCCGCCGCCCAGATAGCCGCTCAGTTTAAGAGCGAAAAAGCCGCCGTTACAGTCGGCATAGCAACCCCAACGGCGCTTGCGCTTGCCAACAACATTACCAACATTCCTGTAGTATTTTCCGCTGTAACAGACCCGGTGGGCGCAAAACTTGTCGACAACCTGCAAGGCGGCAAAGGCAACATTACCGGCGTTTCGGACGCGATAGACGAACCGCGCCATATTAAAATGTTCAAGGAAATTGCCAAAATCAAAACACTCGGCTACATTTACACTTCCAGCGAAGACAATTCGGTCTCCAGTCTTGTTCATGTAAAAGAAGCCTGCGCGGCGGAAGGGCTCGCTCTTGTGGAACAGGCTATAACCAATTCCTCGGAATTGCGGCAAGCCGCCGAAACAATAATTAGCCGCGTAGACGGCATTTACATTACCACCGACAACACGATTTTTGCCGCGCTGCCCGCTCTTACCGAAGTCTGCAACAAAAACAAAAAGCCGCTCTTTTCGGCTGATTTTACCGCCTGTAAAGGCGGCGGAGCGTTCATTGCCTTTGGCTTTGATTACTACAAAATCGGGCTTGCCACAGGCGACATCGTTGTGCAAATCCTGAACGGCAAGAAACCGGCGGATATTCCCACAAAGTTCCTTACCGAAAGGTCGGATATTGATTTTCTTATTGACCTTGACCAAGCCGCCAACTGCGGTATCGAGGTTCCTTCCGAATATCTGGCGCAGGCAAATTACCTGTTCCAAAACGGAAAGTTGACTCAAAAATAGTGGAAATTTTTCAGACGATTCTGATAGAAGGGCTTATTTACGCGCTTGTTACCCTCGGCGTATTTATCACCTTCCGTGTACTCGACTTTGCCGACCTCACTGTAGACGGGACTTTCCCGCTCGGCGGGGCGGTAATGGCGGTATGTGTTGTAAGCGGCGTTCCCCCGGCGGCGGCATTCCTCTTAGCCTTTCTTGCCGGATGCGCCGGCGGAGTAATTACCGCGCTAATACACAACTGCCTGAAGGTACCCGGACTTCTCGCCGGCATACTCACAATGACTATGCTCTACTCGATAAACCTGCGGATAATGGGCGGGCGTTCCAATATCTCGTTCCACAATGCCGGCACCTTTTTTAGCGCCTTAAAGACGGGCAACGTTTTTAGCGCCTCAATTTCCGGCGACCTTGCCGTACTTTTATTTCTTGCCGCGCTTATCGTCTGCATAAAATTTGCCTGCGACCTGTTTTTCCGTACCGATTTTGGACTTACGCTTGGCGCGCTTGGCGGCAACCCTCAGTTAATCATCTCGCAGGGAATAAACCCCGCTTACCTAAAAACCGCCGGTGTGGCGCTCTCCAATGGGCTTGTCGGGCTTGGCGGAGCGCTCGCTTCTTTGTACAACGGCTTTGCCGATGTTTCCAGCGGGAACGGCATTGTCGTTGCCGGACTGGCATCCGTTATGCTCGGCGAATTTCTTATTTCTACCAATAAAATTATGCTGCTAACCCTCCGCGCCATATTAGGCTCGTGCCTGTACCGCGCCCTGATGTTCGCCGCCCGCGCCCATGGCTACAAAATCGGGATGAAGCCCAACGACTTCCGCCTGCTTACCGGTCTCTTGATTATCGTTTGTCTGATTGTCTCCAAATACAGAGGCGCATTCTGGCAGGATTTGTTCGGCAAAAAACGCCGGACATTAAAGCCCGCAAAATAGAGGCAAAACTTGCAGATTAGCCCGCGAAGTTTCGCTGCCGTGTAATTTCGTACAGGAAGATGCCGGCAGCCACGGATACATTTAGCGAATCAACTTTGCCGGTTGTGGGAATAGCGATGAGAGCATCGCAATTTTCTTTGAGCAGGCGCGACAGACCGGTTTCGCCGCCCAAAACGAGCGCCGTTCTATCTGTAAATTTTGTCCGGCACAAAGACGCGCCTGCCATATCCGCGCCGTACACCCAAAAGCCGGCATTCTTTAGGTGTTCCAAAGCGCGGGGCAAATTCGCTTCTTCCGTCTGCGGCACCCATACAGACGCGCCGGCAGAAGTTTGCGCCACAGAAGCGGCGCGTTTTGCGCTCCGTCTGCTGCGGGAAACTACCAAATCAACGCCAAATTGGTCGCAGGAACGGAGAACAGCGCCGTAATTGTGCGGGTCTGTAATTTCGTCAATTATTACAACTAAGGATTTTGCGCCGTCCTCCAGCGCGGATAAAAAATTCTCCAGAGTTACTTCTTGTTTTACGGCGTCTTCAATTTCCAGCGCGATGCCTTTGTTATCGGGCGCGAGTCTGTCCAGTTCGTGCTGCCCGGCGCGCCGCAGCGGAATGCCCAAGTCCCGCGCCATATCGGCAATATGTTTGCCGCGAGGTCCCGCGCCCGCTACAAGCAGAGCCCCAATGCCTCGCCCGGAGCGCAGGCGTTCTTCTATTGCGTGAAATCCTGTAAGGTATGTCATCGCGCCGCCTGCATATTTGTCGAAGCAAGATACAGCACGGCATCTCCGCCATTATCTGTAACGGCAGAGATGCCGCCGTCATTCCCGCCTGAGTCGGCGCGAAAGGTCAATGTGCGCCTGTCCTCGCCTGCGGCAATAAAGACAGCCTCTCCCCGTTTAATGGAGAGCGTATCCCATCCTCCGTTAAAAGAAAGAACGCCGGAGCCTTCCGTCATAAATGCGATGACCGGTCCTTCGGCAATTATGTTCGCGGATTTGCCCCCCGTCCTTAGCACAGAAAGCGTAAAAGGAAAACCGGCGCTATCCGCGCCGCCATAACTAAAAAAAGGCGGCTGCCGGACAAATTCGGCGCTGGGACTTAGTTTCCTCGGCATATACGGCTCCATTTTTAATATCGAAAGAAGTTCGTCAATATCGACATGCTTGGGCGTGAGCCCGCCCCTCAGCACATTGTCGGAAGCGCCCATAAGTTCCAGCCCAAGCCCATGTACATAAGCATGAAGAGTCGAAGGCGGAACAAAAAAAGCCTCGCCCGGCTCAAGGGTTACCACATTGAGGTAGAGCGGCGCGATAACTGCGGGGTCGCGGGGATAGGCGGCGGCAAAATTGGCTATCATAGCCCAGAGCGCCGCATATTCGCTCTTGCGGACGGTAAGTTCCGCCGTGTAGCGGTTTATATAACTGGAAAGCCCCTGCCGCAGTTCGTCCGTAAAAGAAAAAAGCGAGCGGAGGAACGCCCTGTACAATTCGTCCTCCGGCAGTTCTGAGTCCAGTATCTGAATTGGACGCGCCAAAAACGGGCAGCCGAAGCCGGAGAGCAACTTTCTGATTTCCGCCGTAGGACGGAAGCCGCAGAGGGCGGTAAATTGACTGAGGGCGCAAATAAGTTCAGGTTTGGGGGCATTGTCCTTGTAATTGCGGCGCGGCGAGTCCAACGGAATACCGAGCGCATTTTCCTTGTCAAAACCGGCTTCTGCCTGCCGAAAATCCGGGTGCGCCTGTATCGAAAGCGGCTTTTCCGCCGCCAGCGCCTTGAACAGAAAGGGCAATTTGCCGCCGTTTGCCTGCGCAAAAGATTCGCCTAAGTAAAATCCGCTCTTGTCCGTGATAATCGATTCCAAAGTGGGCGCATCCGGAGCGCCGGAAGCAAGGCGGGACTGCCCCGCCGGATGAGTGCCGAACCACAACTCGGCGTACGGTTTGTGCTCGGCGTTCTCCTGACCCAGCAGCGCGGGAATCCAGTCCCGTGAGCCCCAGTCATAATGTTTGAGCGCACCGTCAATCTTAAAAACGCCCTTGTAAACGGCAGCGTCTGCGGCATCTTCGGCATAACGGCTGGCAAGATGTTTTGCCGCGCCGTCAACAATTTTGACAAATGCGCTAGTCCGGCGCTTTTTGTTCATAATCTTCCTTTATGGTATTACTTTCCGCAAATCGTATTCGACAATATCTGTCGCCCCCATAAGTTTGACGCGGGGCAGCAGCGCGGACACCTCGTCCCGCTTAATGGCAATTTTTACGGCATAACCTGCGGGAACGCCGCCCTTGCCGTAAAGCGGCGAAACGGTAGGGCTGCGCATTGCGGGAAGAGCGGCGACAAGCGCTTCGTAGTTCTCCGCGCTTACATTCATTTCGAGCATAGCCCGCTCGCGCCCATCCAGCACCGCCTTAAAGAGCATAGCCAACTCCTCAATGCGCCCGCGTTTTTCGCTGTCGCGCATTGCCGCCTTTGACGCGACAAAAAGCGTGGAAGATTTGGTTATCGTGTCGATAATTTCCAAGCCGTTGTCGCGGAGCGTCTTGCCGGACGCGGCATTATCTATAATCATATCGGCATCATCGGGCGGAAAAACTTCGGTCGCGCCGTAAGTCCTCACTATTTTGAACTTGAAATTTTTTGAACGCAGATAGCGTTCCGCGATGTTGACATATTCCGTGGCGGCAACTATTTGCCGTTTTGCAAGCGCTTCGAGCGTAATCCCCGCCGGTATCGCGGCGACTATGCTTACCTTGTCAAAGCCCAAATCAAGGATGGTCTCCACATCCGCGCCGCTTTCTTCTATCCAATCCGCGCCGGTAAACCCCGCGTCATGACTGCCCAGTTCCAGCAGGTCGCCCACATTTTGCGGCTTCATGATTTTTACATTGAGCCAGTCCACGCTAACACTGGGACGGTATGCGCGGTCGCTAAGACTGATTTGAAACCCGGCATCGTTAAATAATTGCGCTACATTATCGTAAATACGCCCTTTTGGTATGAGGATGCGTAAAGCCATAAAGCATTTTAGCCTAAAATTGACGGCGCGGGCAAGGTAGGGTGTTAGCCGTGTACACAAACAGGGCTTGCGTGTAAGCCTAATGTACATAGCCAGCCGCGCCTGTCCGCTATATACTAAAATCTGTGGAAGGCGTTTCTGTACTGTATAAATCTATCGGATTAGCGCGCCGAGGCAAGCATAGCAAGGCAGTTTCGTTGCTTTTGCCGCAGGTTTTTAATTACCGCGACAATTGGACATTTTATTACACGCTTGCGCTTGCCTGCCTTCATACAGGCGATGCCGGCGAAGCGCGTGAATATATAAAATCCGCGCACCGCCTTAACAGTGAAGAGCCGCTCATCACTCTCCTATTGGCGGCGCTCAATGTACGGCGTGGAGACACACGCCGCGCCGCTCAATACTATCTGCAAACGCTAAAAACCGACCCCAAAAATAAACTTGCCGAACGCGGGCTCGATGTTATCAAAAAATATGGCGCTTCGGGACGCCTAAGCGAATGGGTGGAAGCCGGCAATCTAAAAAAACTCTACCCGCCTTTCCCCAAAGGACATTCACATGCAGGCAGATTTGCCGCCGCCGCGCTTATATTTCTTGCCGTATCAGGCGGCATTTTTTTCGCATATAAGACAGGACGGCTGCCGCGTCTGTTTCCAATTTCACGTATTGACCGTCCCGGATATGCGGAGTCCGCGCTTTCTAAGGATGACAAAGAAAAAGCGGTTGCGCTGGAAGGGGCATGGCAATGGACGCTGACCGAAAGTGAAGTTCTTGCCGCTTACGAAAAGGCGCGTTCTCTTTTTAATGAAGGACGAGATGATGCGGCGCGTGTAGAAATCAACCGCATATTGGGTTCAACCGCATCGGAAAAAATAAAAAACAAGGCGCGGCGTTTATCCGGGCAACTTGAGCCCTCTGCCTTTGACGCGGTAAAAGACAGATTTTCATACTCGCAGGTTGCGCGGGAACCGGCGCTTTACTCAGGCTGTACTGTACAATGGAAAGGAATGGCGGCGGATATTGTTTATGACGGGCGTGGTGTGTCGTTCAACCTGCTTGCGGGTTATGATACACGCCGAACGCTGGAAGGTACAGTCCGTGTGAAATTTGATAAAGCGCTCGAAATAAATACCGAAACTCCGCTTGAAGTGCTGGGTGCCGTCCTCCCGGCGGGTGCGCCGCCCGGCTTCGTTCTTAACGGCATTGCCGTTCAACAAAAAGCGCTGCCGTAATAGCGTAATCTTGCGGCGCGGACGCTTTCCCGTTAAAATAGAAGACGCATGGCAAAAAATAACATACTTAAAAGGTCAACATTAGGCTCTATGCTCCGCATACTTTCGCATCCTTGTTACTGGAGTCAGACTGCGCGG
>JAIROZ010000008.1 GCA_031257255.1 Spirochaetaceae bacterium | reverse complement strand
GCGGTTCCGATATTCGCAGGCGGCAGGAAGTTGGCCGGGGGCTGCGGCTTTGCGTCAATCAGGCGGGCGAGCGCATGGACGCGAGCGTATTAAGTTCCGATGTGCATACTGTTAATGTTCTTACGGTTATCGCCAATGAAAGCTATGAAGACTTTACCCGCGCTCTGCAATCTGAGCTTGCCGAAGCTGTCGGGAACCGCCCGGCGGAAATTACGGAAAAACTTTTCGCGGAGCAAATCATCCGGGACGCGCAAGGCGATGAAATTGAAATTGACGAGCGCCTTGCCAACGCCATATATCATTGTTTTATTAAACATGATTATATTGACACTAACAAGCAATTAACCGAAGTCTATTATGCCGCCAAAGAGACAAATACCATAAAACTGCCCGAAGAAATTGCCGGCTGCGCGTCCGCCATTTGCGCTATTGCCGAATCGGTGTATAATCCCAAAACTCTTTTACCCGAAGACAGCAGAAAAAACAATGTGGAAGTCAGCATCAACAATGAACAATTCGCCCGGAAAGAATTCAATGAACTCTGGCGGAGGATAAACGCAAAATCGGTATACACCGTACAATTTGACACCGATGAATTGATCGCAAAATCAATCAGCGCAATCAACAGCGAGCTTTTTGTTTCCCCTGTCTATGTTACCGTAAGCGAAGGAACAATGGATTCGATCAAATCAAAGGAAGCCCTTGAAAATGGTACGGCTTTTACGCAATCAAAAACGGAATATTCAAAGACTGTTATTCAGGCGGACAATTCGGTGAAATATGACCTTATCGGAAAAATAGTAGACGAAACCGGCCTTACCCGCCGGGCGGCGGTATCCGTTCTTAAAGGTATCAGCCAAGACAAGTTTGCCCTGTTCGCGCAAAACCCGGAAGAATTTATCATCAAGGTATCCAGTATCTTAAACGAGCAAAAAGCGACAGCCATTGTCCAGTATATCGAATATACTATGTTAAGCGCTCAGTACGATTCCGCTATTTTTACTGAACCAACTTTGAAAGGACGGATAGGCGTCAACGCGCTGCCGCTTCAAAAACATCTCTACAATTACCTCTTGTATGATTCCGAAACCGAAAGAAAATTCGCGGTTTCTTTGGATAAAGACAACGCCGTAACGGTCTTTGTTAAACTCCCAAAGAGTTTTTACATTAACACCCCGGTTGGCAATTACAGCCCCGATTGGGCTATCGCGTTTAAGGAGGGCCCGGTTAAACATATTTATTTTGTCGCCGAAACCAAAGGCTCCATGAGCAGCCTTGAACTGCGCAAAATTGAGGAAGCAAAAATATCCTGCGCCCGCAAGCATTTTGCGAAAATCGGCGCAGAACTTGTTATGTTTGATAAAATTGACAGCTACGAAACCCTGCTCTCCAGGGTGATGAGGTAAAAACACTACGCCGCCACACCCCCGTTTTCTGTCCACTCAGATTGAATACTATTAGCAGGAGGTACAATTATGTACAAAAAGGAAAGTTACACCCGCTTCGCGGAACTGGGCAGTCTCATTAACCCCGGCTTGCGCACATGGTTCCCCGCCATCTTTGGCATATCGGGATAAATACCGATAAACAAACCATGAGCGGCGGCCTTGTTGCAAAACTTGAACTGGCAAAACAGGATAAACGCGCTCTCAACGCGCTTGTCCTGGAATATTTGCCTTTTATCAGGAAAAATGTTCAGGCGGTTTTTTTCGACCGGGAAGGCAGGCAGGACGCGCTGACGGATGCGATGCTGGCTTTTGTTCACGCGGTTCAAACATATAATCCCGAAAGCGGAACCTTTGCCTCATACTCCGCGGCGCTTATGCGCAACAGAGTTATCAACTTTGCCAAAAAAGAATACAGAGAAAAAAAACGCTTTATATTTTTTCCCGGCAAAGACAATGAAACATCATATACTTGGGAAAATGATATTTCTCAACATATATACGATATTGAACAAGAACGGCAGAATCTTGAAAATGAACTTGAAGAAGTAGACGCTGTATTTTCGCGCTGGGGTTTTGATTGGGATGGTCTTGCGAAAAAATGCCCCAGGCAGGAGCGCTCGCGTAAGGTTTGTTATGCCATAGCAAAAAAATTAACCGGAAATGTTTTGCTTTTTGAAAGTATGATGAAAACACATCAATTGCCTGTTACACATCTTGTTACCAACGAAGGCGTTTCCAAAAAGGCGCTGGAAAAATACCGCTGGTTTATCGCGGCTCTTGCCATTCTGACATCGGGAGATTATCCGTATATCAGGGCATTTCTACCGCATTATTTTGTTGAAACTGCGGCGGCGGACAATGACGGGGAGGCTCAATTATGAGAGGAGTTGTAGTTAAAGTCGAAGGCGGCAGCGCGGTAGTAATGTTTAATAACGGCAAAATAAGTAAAATACCCGCGCCTGCCGGGTGCAAAAGAGGTGCTGTAATAAATATCAGTTTGAATAAAAAATTGATACTCATTCATGCGGTGGGAATACCGCTGCTATTAATTCTGTGCGGATTATTTGGATTCTTTATGCTTAACCGCGGAATAAGCCCGGAAGAATTTTGCCGGCGGCCATTCGCGGATAAAACTATTGTTATTCCTGGCAATATATATGCCGGTTATGACGCATTGTTTGCCCATATAGGAGAGCCTTTGCGTGAATTCAGTCCGCATCATCCGGTTAAAAATGAAGGAGATTTGGTCCGTGGTTTTAATTATCCGTATTACAATATTATTACCTATTATGAGCATAACGGCGGGACGGTAGCGGTTGCAAGAATTATTTTAAATTCAAAGTCTCCTTTATTTACCGGAAAATTTTCCATAGGAGATGACCGCGCTGTCATCGAGAAATACTTTAATTCATATATGAAGGAGAATAAAAGCGGCGCTGTTTTTTCATATAAAAACAATGCTATGCAATTTATTATGGAAAATGCCGTTCTAACATTCAGATTTAACGGCAAAAACAAACTGACCGGCGTTGTAATAGGCCGGCGTGAATAAGGGGGCGGTGCCGTTGCGCTAAAATAATCGTTACAACACCGCTATCCGCCGCGAAAACGCCTGTATGCGGAGCATCATCACTTTTCTTCCACGCCACGCTTCCCGTATACTGCGCTGTGCCGCTTGTGCTAATCGTAGTAACCGGAGACGCGCCGTCATTATTGCCTAAAGAAGCAAGTCCAGCCCCAAACGGCGGAGGTTAGTACCCGTGCGGTTTTTTACCGAAAAGCATATTTTGATAGCAGCGCAGGCAGCCGGGGAATATGCCGGCACCGCCGTTTACCGAAGATGATGAGAGCAGTTTTCTGAATTTATTTGCGCGCTCTCCGTTGTAAATCTCCTTTAATGATTGTTCTGTTATGTTGCCAAGGATATAATCAGGATAATCGGCGCAAAAATGAACATCGCCGTTGTAATTTATATTTACTTGGCACCATGGCACAATACAGGATACACGAACCGGTTTTTCAAGTTCGTTGTAATACTGATGAATTTTTTCCGGGTTTAGCGCCGGCACTGTAATTACAGGATGTCCGTAATCCGTGTGATGGATTTTTTGCAGCGTAGAATATAATTTTTTCGCGTCTATATTTTTGTTATATCCGGTATTAAAGCCTTCCAAAAAATGAGTTTCTATATTGAAATTGTCAAGTATAAACTTTTTATGTATATCTACAATCGCATCATTTGTATATGTTCCTAAATTAAATATATGTACGCCAAGATTCCATTCGCGGCTTGCATCGCAAAGCGCCTCAAGCGAATCGTAATTCATATTTGTAATGGTGGTTACTATTCCCATAACCGGAAGTTTCGATTTTTGCCGCTCTTTTTCGCGGTTTATCGCGTTAAAACCGGCAATAACACGGTCATAAGAACCTTTGCCGCGTATACGGTCGTTTACATCGCGGAATGCGTCCAGCGAAACAAAAATCGCGCTCCATTTATCCCGCACAATTTGTTCCGCGCAGCGTTCCAGCATAACGCCGTTGGTATTTACGCTTACAAATAAGTCTTTTTCTACCGCGTAACGGATAAGCGGAAAAAGGTCGGGATACAAAAACGGTTCGCCGCCCCATAAATAAATAACAGGCTTTTCCGCAGCCGCTTCGTCAATCAATTTTTTATATTGCTCAAATGGCAATATATGTTTGCTTTCTTTATATTCAGCGCCGTTTTTTAATACGCCTTTATCGCCGCGCTGTCCGCACATAACGCAGTTAAGATTACAAAGCGGCGTAAGTTTGATATAGAGAAGGCAAAGATTCTTAAAATGATTATATCCGCAGCCGCGCTTCGGTTTTATGCGCGTCAGCGCCATTTTGAAAAAACCATAAAACATTGATAACGCCAAAGAAATATGGTTTTTGAACAGCATCGGTACCACAGAAAAATTATATTTCATAGCCGCCTCATTTTGCGAATTATCTTTTCAATAACTCTGACAATTTCTGTCAAAATGTAAGCGCACCCTGCCAGCGCCAATCCGGCGGCAAAATAAAGCGCCCCGCCCGCCGTAAGCAAATTGCCTTTGCCGGACAGCCTTTTGTCTACAGTGGACACACTTCCCCCCTGATTTGCGCTCCCCAAAGCGAAATGGTGAATTCAATACTATGTATATATCTAGAGAGAGAGAGAGAGAGAGAGAGAGAGAGAGAGAGAGAGTCGGCAGAAGGTGCTAAATTCTTTAGCGAAATCTTTGTGTGGTATGTAGGTTGTATAGCCGCTCAGGAACTCTACTTTCTTCATAACGGGTGTAGACTACACAAAGCGAGGATTTTGCGCAAGTCCCCGTGTGAGTAGGGGAATTAGATATGCCGTCTGAGCCAAAACAGGAATATGGCTATCGAAAAAAATAAAATCGCGCTTATTGCGTTTAAAATCATAATTGACCTCTAATAATACTAACAACAAAACCTATCGCGTGAACAATGCCCGCGCCGGTTGCTATCAAAGCAAATACTTCTACAATCCGTCTAAACTTACTTTCCGGTTTTGGCATAGCACCCGCTATTTTTTCGGCGCTTACAGCAATTCGTTCTGCCGCAGAAAGCAACTTTCTTACATACGCACTATTCATTTAGCAGAAGTATACCCTTATCAGTAGGTAGTGGGTAGTGTCTGGTTGCCTTAGCGGTTGTCGGTTGCCGGAGCAGTTGCCGGTTGCCGGTTGTTCAGGACGGTATATCTTGTCTATCGCAGATAGCACCGTTAGAACTGATACCCCGGACAAAACACTACTCACTACTCACCACCCACTACCCACTAAAACTGCAACACCGGACAAAACACCGGAAACCGGAAACCAACAACCAGAAACCGATACAAAACCGGCAACCACCCACTACCCACTACTCACCAACCACTACCCACTAGATGTATAATGAAATTGATGACCACACTGACATCGTGTTTCACGCGATGAAGTGCCGGAGCAATTTTTACTATTTGTTGAGACAATAGGAGAAATAGATGCCAAGAATGACTGAAGAAGAAGCATGGGCGCTTGAAGAAGAGGTAACTCGGAATCCACCGCGGGTAGACCCCGCTAAAGCTCGCCGTCCGGTACGTATGGTAACGGTAGACGATTTTTCCGCGGACTGGCTACGTATCAAAGCGGAAGCGGAACATACCACAACCGAAGTAATCATCAACAAACTCGTGCGCGAAAAAATCGCCGCTTCCGCATAAACCTTTACCGAGTGCCGAAGGCGCTGCCCCCCCCCTCCCGTGCGTCAAACTGCGGGGGGAACAGGCTTTAGACACTCCACGGTTGAATCCTGCTCCAAATGTCTTGTTGCAGAGCGGCTAATTGCCCGCCATCGCCCACTTGCACCCATCTGCCCGGT
>JAIROZ010000117.1 GCA_031257255.1 Spirochaetaceae bacterium | reverse complement strand
GCGGCATTTGTTATTTCTAAAACACTCTCTTATGGGGGGGGGGGGGGGGGTATCGAATTATTTTGCGTAAAAACCGCCCAGCCCGAAAGTTTTTTGCCGGATTTAACGGCTTTTTTTACACGCATACAAGAGAGTATTACATCGCAGGCAAAAAACGCCAGAAGAACCGCGTCAACAATAATGAGAGCGCCGCCAAGCCGCGCCGCCGCAAGCATTATCAAATCCCAGAATACATAAACAACCGCGAGTGAAATTGCGCCGAAAAAAAGCGAGATGGTAATACAAACGCGCCCTTGAAAATGACACCAGCGGGTATGCGGGTAAGTGCGGTAGTCCCAGCATTTAACGCCGAAACATTTTTCCAAAAAAAGCGCGGTAATATATTCAACAAGCGTGGCAAGCACAAGCCCGCCGAAAAATACGGCGGCAGGGTAGGCGCTAAGGCGCGAAAGCGCAAAGTAAACCGCGAGCCCCCCAAAGCCCTGCACCGGCACCCAAGGTCCGTTAAAAAAACCCTTGCTTACAATTTTTTTTCGTGTTATCGATTCTTGAGCGCTTTCCGCAACCCATCCTAAAACCGCAAAACAGAAGAAGGCTAAAACAACGCGGGCAATGTCAGGCAGCATAACGCAAACCTCCATTGCGGCTGTCTATCAATGTTATATTCAAAATTGGTAATATCATACCTATATCTTTTGCACCAGCACTTTTGCAAAACATTCTTTTCCCTTTATATACGGAGTATATCTCTTGTCTTGAATAATTTTATAGCCTTTTTCTAACAACCCGTTTAATATAGGGCGGGCTGATACCGCAAAAGGCTTTTTGTAATCACTTGGAATATAACAATTTGTAACCAATAAAGTCTTGTTGTCGTCATATCTTTTGTGTTTTGCGGGTATTTCCTGTAACGGGATTATTTTTAATAGTTTATGTTTTGGTCTATCCTTTACAGGAATATTGGTATACCAGTGTCCGGCGGCTCTTGTAAGTTCTCTTTTTTGATTCAGGAACCAATCTACTTCGTTATATCCAGCCCACACCTGATTATCTCTAAAATACGGAATAAATGCCGTATTTATAGCGTTTGTAATGTTAGATATAATAATGAATTTTTTGCCGCTTTTAATTATTACATCCCAGTATTCTATCGCTATCGAGAACGGCGGGTTTGTACATACTATATCCGCTTCTTCGTTGAGTATCTTTAACGACAGCGGGTCGTCAAAACTGCCGGTATAATTTTTATGATATGCTTTGCTTATATCAATTTCGCCAAAACCATATTTGGTAAAAACATAAGCCCTTAGTCCCTGGTTGAACAAATCCACTACTCCGTTGTAATGCGTACATATCAATTTCTTTAATTCAAAATTTTCAAAATTCAGCAAAAAGTATAACGGAAATACTGATGTTCTCCTTTTATCAAATTCATCATCAACAGCGTCATCGCAGTTGCAAAAGACAACTTTATCTTTCCAGATATCTTTGTCGTACATAGAAAGTTCTTTTTCTACATCTTCGTATCTGGTATAAAATTCATCATTGTTTACCCGCTTTGCTTTTTGCATTATATCTTTCTGCGTCACTCCCCGTTCTTCAAGAGACGGTGTTGTTTTTTTTACTATTTTTACCGTTGGCTTTGGCGCATCTGCCTTAATAAAAATTTCCTGAACAAACGCTTTATGCGTCTTGATAAATTTTACATATTCTTCAAACAACGCGGAGTTGTAAAAAAATATTTCCCTGTTTTTTTCTTCCCTAAGATGAGAGTATTTTCTTTTTATATCATCCTCTACATCAGTCATAGAGTTTACTTCGCATGTAAATAAATACCGGTAAACGTTTTCTTTGGATTTACCTGTCATATTATTATACTCTGACAGCCTTCTTTCAAGGTTAATAGTTTTGCCGATTTTGCATTTTGACGGCTCCAATGCCGCCTGCACAATATATATGTACTGTTTCGCCGTACCGCTTTCCACTATATACTCCCAATCTTTCTGTTCTTATACTATATTCCTTCCGCCGGTTTGTCAATGCGCGGAGGAGACCTGCGCCGCGATTTGCGCGGCAGACCGCGCCCCGGCGTCCGCGTTCATAATGGCATCAATGTTTTTGTCCATGCCCTGCGGGGCGCTCCAGTCTTTTTCCAGAACCCGCGCCGCAATCTTTGGTATATCCAAGAAACTTGCGCCGCCGCGCAGAAAAAGAGCGCCGGCAATTTCGTTGGCGGCATTGTAAGCGAGCGGGTAAAAACCGCCCGCCTTCGCCGCCTGATACGCAAGCGCAAGCATCGGGAATTTGTCCATGTCCGGTTTTTCAAAACTGAGGGTAAGCGCCGGCGCTCCGCGCATATCAAAATTCATCTTGCCCCAGGGCGAGGGGACAACGGCGGGGTAATGCAATGCCTGATGTATCGGGACGCGCATATCGGGAGCGGAAAGCGCCGCGTAAATTGCGCCGTCTTTTACGGCTATCATCGAATGAACAATGCTCTGCGGATGTACGGAAACATCAATCTTTGAGGCAGCAAGCCCTATGATTTTTGAAATCTGAATTACCTCCAGCCCCTTATTCGCAAGGCTTGCCGAATCAAGCGTGATTTTTGGTCCCATCTTCCATGTGGGGTGCGCCAGCGCCTTTTCTATCGTTACGGCGGCAAGTTCTTCCATTGATGCCGTCCTAAAAGGACCGCCGGAAGCGGTAAGTATTATGCTTTCTGTGTTCCGAAGCCCGTGCCGTTCCACAAGATGAAATATTGCCGAACATTCCGAGTCCACCGGCACGATGCGCCCGCCGCTCCGCGCCGCCGTTTCGGACAGCAAATCCCACGCCATTACCACCGACTCTTTGTTGGCAAGGGCGAGAGTTGCCCCCGATTCCGCCGCCTTGAGAGACGGAAGCAGCCCCGCAGAGCCGCTTATCCCATTTACAACAATGTCCGGCGCGGTTTCTTCCAGCGCTTGGAGAACATCTTTGTATAGTGGGTAGTGGGTAGTGGGTAGTGAGTAGTGGGTAGTGGGTAGTGAGTAGTTGGCAGCATCATCTGAGAGGGCTATGGCTGCATTTGTGAATTCGGCGGTGAGGGGGAACAATTTTTCGGTGTTCCGGCGCGCGGTAAACAACACCGGCTCAAAAAAATCCGGGCAGGCGCGAATCACATCAAGCGTGCTTGCGCCTATAGAACCTGTCGCCCCTAAAACAGCGACTCTCTTTTTACTCATCTTTGTACACTAGCCTAGCCCGCAAACCTTGGCTTGGATAAGCCCCCGCGCCTTTATAGCAACTGCCTTGTGTACGATGAACCTATATCCATTTGCGAACGGTATTTGGCTACGGTACGGCGGGCAAGAGATATGCCGCGCTCTTTTAGCAGCCCCGAAATTTCAGAATCCGAAAGTTTATGTTCCGCCTCCAGCAATATTTCCTTGATGATTTCTTTTACCGCTTCCTGAGAATAGCGCGAGCCTGCCGACCCAGAACCGCTTATCGAATTGGTAAAAAACCGGCGCAATTCATAAATTCCCCATTCTGTTTGTACATATTTTCCATTTGCCGTGCGGGAAACAGTTGTTTCGTGCAAATTTAATTCTGATGCTATATCGCCGAGCGTAAGAGGTACAATAAACTTTGGACCATATAAAAAAAATTTCTTCTGAAAATTAACAATGGCGCGTGTTACGCGCAACAGCGTACGCTCGCGTCTGTGTATCGAATCAATAAATGTACGCGCATCCCGGATTTTCTCGCGCACAAAATTACGCTCCTCTCCTTTGGCAAATTTATGCTCAACAAAAAAAGGCGAAAGCCCCAGTACAGGAATTTGCTCATCATTGAATAATATCGTTTGTTCGCCGTCTTTATTTACAACCTGAATATCAGGGATAACATAACGCGCCTCGTCCTCGCCGGAATAATCTATAGTACGCGCCGGAAACGGAGAGAGCGTTTTTACAAGCGTCCATAATTCCGTTATCTCCGCTTCGTCAATGTTTAATTTTTTTGATACATAAGCAAACTTTCCTTTTTCCAGTTCTTCGAGATATGCAAGCAGCGCGGTAATTTCCGCAGCGTCTTCCGGGTAGCGGATAAAAGCCTGCGCCTCCAGCGACTGTTTGTAATTGTCAACACAGCATCCCGCCGGGTCAAGGCGGCGCACCGCGTCTACGGCGGCGGCAAGAATTTCGCTTGTAGTGCCGGCAGGCATAATGGGAGAGGCGGCAAGTTCATCAAGCGGGACTATATTAAATCCATCCGTGTTCAAGTTCTGAATCAGCGCCTCGCCCGCAGCCCGCACCGGTTCCGGCAGCGCGGTAAGCCTAAGCTGCCAGAGCAGCCCCTCGCGCAGAGTTTCCGCCCGCGCAGGCGCTCCCTCAATAAACGGCGCGTTATCGCCCGAAAACCCGCTGTAAACCGTGCTTGTATAGCCTGAATCTGATGTTGTCTCAAAATATTCCGCGGTTTCGTTTGCCGGTTTTTCCAGCGCGTCAAGCGAAATATCAGATTTTTCGTCCAGCGCTTCAAGGGCTGGGTTTTCGTCCAGTTCCTGTGTTATCCGCCCGCGCAGTTCAATAAGAGGCATTTGCAGAATTTCGAGCGAGCGTGTCTGCTCAAGGCTCATCTTCTGCGTCTGTTTGAGTTCTAATGATAACGAAGCGGATGCCGTCTGCGCCATAGGCGCAATTATACCTTATGATGTTGTAAAATTAAACCGAGCGCGGATATAATGCCGCCCCCCGCGCCTATCCAGCCGTATAAAATTATCTTGACAAAATAACGTCCGGCAAATTTATAAAAAAGTTTTTCTATTTCCTGCGGATGCATTTCGTTTATTTCATTTTCTATAATGCTTTGTATATCAACCGCGCCGCTTATACCGGAAAAATTTTTACGGGCTGTTTCTAAAACAGCGTCAAGAAAAATATCTATTAACAGAGCATCTTTTGTTTCTTTGCTTATATCTGACGAAAGATGTTCAATAAAAATAGATATATAAGGCGACAGCGCTTTTTCGATGTCATCCCGGCAATCATCCGCAATATGCGATACAAAATCCTGAACATCATCTTTAAGTATATCAAAGTTGATAAATTCAGAATTTGAGAGTATAATAGCAGCGTATTTTTCTATTATGTTTTGTACAAAGTTAATAAAGTTATCGTTTTTGCTGAATTCATCAAAAAATGCTGATATAACTTTTTTTATATCAATGCCGTCAAGCAGGTTTTGTATTTTGACATCTGCCGGCGCAAGAACGCCGTAAATTCCATCCGCAAGAGCCGCGCCGGCTTCCTCGCCGCGTAATGCTTTTTGCAGGTCTGCCGCAAAAAACGGCAAAAACGGACGGGCAATATCAAGCGCGGCATCTATGCTGTCAATCCCGCATAAACCGCAGACTGATTTTACAGAAAGTCCTGTATAAGATTTGATAATACCGGCAAGCGGAATTTTGAACGCGGAACGGACTTCATCTTTCTCCAATACTTTTGCAAGCAATACAGAAAGCGCGTCAAAAACAGGCGTCCATGCGCCGTCCTCAAAATTGTCCAAGCCCCATCCGGCAAGATTTTTAGAAAGCGCTTTTTGTACAATCACCTCGATTTCGCCGCGTTTTGAGCGTAAAAACAGCGGCAGTTTGCGGTTTATCACAGTGTTTACAATGCCCGGTATACATCCGCCCACAGCGGCGCGGACAGCAAAATTCATTCCAGACAAAATACGCTCGGTAATAATGTGCCTGCGCCCGTTAAGCGCCCGTATTACAAACGCAAAAAATTCATCCTCGTGTTTTTTGAAAAAGTCTTTGCCTATTATATCCAAAAGCGTTGTTTGCCCGCTTAATTTTTTTTTGATGATTCCGCGCAAAATATCAGGCAGCGCGTGTTTTGCGGCATCTGGAATTTTTTCTAAAATAAAAGACGCTGTTTTTTCTTCGGCATTTTCCGGCAGCAAAGAAGAAAGCGGCGCGGCTGTTTGTATAAATTTTTTGTAATGCCGCCGCGCTAGATTTTCGATTGTTCCGCCGCTTAAATTATTTATTGTCCGGCAGTACAAGTCTATCAAAAACGGACGCGCAAAAGG
This sequence comes from Spirochaetaceae bacterium, assembly GCA_031257255.1. GTDB lineage: Bacteria > Spirochaetota > Spirochaetia > Treponematales > Breznakiellaceae > JAIROZ01. Next base: position 10,959 of record JAIROZ010000117.1, on the reverse strand, counting down.
AAAAATAATTTTTAGTAGAGCGTCCGTATTTTGACTGCCGCAATAATTATGTATAAATGAATAAACTCCCTCCGGCAAATTTCCGGCGCGTAATTTTTTTGCCGTAAAATCCGCCGCGTTTTTTGCAAAATGTTTAAGGCTTCCATTTTCTGCCGCGCTCTTTATTTTACCGGCGGCATATTCCGCCAATGCGGGCGCTTTAACAGCCGTCCGGCGGAGCGCGTCAAATATAAAGCCTGTAATTTTTTGCTGAACATCAGCATCGCGCAAAAATAAATTAAGGCGCATATAATTATTTTCGCGCAAAAGACACAATGCTCCGTCCCGCATAGCGTCAATATTATCCGTAAAAATACGGTTTAAGTATTCGGGCGATAGTACGCCATCGCGTACAAAGACGGCTATGCTTTTTGCAAATTCCTTTTTACGGCGCACTGCCGCGCCGACAAAAGGCGGAAAATTAAAAATGATTTTTTTGTACGGACGGAACAGCATACGGACGGCGAGCGCGTTTGTGGCTATGCCCACACCGGCAAAAATGACGCAATATATGGGTAAAAGCACTGCCGGATGGGCATTTTGCGCATTAAAAGCGGCGGTTAGGACGGCGCAAAGAATGCCGGCTATTCCGCCCAAAAGAGCCCCAAAAATATTTATGGGGCGCAGTTCCCGCCCTATAAAATTTTGAGCAAGTTCGTTAATTTGCGCCGGTGTGCAGCCGCCAAGCCGGGCGCGTACTAATTTTGATACATTCCCCTGAACAATGCGCTCAATGTTGGTGTTTAACAGCGACCAAACTCCGTCCGCCGCTTTTTCTGTAATACGGTCAGACACGAGGCTGTTAGTAATGTATTCAATTTTTGTATGTTTATATTTTTGCCAAAATGAACGCCATTTAATAAATGCGCCGCCGTCCCGGAAAATTCCCGCCAAAAAACTAAATCCGTTTTCTTTTATTGCCGTATCTATTCCGGCTTTTTTTTCTTCCGGCGGAATTGCCTCCGCGCCTGCCGCGCATGGTTTAGCGCCTGTATTAAGGAATGTTTTTTTTATGAAAGCATATATTGCAGGCGCAATACGCTTGGGAACATCCTGTATATTTATATTCACAAATTGAGAAAGAGGCGTTTTTAGCGCCGCGCCGGAAAACGATATATTTGTTTTTGAACGGTCAACAATCAATGCTTCGATATAAGCGGCAGTATAAGCGGCTGTTTTTTCTTCGTTTACAATGCCGTTTTTTTCCAGCAGCGTTATACACTCATCAGTAGTTTTACGGCTTACAAATTCGTTAATTTTATTTTGTACATCTAAAACAATTTTTTGACCGCTGTCCGCAATGGCATCTTCGATTTCCGAAACTATATTATATTCACGGGCAAAATTTCCGGTAAATGAATTTTTTAGTGATTGCAGCACCGCCCCCCATGTATTTTTTTGCAGTTCTTCGTCTATTGCTTCGTTGATAAGGCTTTCTGCCTCATTTTTATTTTTATGGACAAGCGCGGCGGCGTCATTCATTGCCGTTGGAATTTCTTTTGCGGCAATGGAATTTATTTTTTCGGCTGCCCCCTCAAAATGGGGCATAAGCGGCGTTTTGCAGGCTTTTAGCGCGTTGTACACCGCTTGCATGGCATAAATAAAATTGTCCCGCCCTTCTTTTGTTTGCGCATAAGATGCCGCGCCGCAAAGAAGCGCCTCTGTTATTTTTTGCGGCATATTGCCAAACACGCTTAAAGGCGCGGCGTTAAGCGCTTCCCGCAAGCCGGAAAATTTTAGGGCAGGCGCTGTTGCGGCAATATAATTTTTTGCAAATGCGTCAATTTTTTCTTCGTAAGCGCAAAATGGAATTGTCTTGTAAACGGAATATACATTCTTTTTGAATATATCTATTCCGTCTTTATATATAAAATCTTTTATGCTTCTGCCTTTTAGGAACATTGCCAACGCAGCGCGGACATCATTTGTTATTTCTTCTTTTTTTTGTGTATACAATATTTTGATATGTTCAATAAAATGAGAGCGCTGGGCGGACGACAACGGTATATTCAGTTTATTCTTGGCAAATACATTCAGTATGGAATATATAACCGCGCCTTCGTACTGCTCAATGCGGAGTACAAGATTTTCGGCGCTCTCTTCGATTCCTTGTATATCAGCAAAAGTGATGCCGGAAACGCGGGCTGGAATTTCGTTTTGCAATAATTCCCGGACAATATGGGAAAGCGCGGCGTGGAAACCGCTTTTGGAAAATTCACGGCGGAGAGCGTCCTCTTTAAGCAAATCTTTTTCTACAAGCGCGCAGATGCCGTCTATAAATTCATCATAATACCGCTCGACAACTCCGCCCCAGCGTCCAAAGTATTTTTTAAAGAGCATACTGACGGCGGCGCTGTTAGTAATGTAGCCTGCCGCCGCGCCGGAAGCCGCCGAAATTATTATGTCCGTAATGCCGCGCATTTTAGGCGCGTGGGGCTTTTGCGGGGTCTATCGCTTTGGAGCCTTTGTAAACCATAAAAAATAACTGCGGTTTGCCGGAAACCCCGTCTATGCCGAGTCTGCCCAATTCGGAACCGGCGGTAACGCGCTCGCCCGAACGGACGGACAGCGCTTCGCAGCCGCCGTATACATAGATGTAGCCGGAATCGGTCTGAATTATGGCAACGCGCCCAAAGCCTCTGTATGGTCCGGCGGACGCGACAGTCCCCGAACTTATGCTCCGCACAACCGCCGATTTGTCGCTTGTTAAAATAACGCCGTCCAATTTGCCTGTCATATATGCCGCCTCTTTTATTTTTACGGGCCAGACAAGCCGCTGGTCTACAACACGCCCGGATGACTGCGGTCGGGCGGCGGCAGATGGCGCGGCGGGAACGGCGGGGGCGGCAGGCGCGGCAGTTTTTGCGCCGCCCGGCTTGTTTGCCGGCTGCGCCATTTTATCGGCGGGTAATCCGTCAGGCAGATGCGCCGCCTGCGGCAGCGGCGCTGCCTGCGGCAACTGCGCCGGCAGCGGCGTTTCCGCCGGCTGTCCTGCCGCAAATTCCGCCGGGATTTTTTCGACCGGCACTTTTACAATCTGCCCTATTTTGAGCATCTTGATATTCTTGTTAGCGTCCGCGAGTGTTTGATACTTTATGCCGAATTTGCGGGCTATAGCGTATAGGGTGTCTCCGTTTTGAGCCTTGTAATCTATAAACTTTGTTTGAGCGGCTGTTCCGCGGGCAGGTTCCGCCATCGTTTGTCCGGCGGGAATACGGATTTTTTGCCCAGCCCTGATTTTGGCGGCGTCTTCTATGCCGTTCAAAAAAAGGATTTCCTCAGGCTTAACCCCGTAACGCCGCGCCAGCGCGTAAACAGTTTCGCCGCTTTGAATGATGTGTTCCAAGTCTGCCGCGCCCGCGGAAAATGCCGTAATAATCAGAAACGAGAAAACCATGGTTTTTTGGAAATAACGGCAGAGAACACGCTTCATACCCCTATCATCGGCATTTCTACTTTCCTTCTTTAGAATATGGCGCTTTAGAATACGGCGCTTTTTATGAGACAGCGCCCCCCATTTTCTTTTAGGCGTGAAAATTGTATAATAATGTCAATGAAGAATCGCGCCGTGATTGTGTGGGAACTGTTTAGCGCGCCGGTTTTGCCTGTTATACCCTCAGAAAAAGCCAAAGGCGAAATGGTAAGAAAGGGCATCCATCTCTTGATAGCCCTTACGCCTAATTTTGCGCTGATAAGTAAACCGGTTACTCTCTTTTTGCTAGTCTTTGGGATGGCTCTATACACCGCTCTTGAATTTCTTATGCTGAGGGGCTTACAGATACCGCTTTTTTCCCGCATTATCGGGGCGGCAAACCGCGAGCGCGACAAGGGCAAGTTCGCCCTTGGACCGCTTACGCTTGCGGCAGGCGCGGCGCTCTCGCTCGTTTTGTTCAATAGAGACTGCGCCTTTATCGCCATTTACGCGCTTGCCTTTGGGGATGGTTTTGCCAGCCTTGTAGGCAGAATCTTTGGCAGGACGCGCCCGCGTATTTTTGCCGGCAAAAGCGTGGAAGGCTCGCTTACTTGCTTCCTAGCCGTTTATCTTTCTGTACTCAGCCTTTCCCGCGATTGGCGGCTCTCGTGCATAACCGCCCTTACCGCTACTATAATCGAAGCGCTTCCCCTAAAAGACTGGGACAACATCATCATCCCGCTATCCACAGGCTATACCGCCGCTCTGGTGATGGGGTTTTATTTTTAATCAATAAAGATATAATATACTCTAAGGAAGCACTAATTAGCGTCAGGTTAATCAGTCTTTTCCTAAAGATTTGGAGGAAAAATGAAAAACCAAAAAAAATTGATTATGGCGGCATTTGCCGCCGTACTAGCGTTGGGTTTTGGCGGCTGCGCAAAAAAGCCGCCTAAGTCTGACGGCAAACTGCTTATCGGCATTTCGCTGCCCACTCAGCGTGAGGAGCGCTGGGTGCTGGACAGGGCTGCCTTCGAGAAAGCGGCGGCGGCGGCGGGCATCGAAATTGCCCTTCAGATTGCGGACAATGACGCGGCGAGGCAGCAGTCTCAGTGTGAGAACCTCATCGCGCAGGGTATTGATATACTCGTCCTTGCCCCGCACGATGGAGACGCGGCAAAAAACATCGTAGACATAGCGCACGATGCGGGAATTCCGGTGGTATCCTACGACCGGCTTGTATTCAATGCAAATGTAGACCTCTATGTTACATTCGACCAACTCTACATCGGTTTTTTGATGGGCGATTACATGGCAAAACATCTGGATAAAGGGAATATAGTATTCCTAACAGGCGACCCCGGCGACAATACCTGTGTTTATCTGCGGCAGGGCGCTATGAATGCCATACAGCCCAAAATTGATTCGGGGGACTACAAGATAGTCCTTGAACAGGAATGCAGGGACTGGCAGCCGAGCGAGGCGCTAAAGCATGTGGAAAATGCGCTTACCGCAAACAACAACAACATACAGGGAGTCATTGCCCCAAATGACGGCACAGCCGGCGGCGTTATTCAGGCGCTTGCCACGCAGGGCTTGGCGGGCAAGGTTGTTGTTACCGGTCAGGATTCTGAGACCGATGCCGTTAAGCGCATCATCGAAGGGACGCAAAGCATGACGGTGTTCTTTGATGTGCGGGATATGGCAGCCGCCGCCTTTGATGCCGCCGTCAAGATAGCAAGGAAACAAGACCCCGGCGCAAACGGCAAGGAAAATGACGGAACTTACGAAGTGGCGGTGCTTCAGTTTCCCGCAAAGCAGGTTACCAAAGACAACTACAAGGAACTGCTTGTCGATTCGGGCTATATGAGCGCGGATGCCTTAAAATAACGCAAGGGAAGCACTGATACTCTTCAGTGCTTCCTTAGCCTTCAAACTCCGGGAGAAATTGTGTTGAGCCAAAACATTCTGGAAATGCGCCATATTCACAAGGAATTTCCGGGCGTAACCGCCCTCGACAATGTTGACTTTACCGTCCGGCGGGGCGAGGTACATGTCCTTGTGGGCGAAAACGGCGCAGGAAAATCAACCCTAATGAAAATCCTTTCCGGCGTATACAGCGCGGACTCTTATACCGGCGAGGTTGTTATAGACGGTAAAATACAGCGCTTTCGTTCGATAAAAGACGGCGAAAAGGCGGGCGTGGCTGTCATATATCAGGAACTCACCCTTATCAAATACATGAATGTTTACGAAAACATTTTTTTGGGCAACGAGATTGTCAGGAACGGGCTTATAGACTGGGATACCGCATATATCGAAGCGCGGAAACTTATGGAGCAGGTAGGGCTGCCGGTAAATCCAGCCGAAAAGGTACTCAACCTTGGCATAGGGACGCAGCAACTTATCGAAATTGCCAAAGCCATCGCAAAAAAGGCGAGTATTCTCGTTTTGGACGAGCCTACCTCTTCGCTTACAGAAAAAGAAGCGGAACACCTTTTGGAACTTATCCGCGCCTTCCGCCGGCAGAATATAACCTGCATTTTTATTTCGCACAAATTAAAAGAAGTCTTTCAGATTGCCGACCGGATAACCGTGCTCCGCGATGGGCGCACAGCCGGCACTTATGACGCGGCGGATATAACCGAAGACAAACTCATATCCCTTATGGTAGGACGCGAATTGACTCAGCGGTTTCCGCCTTCCAAACGAAACCCGGCGGATATTAACAAAAACGAAGCGGCGCTGGAAATCAGAAATTGGACTGTGTTCAACCCCGTTACGGGCAGAGTCGCTCTGGACAACATCAACCTCTCCGTCCGTAAAGGAGAAATACTCGGTATTTCGGGACTTATGGGAGCGGGACGGACTGAACTCTGCCTGAGTTTATTGGGTGTCTGGGGGAAAAAAATCTCCGGAGAGGCGCTGCTTTTTGGTAAGACGGTTTCCACTCAAAATCCGAGCGAAGTTATAGGCGCGGGAATAGACTACCTTTCGGAAGACCGCAAGGGCAGCGGGCTCGTGCTGATTCAGAATGTACGAAACAATATGGCGCTGCCGAGCCTGTACCATCGTCTGTCCGGGGGCTTTATCCGTCAGGATGAGGAACTAGCCCAAGTCGAACAGATGATTAAATCTCTCCGCATAAAGACTCCCTCCGTAGAACAACTGGTACAGAACCTATCGGGCGGGAATCAGCAGAAGGTAGCGCTCGGCAAATGGCTGCTTACCAAACCCCGTGTACTCATTTTGGATGAGCCTACGCGGGGTATTGATGTGGGAGCGAAGTACGAAATCTATACTATAATGCAAAATCTTGCGGAGGCGGGCATTGCGATAATAATGATTTCGTCCGAACTGCCGGAAATTCTGGGGATGAGCGACAGAATTCTGGTAATGTACGAAGGCAAAATTACCGGCGAACTATCCCGCGCCGAAGCAACTCAGGAAAAAATAATTGCTTATGCAATAGGAGAAAAGTAATGTCAATTATCGCAAAGGAAGAAAGTTTTAGTTCAGAGTTAATAACGGTCGTTAAAAATAACATACGCCAGTACACAATGATAGCCGCGCTGCTGGCTATATGGATAATTTTTACTGCCCTTACAGGCGGGCTTTTTATATCGCCGCGCAACCTTTCCAACCTGTTCTTGCAGATGTGCACCACAGGACTTTTGACAGGCGGAATGCTGCTGGTAATGGTTGCCGGGCATATCGACCTTTCGGTGGGCTCAGTTTGCGGCACACTTGGGGCGGCGGCGGCATTTCTTATGTCGCGTATGGCAATTAACCCGTTTCTTGCGATAGCGGTTACGCTGCTTTTGGGGCTGGCGGTCGGGTGCTGGCACGGCTTCTGGATAGCATACCGGGGAGTGCCGGCATTTATTGTTACGCTGGCAAGCCAGATTGCCTTTAAGGGCATAACCCTCGCGATAACAGGCGGCAAAAGCATCGGCGAATTCAAACCGGTGTTCAAAATGATAGGACAGGGCTATCTTCCTCAATTTTTGCCGGAAGGGTCTTTCCATACAACAACGGCGCTGCTCTTTGCGCTGGCATTGGCGGCTTTTATCTACGCCGAATTACGCGCCCGGCGCAAACGGATAGCAAACGGCTTTACCGTACTGCGCCGTTCTCTAGAAATCATTAAAATAGTGGTTATTTCCGCCGCCATAGCCGCTGTGGGCATTATTCTTTCCAGTTACCGTGGTATTCCTTACGCAATATTGATTCTTCTGGCGGTGGTGGCTGTCTTTACCGTACTTACGACCCGTACGCCGTTTGGACGCCATGTTTATGCCATTGGCGGCAATGCGGAGGCTGCCCGGCTTTCCGGCGTAAATATCAAAAAAACGATGATGCTCATTTTTGTCCTTATGGGGCTGCTCTGCGCGGTAGCCTCGTTAGTCTTTACTGCGCGGCTTAATACCGCGACTCCTTCCGCGGGAAATCTTTTTGAACTGGACGCGATAGCCGCCTGCATTATAGGCGGCACCAGCACCACAGGCGGCATAGGCACCGTTTTTGGCGCGATAATCGGGGCGCTTGTAATGGCAAGCCTCGACAACGGTATGAGCCTTATGAACCTGCCCATTATGATTCAGTACATCATCAAAGGACTGATACTGCTCCTCGCTGTTTGGGTGGATATTGCCAACCGGAAAAAATACTAAGAACACACACCGCCGCCATCGTCCGCCTTGTCCAAACCCGGCGCTTAGGCTAGGATAAAGCAGATGGCGGTAGTTTCAATAATCTTTCAGATTGGCGGCAGCCTGGGACTTTTCCTTTACGGGATGAAGGTGCTGGGGGACGGCATTCAGCAGAGCGCGGGCGACCGCCTGCAGCGGACTTTGGGTTTTATGACGGGCAGCCGTACAAGCGCCGTTTTTACAGGGCTTGCGGTAACGGCGGTTATTCAGTCTTCCAGCGCTACTACCGTTATGCTTGTCTCCTTTGTAAACGCGGGAATACTTACATTGCAGCAGGCTATCGGCGTGATAATGGGCGCGAACATAGGCACCACCGTTACTATATGGATAGTTTCGCTCGTGGGCTTTTCGCTCAAAATTTCCAAAATGGCGCTCCCTGCCATCGGCATAGGCTTTTTGATGCGCCACATCAAATGGAAACATCAGGAAAGCGGCAATATAGTCCTCGGTTTTGGGCTTTTGTTTATGGGGCTCGATTTTCTTACAAAGTCGATGCCGCACATAAGCGCCGAAAATTTATACTTTATGCGGAATCTGCAAGGGAACTCCGTTATTCTGGTTTCGGCGCTTATCGGGCTTGTGCTTACCGTACTTGTCCATTCATCCAGCGCGTCAACCGCCATCGTGCTTACAATGTCGTTCTACAGCATAGTCGATTACCGGCAGGCAAGCGCGATGATACTTGGCGCGAATATCGGCACAACGATAGACGCCGTACTTGCCGCGATAGGCACCCGCACAACAGCCCGCAGAACGGCGCTTGTCCATGTGCTGTTCAATGTTATCGGCGTGGCATGGGCGCTGCTCTTGTTCAACCCTTTTGTGCGGCTTGTTGCCTTTATTACGCCGGATGTTTCCATTACGCCTGACGGCTCGCTTACCGGCGATATTACCAATTACCTTGCAATGTTCCACACCACATTTAATGTGTTAAATACTATTTTATTCTTTCCATTTGTGCGCCAGTTTGCAAAACTTGTAAGCGTTCTTATTAAAGATACAGATGTTGAAGAAGAGTCCGGCAAATATCATTTCTCTATAAAGATTACCGGCATACGCGAAGCGCCGGAATTCTATATAGTGCGGGTAGAAAAAGAGATACGCGATATGGCGGGCATAGTGTTTGCGATGTACGGGGAAGTACGCGGTTCGCTTACCATCAAGGAACTGGAGGCGGCAAATGGAATGGTGCAGCGTTTGTCGCAAAAGACTGATTATGTTTCGGCAATGCGCGAGGAACTTACGGGCTTTTTGATGCATTTATCGCGGCGGCATATACACAAACGTGCGCTTACCGACATATCATTGCTTTTGCGCATTATAAGCGACCTAAAAGATATGGCAACCGATTGTTACAGCATGGGAAACATAGTACAAACAAGTGTACGCAAAAATCGTACATTCGAGAAAGCTGAGGTTGACGCGCTGCTGCCTTATATGGGGCAGGTGCATGAATTTCTTGCTTTTGTAAATGATAATCTAGGCGGTAAACTTACCGAGGAGCAGAGCGGGTTTGCCTATAAACTGGAAGATGCCATCGACATATCCCGCAACGCGCTGCGTAAACTTGGGCGCAAACGGATAGAAGAAGGCGGCAATGTAAAAACGGAATTACTTTTTATAGACCTTGTGCGCCGCATCGAAAAACTTGGCGATTATTGTTACAGCATATCTAAGTCTCTTTCCCGAATGAAAAGCGCCCGCATACAAAAAGCAAACTGATATGCATGTTCTGTATACCCTTGTTATTTACCCTATCGTACAAATAATAGACATCGTTTTTGTATGCTGTACGCGCATTTTTCATAGCACGACCGTTTCTATTATTGGGAGCAGCCTTGCCGTTACGCTTTTAACGCTGCCATTATACTTTGCCGCCGAAAAATTGCAGCAGAAAGAAAGGGATGTACAAAAGCGTCTTGCGCCGAAAGCGGCAAAAATAAAACAGGTTTTTGCGGGAGACGAGCAGTATATGATACTCTCTACATATTACCGGCAGAATCATTATCATCCGGTATACGCCCTGCGAAACACCTTTGGACTGCTTATTCAGATACCGTTCTTTATCGCGGCATATTCGTATCTTTCGCATTTGGATGAACTTAAGGGCGCGTCATTTTTATTCATCCGCGATTTTAGTAAACCGGACGCGCTATTAAGCATTAGGGGGGGGGGGGGGGGTAACCTGCTGCCCTTCTTAATGACATCTATAAATGTCATTTCCGGCGCGGTATATACACGCGGGCTTCTATTAAAAGATAAATTACAGGTTTACGGCATTGCGGCGGTGTTTCTTGTGCTGTTATATAATTCACCGTCTGGGCTTGTCCTCTACTGGACTTGCAATAATATTTTTTCGCTTACAAAAAATATTCTGCACAAAACAAAGAAAGCAAAGCAAGTATTGTACGGCATTTTAGTTATATTTATATTGTATACATGGTATTATTTTCTGCAAAAAGGGCTTTCTCCAAAAAGAATATGTGTGCTGTTATTGTTTACATTGCTGCTTTTAATTCCGCTCATACAAAAAGCATTTTGTTTTGTAAAAACAAGGCTGCTAAAGAGGGTAAATGCGGGTTTGGCGGCGGTTTCAGACAATAAACCGTTTGTCCTTTCGGCGCTTATTCTGTTTTTATTAGCCGGTTTAACCAATCCTTCGCTGCTTATATCTTCGTCGGTAGAGGAATTTTCTTTTATTGAGCGGTACACAAGCCCTTTCCCCTTTATTGTTAATGTTTGTTTTCAAGCCGCCGGATTATTTTTATTTTGGCTTATCAGCCTGTTTTTTATTTT
>JAIROZ010000113.1 GCA_031257255.1 Spirochaetaceae bacterium | reverse complement strand
CTAAAAAGCGTGGAAATATCCGGCGCGGTTTCTATTGGGGACAGCGCCTTCAAAAATTGCGCAAATCTGGAAACAATATCGTTTCCGCCGCGCATTGCGGGGGCGGTTTCCGGCGCGTTTGCCGGCTGCCATAACCTCAGTTTTACCATAAGAGCAGGGCGCGGAAACCTCAGCAGCCCTGACGGCAAAAGCCTCGTGCTTAACGGCAATACACTTTTGGCTGCGGCGGAAAGCGCCGTTGCCATCGTCGGCGCTGACAGCGTGTACGAAGTTCCGGCTGGAATCCGCGAACTTGCGGCAGACTCTCTTGCCGGACTGGGCATGACAACCGTCAAAATTCCCGCTTCGGTAGACAAGATAGGAGAGCGCGCCTTTGCCGGCTGCGCTTCGCTTACCACAGTGGAAATTCGCGCCGTTACGCCGCCTGCGCTTATCTTATCCGGCGCCGCCGCGTCTTTTCCCGCAGGAATAACGGCAATTCACGTTCCGTCAGGCTCTTTGAGCAATTACAGAGGGGCGTGGACGCAATTCAGCACGGACAAATTTTATGGGTTTTGAAATCAGGAGTAATCATTTATGAAGATGAAGATAAAAATAAAAACGAACAAGAGTTTTAGTATCGCGCTTTTGGCTTTTGCGTGGCTGCTTGCTTCCTGCGATAACGCGGTTGAAGAAGACGAAGTTTCTTCGGGATTTACCAGCGCCGGACAACTGGGGACATATCTTGCCTCTCAGCCTGTAAACACGGCGGCGACTCCCTACAAAGTGGCGCTTTCCGGCATTGATGTTTCGCAAGACGGCGTTCTTTCGCAAATTTTCGCAGTTTTTAATTCCCGTTATGTGGAATTAGACCTTCGGGCGTGCAAAGGCGTTTCGATTCCAGACCCTGGAAGTGAAGAACGCCAGGGCGAGGAGTTTTTAACGGGCGTAATTTTTACTCCAAATTTAAGAGATATAGGTGATTATGCCTTTGCGTATTGCGTCTCTCTTAAAAAACTGGTTTTTCCAAGAAGTTTAAGAAGCATAGGTGAATATGCCTTTTCCGGCTGCGCCGCGCTTACTTCGATAACGCTTCCCGATTCGGTGGAAAGCATAGGGGCATATTCATTTCGTAACTGCGCGGCGCTTGCTTCTTTTACGCTTCCCGCGTCTCTTGCCAGAATGGGCAATGGCGTTTTTGAGGACTGCGATGCGCTTACCGAATGTAGAATCAACACCACAACGCCGCCTGCGGGGCTTACTTCCGCGCCTTTTGCGCGGAATGTCAGTTTACAGGCCATTACATTTTCAACCATAACCGGACTTAGAGAGTTCAAAGAGAATTCGCTTTGGAATGTTTATGATTCTAAAATGACGGTCGAAGGGATTCCGGCGAGCATGGTCGGCGGAATGGAGATTTATTTTGATACCGGCTTCCGCCGCACCGATACCGCCAATTCGCAAACGCCTTCCTGCGCGGCGGCGGCGGGCACAAACCTTGTGCTTGCCCCCGTCAAATGGAATGTGCCCGCAGGCGCAACTTTCGCGTGGACTGTGGACGGCGCGGCTGTTACCGAAAACGGCGAGTACTTTACTCTCAACCGCTCTGCCGGCACATACACGGTAACCTGCACGGTAACGGCGGGGATAGAGATTGCTTCGGCAAGTATCAATGTAAACTGCGTCCAGCCTGCGCCGGAGCGTCCGGCAACGGGGGGGAGCAGGGCAAACGCCACGCGCTGTTTTGGTTTTAGTCCGGCGGCGGGGCAGTTTACCGGCGTGTACCCCGCCTTGACCAATAGCGCCGCAAGTTCCGAAGAGGAATGGCGGCGAAAAGCCGAAGAAAGGCTCAACGGAACGGCTATCCCTATGGGGCCATACTATGACGGCTGGTCGCTTCAGCACATGGGTTATATCATCGCCGGTTTTGACCACAGCATCGTCAAACGCTCGCAGGGCGGGGAATTGCGCATACCGGGCAACGACTTTGGCGGTCAGCAGGAACCGGGCATCGTCTCTGTTATGCAGGATGTCAACGGCAATGGTTTGCCGGACGATGTATGGTATGAACTCAAAGGTTCGCTGCATACAACAGCCAACGGCTGGTCTACAAACGAAAAGCCCCGCTACGCGAAAACCTACTTTCGCCCCGCCGTTGCCGGCGCAAATCCTTCGTGGATAGACAATCAGGGCGCTGCGGGCGTTGCCGACGGCCCCTATCCGTTCTTTACCAACAGTGAATACATTACCTACAGCGGCACGGCGCTTGTTGTTCAAGACACTCTGCCGGTGAGCAAATATGTAGACGCCGGTTCAATAGTAGTCTTCAACATTGCCGATGCTGTTCAGGCGGACGGCTCGGCGGCAAATCTTCAATACATAGACTTTGTGCGCGTCCACAGCGCCCGCGGCGGCGCTGGAGGCGGCGGCACGGGCAGTTACTCCACAGAATTAAGCGCGATACAGGACAACAGCCTTGTGCCGCCGCCGGTTCTCACCGGCACTGCTGTCCAGGGCGGGCAGTATTCCTACACCTTTGAGAATAGTTCCGGCTACCCCATTGAAATAAAGGTCTGGCAGACAAACGGAACCGCAATAACGGGAAGCGCCCCTGACGAAACCTTTACATTGAACGCCGGATTAACCGTGAACAAAACATACGTCCATAACAAGGTTGCCATTGAATACACAGGGGGCAACACAACGATAAGCGTTACCGGCAACAGGGCGGTCTTTACCGCAACCGGCGGAGACGGCGGGAATATATGAGGCTGCAACGAAAAGCCGGACGTATGTTAGTCGCCGGCGGCATCCGCAACAGCTTTTGCGGTGGCGGAAACGGTTTTTGCGGCGCGGGTGCGGCTTTTTGCGCCGCCGGTATTGAGAGGAGCGCCGCCGGCCGGCGTGTGTGTCGGGCCTGCCGGCTCGTGGACGAGGCAGCCTTCGTCAAATTCGCGCATTTCTTCGCCGGTCAAGAGACCAAGATGGTATGCGGCTTCCATATCCTGATGGATAACCATCAAAATTTCGCTCTGGTACTTTCTTCTTTTCATAACGCGCTCCTCCTAAATTTCTGTTATTTGTCCGGCTTTTTTCAGTATTGCCAGCGCCTCATCGGAATAACCCAGATATTTCCGGGATTCTTTCTTAAGTTGTCGCTCTTCCTTCTCACTTATGTTGTCCCGGCTGGACTTGGCAAACCCGTATACAAAAAACATTTTCTCTCCACGCCTAAAAAACACAATACTTCGGTAGCCGCTCCGCTTGCCGCCGTCTTTACGGGCAATCCGCTTTTTATATACATCGCCGCCATAATTGGCGTCAATCATACCGGCTTCAATTTCCATTGCGGCTTTTCGCAGGTCGTCATCGGTTATACCCGCTTTTTCCGCAAATCGGGCGAACCATTTGTTCTTGAATACCCGCATTGTCAAAATTTAACAAAAAACCAGCAATTATACAAGGATATAGCATGAAAAATCGATTTTACCGGATTATTTGCGCGGCATTGGCGGCGCTGTTTTTTTACGGCTGCCCTATGGAGGAGCCGCCTGACGGCGGAGAAAATGAAGGGCTTGACCCGCGTCTTACCGGCATTTGGCGTTTTTCTTTTGACGGCAGTTATGAGCAGTGCGTTATTACCACCCAGCCGCGCAATGACACTAACGCTTTGGGCGAACGCAATCTGGGAACCCTTGTCTTCGGCGCAAAAGGCTGGCTCGACTCTAGTACTTATCATGATTCTTTCGGCGGAGACATCGTGTACGCCAAATCATTTCGCGCAAGCCTTGATGACGATAAGAGCGCCGGGATAATCATAATTGAATACTGGCCGGGGCTTGAAAACAAATGGCCGCATTGGAGCGAAGCGCCGTATTACTGGGAGGAAGACGGCTACCGCTACCCTGATAGAAATTACTACGGCATTTACTACATTAATCTTTTTGCGGACGGGCATCAGGTTTTTCTTGCCTGTACCAACGACCAGAGTACAAACTACGGCC
>JAIROZ010000108.1 GCA_031257255.1 Spirochaetaceae bacterium | reverse complement strand
GATGTTACCGATACGCAGCGCATTGAAGACACGGCAAGCATCCTGCTCGACCAGGCGCTGCTCGTGGAAGGCGTCAAACTGAAAAACCCCGCCGGCTTTGTAAAATGCCTCAACCGCCTGCTGGCAGGCGCGCCCGCCAATGCGGGCGGCGGCGGCAGTGCTTAACTGTATAGAATTATAGGAGAGGGAAAATGCCTTTATTTAAATCAAAAGACGGCAGGGATATTGCTTTTCAGTATAATCCTGAGACAAAAGAAGTTGAGGTTTATGAGGTAGAGTTGAAGAAACAAACTGTCATAACGCCTTCTCTAGTATCTGAAATATATGAATACGCGAATAAACTAAATTATCCTTTGTCTGATGACGGGAAAAATTTTCTATGAGTGTTTTTTCTTCTCCGGCAGGCGGCGCGGCGATGGACAGGCTTTGCGAGGCGGTCTCTCTCCGGGGGGCGGTATGTGTGGGGCTTGATACCGTCCCTGAGTATGTGCCGCCGGCTGAACGCGGCAGGGCGTCATCGGACGCGGAGGCAGTACTTGCATATAACAAAGCGCTGGTTGACGCTACGGCGGACACGGCGGCTTGCTACAAAGTACAGATAGCCTGCTACGAAGAGATGGGGCTGGAGGGGCTGCGCGTCTATGCGCAGACGCTCCGGTACATCCGGTCAAAGGGCTTGCTTGTTATCGCGGACATCAAGCGCGGGGATATTGCGGACACTGCGCGGCGTTATGCCCGCGCTCATTTTGAGGGCGAATTTGAAGCGGATTTTGTAACCCTCTCTCCATATATGGGGATGGACACACTGGAGCCGTGGCTGGCGTATGCTGAAAAGTCCGGCAAAGGCGCGTTTGTGCTTATGCGGACGAGCAACCCCGGAATGCAAGATTTTGAAAACCAAAAGTTGCAAGACGGCAGACATTTATACGAGGCTGTCGGCGACAAACTGGCGGAACTTGCCGCGACACATCACGGAGCGCGGGGCTACGGGCTTTTTGGCGCTGTTGTGGGCTGTACAGAGGCCGGCGGCGGCTGTGCAGCCGCGCTCAGGGCGCGTTATCCTTCCCTATTTTTTTTAGTCCCCGGCTACGGCGCTCAAGGCGGCGCGGCGGAAACAGCGGCGGCTCTGCTGCGGAACTCCGCCGGCATTGGCGGTATTGTAAATGCTTCCCGCTCCATCCTCCTTGCGTGGAAGACTGCCGGCGCGGATGGTGATTTCGCGGCGGCAGCAAGCCTTTCCCGCGAGGCGGCACTGCAAATGCGGCGCGAGATTGAGAGTATCGCGCTCTCTAGCCAACGGGAATAAAAATTGGTATGCTCTCAAAACAAAAATGGAAATTATAAAAGGGATTGCGGTATCAAAGGGTTTACGCATAGGCAAGGCGTTTGTTTGGAAGGGCAACGAACTCCCCGAAGTACCGCGCTACACATTGCTTCGCCGCGCCGACAGCGAAGAACATTGGGAGCGTTTTAATTTAGCGGTAGAAAAAGCGGTAAATTGCCGCAAAATGGCGCTTGAAAATGCGGATACTCAGCCGGACGGAACGGAAAGCACAATACTCAACGCACAAATCCTTATGCTGGAAGATGTTGAACTGCGCGAGCAGGCATATATGCGCGTCTTTGAAAAAAAAGAAAATATAGAATGGGCTGTTTACGATATATCTTGCCAGATGGCGCAAACTCTGATGAAACTACCCGATGATTACCTGCGTGAACGCGCCGCCGATATTTCCGATATAAGCCGCGAAATAATTTACAACCTGCTCGGTATTGAACGCCAAACACTTTCCAGATTAGACGAAGATGTTATTATTGTAGCGCATGACCTGCTGCCATCTCACGCGATAGCGATGGACAAAAAGCATATACTAGGCATAGCGCTTGATATGGGCAGCGCCACTTGCCATACGGCGATACTGGCGCGGTCGTTTGAGATACCGGCAGTACTGGCGCTGGGATGTATTTCCCGTAAGGTAATGGACGGCAGCACTTTGATACTGAACGCCGTTTCCGGCGAAGTGATAATACAGCCCGGCGATACGGCGCTCGAACTTTACAAAAAGACAATACATGAACAGGAAAAAGAACACGGAGAACTCGAATTCCTAGATAACCTTGAATCCAAAACACAAGACGGCGTACACATTACCCTCAAGGCAAACATAGAACTGCCGGGAGAAACTGCCAAAGCGTACACTTACGGCGCGGAAGGCATAGGGCTATTCCGTTCGGAATTTCTATTCCTAAAGCCGAGTGCTCCGGCGAATGAGGATGCCCAGTACCAAGCCTACAGCGATGTAATAAAAGCCTCCGGCGGCAAGCCTGTAACAAT
Source organism: Spirochaetaceae bacterium (assembly GCA_031257255.1). Taxonomy (GTDB): domain Bacteria; phylum Spirochaetota; class Spirochaetia; order Treponematales; family Breznakiellaceae; genus JAIROZ01. The sequence goes on along the minus strand of JAIROZ010000108.1, from coordinate 3,864 downwards.
ACGCACAATAGATGTAGGCGGCGATAAAATCCTGCCCAATCTTTATGCGGACGAAGAAAAAAATCCGCTGCTCGGCTGGCGGGCTATACGATTTTCCCTTGCCGCGCCGGAATTGTTTAAGACACAACTACGCGCCATTCTACGAGCAAGCGCGCATGGGGAATTAAAAATAATGTTCCCATTAATTTCCAGCCTTGGCGAATTGTTAGAGGCGCGGCGGCTGTTAAGCGAGGCAAAATCCGAATGTGGGGCACGAGGCTATGAATTCGACCCAAAAATCAAAACCGGGACGATGATAGAGGTGCCCTCCGCAGCGCTCATCGCGGGTACATTGGCAAAATATGCTGATTTTTTCTCGCTCGGCACAAATGACCTTGCCCAGTATACACTGGCTGTAGACAGAGGAAACGAAAAGGTCGGGTATTTGGGCGACCCTTGCCATCCCGCCGTACTGCGCCTTATCAAGATGACGGCAGATGCCGCGCAAAATGCCGGAATATGTGTTTCAATCTGCGGGCAGATAGGCGGCGACCCCGTACTAACTCCGCTGCTTGTGGGGCTCGGCGTAAAAGAACTTAGCATGGACGCCGTTTCCATACTTCAAGTAAAAGCGGCTGTACGCGCAGTTTCCACCGTCCGCTGCCGCGAACTTGCCGAAAAAGCCCTTAAGTGCGAAACAGCAGACGCCGTCCGCCGTATTCTTAAAGAAGAACAGAAGAATGCCGGACTTGTCTAAAGCAGAGTTTTGAAAGAGCCGGACATACCGGCATTAAGTTAGCCGTCTTTTTTAAAAAAGAAATCGTCCTTAAAGCATTTGCGTAAAAGTTCTTCTGAGACTTTCTCTTGCAGGTTCATAGTGATGTAGGTCTGCTCGTTGTAGCCTTTGTTCAGGTAGAAAACGCCGAGCAGGAAGAAGTCAGCCACTTTGGGAACTATGCTGAGGGTTTGGTACATTGTTACAGGATTGTCTAGTATGAATTCAGATTCGATATATTCAAGAAGCATTTGCTGGTTCAGTTTGACGGCATACACCATCTCCGAAATAGGAAAATTGCGTTTTTGCCCTTCCTTACCTATACGGACAAAGAAATCGCCCACAATACTGCGGTCTAGTCCGCGGTCTAGCGTACGGGCAAGCTGCGGGTAGATGGGGCTGTCAATCTTGATGAGCATATCGTCCGAAAGGTTATTGTAATGCCTTAAATGCGGCGACTTGCGGATTAAATCTTTCCACCGCGAAGCAAGAACTTTTGATTTGAAGTTGAGGATGTCGATTAAGGCATTGTGAACCATAAATATATGGTACACCAAAACTGCCGTCCTGTCAAGGAAAATCTTAGGGTAACGCCGATTAAATCCTCGATTGGATTTTATCAGCGCTTCCTTAGCAGCAGGCAGTGGGCAATCCACTACCCGCTGTTCGCTACTTTACCTTGATAAGTTCATAGTCCGCATTGCCGAGTCCGATTTTTACAGCGTGGGCGATTTGTGTCTTGCCATCGGTGCTGGGGTGAATGTCGATGAAGTGGTCACCATGCTTTTGTTCACGCTCAGAGATGATGCTTGTGTTGATGACCGGCGCGGCATTGGCGGCATCCAGACAGGCTTGGTCGAGGGCTACCGGGTCAAAGCCTGCAAAAATACCGATGTCGGGAATTACCGCCGCGTCATTTTCGCCATGACAATCGCAGTACGGCGACACCTGATTGATAATGTTGATGTGGAAATTCGGTCTGCCGTCCACAACCGCTTTGGCATATTCGGCAATTTTTGCGTTCAGTATCGCAAAACTTCCGCCGGAACTGTTTTCTATTGCGTTGTGGTTACACACACCGATACAGCGTCCGCAGCCGGCGCATTTAGCATGGTCTATATGCGCCTTTTTGTCCGCGCCCAGAGTGATAGCCTCCTGTGCGCACCATTTTATACAGGTTTTGCACCCTTTACAGGCGGCGGCATCCACTTGCGGCTTGCCTTCGTTGTGCATCTGCATCTTGCCGGCGCGGCTCCCCGACCCCATACCGAGGTTTTTTAGCGCCCCGCCGAAACTGGTACATTCATGTCCCTTAAAATGATTTAACGAAATAACGATGTCGGCATCCATAATTGCCCGCCCTATGCGGGCGCTTTTACAGTAGACGCCGCCCGCAACCGGTGCCTCTACATCATCGGTACCTTTAAGTCCATCCGCTATGATGTTATGACAGCCCGTACTGAACGGAGTATAGCCGTTTTCAAATGCCGCATCCATGTGCGCCAACGCCTGATTGCGTCTGCCTACATAGAGCGTGTTGCTGTCTGTAAGGAAGGGTTTGCCGCCCCGCGCTTTTACATAATCGACGATAACCTTTGCCCAATTGGGGCGCAGAAACGCGAGATTCCCCGGTTCGCCAAAGTGAATCTTGATAGCGACATACTTGTTTGTAAAGTCGATTTCATCAATGCCGGCTTTTTTTATGAGCCGCGCAAGTTTGACCAAAAGACTTTCGCCCACTGAGCAGCGCATATCTGTCCAAAAAATCTTTGATTTTGTCATGTCATCCTCCTGAATTCATAGTACCGGTTTTCCGGTTCGGTTTATAGGGGGTGTATATTTTTGCTATTGCCGCTGCGGCATTATCCAACTGCTCTTCTGTATGAGCGCGGCAGACAACGGCACGGAGCATAGCCTCGCCCTTTGGAACAGTGGGATAGCGTATTGCCGGAACAAAAAATCCTTCCTCCAGTAAAAAATCCGAGGCTGCAAGGGCTTTTTCTTCGTCCCCGATAATGATGGGGATTATCGCTGTGGAGGAATTTGCCGGAATACCGCGCAAACGCAACAATTCACAAAAAAACCGGATGTTCGACTGAAGACGGCGCGTCAATTCCGGCTCGGTTTGGATAATGCGAAGGGCGGCTAGAGTGGCGGCGGCTACCGGCGGCGGCGGCGCTGTAGCAAAAATAAAACTACGGGCATGATTTACAAGAAAGTCGATAAGGAGGCTGGAGCCGCAGACAAAACCGCCTTCACTGCCCAGCGCCTTGCTGCAAGTGCCGGTAATAATGTCCGGCTTGACACCAAAAAGTTCCGTTACGCCCCGACCTGTTTTCCCGATACAGCCTGAGCCGTGCGCCTCGTCAATCATCGACAAAAAGCCATAACGGGCGGCAATATCAACAAAACGCGGCAAGTCTACAATATCGCCATCCATGCTAAAAACCGAATCGCTTACAATAAGTCCTTTTGCATTGCCGTTTGCCGCATAAACGGCGGCGGCTTTTGCTTCTAAGTCATCCATGTCGTTATGGCGGTAAACCGCTATACGCGCCCCGCTCAAACGGCAGCCGTCTATTATGCTGGCGTGGTTGTTGGCATCGCTAAAAATTGTCCACTCCCGGCAGGTGCCGCCGCCGTCTGTGCCGCCGCCGCCTTTTGTTGAACAGAGCGCTGAAATTACGCCTACATTCGCCATATAGCCCGTATTGAACAAAAGCGCCGACTCGGTGCCTTTCCATTCGGCAAGCGCTTCTTCCAGTTCCTGATGAGGCGGCATTGTACCGGTTGTAAGCCGCGAACCGCCCGCACCCCAGCCATAAATAGCGGCGGATCGGGCAGCCGCCTCGCTAAGACGCGGGTCGCCTGCCAAATTCAAGTAGTTATTTGAGGCAAGCATAATAAATTCACGCCCTTTGTAACGCGCCGATGCTCCCGCCCCGCTTTCCATAAGGCGCGTTTCCCTGTAACAACGCTCCTGTTTTTTTGCCGCCAACGCATCCTTGAGCGCTTGCCATTTGTGCCCGGCATCCGGCGGTTGTGAATGTATGTTATCGTTTATGAAGGGATTGACAGAATTGAGCCAATTTTGTAGTTTGACATCAGTA
>JAIROZ010000134.1 GCA_031257255.1 Spirochaetaceae bacterium | reverse complement strand
CATTAAGGATGACCTTGTTGCCTGTCAAAATGTTGTGCGTTTTGCCTGTAACACCTTTGCTTCCACAAAACTTGACTTTGTAGACTGCCTTTTGGACGGCTACGCCAAAATTAACGGAAACCGTGTTTTTACCTTTGATGCCGAATTAAAAAAGCGATTGGCAAATATGGCGTATCAAAAGGAAAAAACATAATACCGGTGACGCATACTTTTAGCCCGCGCTGCTTCCTCGGCATCCAATGCCAAACTGCTAATGTAATAATGCGTGGAAACGCTCGTTTTATCCCCTTCTAAACACTTCCGCCGGTATAAAATAATACTTTTCAGGTCTTTCCACTTACCCTTGCCGGACAGCCAGTCAATGTTTTCCTCGGTCAGCACCTCAAGGCTCTCTATCCGCCCATGCCTCTTTTTCCCCGCCCCGCTTCTCCAGACATCGGACAGCGGGTTCCGCTCCCAGTTCTCCTCTACCAATTCAAAATAGTCTTTGATGTCGTTATACAACGCAGGCTGGTTTTCTTTCACCGAAAGCACATAATCCGCTTTTGCTTTTAGGCACAACTGATACATCCCTAATATGTCCATGCCATAGGACTACTTTATCATGGAATTCCTAAAAGTAAAATTGCTGCTACCCTGCCGCTGCCCATTGACGGACGGCGGCAGGACAGGCATACTGTAGGCAATGTTTGATGCTGTTATTTCAAATCTGACAGAGATGTTTTCGTATTCATTTTTGGTACGCGCCGTTATAGTGGGGGCGCTTGTTTCGATATGCGCGGCGCTTTTGGGCGTAAGTTTGGTACTCAAAAGGTATTCGATGATAGGAGACGGGCTGTCTCATGTGGGTTTTGGGGCGCTCGCTCTGGCAACGGCGCTCAATGCCGCGCCGCTTTCCATATCAATACCGGTGGTGCTTGCCGCCGCCGTTCTGCTCTTGCGGCTTGGCGAAAAAAGCCTTGTAAAAGGAGACGCCGCCATTGCGCTCTTCTCTACAAGTTCGCTGGCGCTCGGCGTGCTTATCATTTCGCGTACAACCGGAATGAACACCGATGTCTGCAATTACTTATTCGGCAGCATACTCTCAACAAATAAAAATGATGTATATCTTAGCATTGCGCTCTCCGTTGCGGTTATCGTGTTGTTTTTGCTCTTCTATCATAAATTGTTTGCCGTAACATTTGACGAAATGTTTACTTCCGCCTGCGGTGTAAAAGCAAACGCTTACACAATGCTCATCGCTTGTTTAACAGCCATTACAATAGTACTCGGTATGCGTATGGCAGGCGCTATGCTTATCTCCGCGCTGATAATTTTTCCGGCGCTTACCGCGATGCGCGTCTTTAAACATTTTAGAACGGTAACGCTCTGCGCCGTAATTGTCTCGATATTCTGTTTTTTTACAGGCATTGTTATATCATACATTTATTCAACGCCGGCAGGCGCAAGCGTAGTTCTAATGAACATAACGGCATTCGCTCTGTTTCATCTTATCAAATTGATAATATCAAAAAGAAGTTATATCAAATTATGAATACAATAGGAGTTATATCAAGATATGAGTAACAAAAAAATACCTCTCCGCAAGGATGTCCAAAAAGAAGACCGCTGGGATCTTTCAAAATTGTTTACAAGTGATTCCCAATGGGAGGGCGAACTTTCGGTATACGAAAAACAAATCGAAAAAATTCCGGGATATAAAGGAACGCTTGCCGGAAGCGCCGAAACGCTGGGGCGCTATCTCGATTTTGCCCGCGATTTGGGAGTGCTGGAAGAACGCCTTTCGCACTATGCCGAACTGCGCTGCTGCGAGGATGAGGGAGATGCCGCCGCCCGCGCCATGGCGCAGCGGTTTGTAATACTTTCTTCCCGCGCCGAGGCGTTGCGTTCCTGGGCTGCGCCGGAAATTCAGAGCATCCCGGATGCCGCGATGCAAAAGATGCTTCAGGATGAACGCTTAAATGAATACCGCATATATCTTGCAAAATTACTCCGCTGGAAGCCGCATATTTTAAGTGAAGCGGAAGAACGAGTTATCGCGCTGCAAAGCGAGGCTTCAAGCACAGTTTCTGATGTATTCTCCGTTCTTACAAACGTTGACTTTGACTTTGGTATGGTGCGGACAGCGGAAGGCGATATGCCGCTAACTCAGTCTACATGGTCGGTTTTTATGGAGAATGAAGACCGCGCCCTTCGCGAAAGCGCGTGGAAAGGCTTTTACAAGCAATTTTCCGCCCACAAAACAACGCTGGCGGCGCTCTATGCGGGTCAGGTAAAACAAGACGCAATATATGCCCGGCTCCGTGGTTTTGGCTCATCGCGGGAGGCGGCGCTCTTTGGCGATGATGTCCAAACCGAAGTGTACGACAACCTTGTCAATACAATTACTAAAAATCTGCCGGTGCTGCACAAATACTACGCATTGCGCCGCCGTATATTGGGTTTAGATAAACTTGCGCATTGGGATGTTTATGTTCCGCTTGTAAAAGGCGTACAGCGCCGCGCAACATGGGAGGAGGCTGTAACACTTGTAACGGACGCTCTCTCTCCGCTTGGCGCTGAGTATGTTGATACATTGCGCTCCGGGCTTACAGGACGCTGGGCAGACCGCTACGAAAATAAAGGCAAACGGAGCGGGGCTTTTTCCGCCGGCGGCTACACAAGCGACCCGTATATACTGATGAATTACAAAGAAGACTCGGTGCGCGATATATTTACATTGGCGCACGAGGGCGGTCATTCTATGCACTCATGGTATTCGGCACATTCCAATCCGTTTATGCAGTACTCATACACAATATTTGAGGCGGAAGTGGCAAGTACATTTAACGAGGAATTACTTTTCCGTCATTTATTAAAAAACGCGCCATCCAAAGAATTCAGCGCATATATCATCAACAAACGGATAGATGATGTGCTTGCCACATTGTACCGCCAGACTATGTTTGCCGAGTTTGAAAAGACCACTCACCAAATTGAGGAATCGGGCGAAGCGCTTACGGTAAATGTGATACAGGATTGTTATCGTTCACTTTTGGAAAAATACTTTGGAGAGGAAATGCGCCTTGATGAACTTTCTTCTCTTGAGGGGCTGCGTATTCCTCATTTTTACCGCGCCTTTTATGTCTACAAATATGCAACAGGAATTTCGGCATCTTTGGCGCTTGCCAAGCGTGTACTGGAAGGCGGCAAGGCGGAAAAAGACGCCTACTTTGCCTTCCTAAAATCCGGCGGCTCGCGCTTCCCTATAGAGGCGCTAAGAGTTGCCGGCGTTGATATGGCATCCCCCGCGCCTGTAGAGGAAGCCTGCGCGGTTTTTGCCGGACTGGTAACATCATTGGAGGCGGCATTGTAACAGGGATGCTGCGCCTCTGCGGAAGATGCTTATTCCCCGCGCAAAACAATGGCTGGGTCTACAGATGCCGCATTCCGCACAGGAATGACGCAGGCAAGGGCGGTTACAATGACGGAAGCCAGCATAGTAAGGGGCAGCAGAGGCGGCAAAAAGGCGACGGGGCTGTTAAAAACCCGCAGCCCTACAAAGTAGGCAAAGCCGAAACCGGCAAGCGCCCCCAAAAATCCGCCCGCAGCGCCAAGAAACATTCCTTCTCCCAAAAATTCTGCCGCAAGGCTGCTTGAGTCCGCTCCGAGCGCCTTACGCAGCCCAATCTCACGCCGCCGTTCCGCGACAACAGCCATCATCGTAGTTGCTACACAAATCATAATGAGCAGTAGTACAATTACCGTTACCAGCGCTATCAGCGTTTTGAGTTTGGAAAGCACAGCCCCTTCAGAATCAGTTACCCGCTTTACAAGCCTCGCGTTAATTTCCGGTACGGCGGCACTGATGGCTTGTGCTATTACATTCAATTCGTCCCGTCCGAGCGATACGCTGCACTCAACAGCGTCAAGAACACCGCCGGACCCGCTCATCGCCTCAAAATCTTCCAACGACATAAATACAAACGCTTCCTCACTGCCGCCGGTTTGCACAATGCCGGACACGGAAAATTCCATACTACCTCCGGCGATTTGCATGCCTTCCCCGCCTATTTGTAAACCGCTTCCCGCTTGAACGGTAAAATCCGCGCCCGGCAATAAACGAATCATTTCCGCAACTTCCCGCCCTATGAGCGCTTCTCCCGGTTTTTCGGGCCACCGCCCCTGTACAAGCCAGTACGGACTGGTCTTTTTGGCTTCGGTTAAGACCGTTCCCGCCGCCATAAACGGCTGTTCATTTATCTTGACCATAAGGTAGCGATAGGGCGCGGCACCGGTAAGATTTTTTGCGGGCAAGAGAGTACGGGCTTTTTGATAATCCGCCGTGCTGATGACGCCGCTTGCGCCCGCCGGTATAAGCGCAAGGTTTGCCCCGTAAGAACGGAACTCCTGCCGCATGTGGCGGGGTATGTCTATCGAAAGCGTAACTAACCCCGAAAGTATTGCCGCGCCTGCCGCAACCGCCAAAAGCGCGGTAACCATGCGGGATTTTCGCCGGAACAGCGAACCCGCAACCATTTTTAGATAAAAACGCTTATTGTTCATGCAATTATATGTTAGGTTCATATAACAGAGAGGTCAAGGGGGGGCGGCTGGAGTATAGCGCCCCGCCGCCTTAACCGTCTGCGGACTATCGGACTGTCCGGGCTCACTTTTGGCGGCGCTGAAAGACGCGCCCTATAACGAGGGTAAGTTCAAAAAGCAAGCAGAGCGGGACGGCGAGCGCCGCCTGAGAGACGACATCGGGCGGGGTGCATAACGCGGCAACAATGAAAATGCCGAGGATTATCGCGGGGCGGGCGCGGGCGGCGGCTTTCGGGCTAATAAGCCCCAAGGCAAACGCGGCAAGCAGCAGCAGCGGTGTTTGGAGCAGCAAGCCGGCGGCAAGAGCAAGCGCGTAGAGGATACTAAGGTATTCCTTGAAACTCCAGAGCGCCGCAACGCCGTCTCCCGCGCCAAACTGTACAAAAAAACGGAGTACTACAGGCGCCAGGTAATAATAGACAAGCGCCGCGCCGCAAAAAAACAAAATGGGAATAATGGTAAGACAGGCAAGCGTCCAGCGGCGCTCTCTGCCGCGCAGAGCGGGCAGTACAAACAGTGTTATCTGCAAAAGGCAAAACGGCGCGGCGGCAATCGCTCCCGTCCAAACGGCGATGGTAAGGTATGCGCCGAATTTTTCCGCCGGCGCAAAGGTAAAGAGTTGAATACCAAGCGCGGCGGCAGGTGCCATAAGGAAGGCGGCTATATGTTCAGAAAAGGCAAAAGCCGCCGCCGCCGCGACAACAAATATTACCAGTACGGCAATAATACGGCGGCGCAATTCTTCAAGGTGGGGAACCCACTCGCTAACACCTGCGGCGCTGCCGCCGTCCGCCTCGTCTGTCGTCATACATTTGCCGGCGCGGGGGGTATCGTATTGGGCGCAGCGGAAGCGTCATCCAGCCGCGCTTCGTCCGCAGCGGGGGCGATGGTTTGCCCGCCGGCAGAACCGCTGCCGGCAATGACGCCGCCGCTGTTGTTTGCGCCGCCGTTATTTGCGCCGGAAAACGCCGATTTGAACTCGCGTATTGCTTCTCCCGCCGCTTTACCTACCTGCGGCAAACGTTTTGCTCCAAACAGTACAAGCGCCAACACAAG
>JAIROZ010000054.1 GCA_031257255.1 Spirochaetaceae bacterium | reverse complement strand
GGAAAATCATTCCGGCAGATTCCTACAGCGTTACATTTATGCAATACGAAGGCGGCGAAATACTGCATACCGGATTCGTCTTCCTAAAAGACTCATACAAATGGATAGGGACGCTTCCTTCTGTGGGAACGAGAGCGCATTACGATGCAGACGGTTACTGGTGGACAGCCCCCGAAGACGGGGAAAAATTCGCCGCCGGTACTCAGACTTTGCAAAATATCACGCTGTATGCCCACTGGCAGCCGGAAAAATACAACATCTACTACTGGTCAAATGACGGCTTGGGTATTTGGTCAACAAGCGTACTCTTTTACCCGGTGGAAGAAGTTCCGCTGCCGCTTATGCCCGCCCGCGCCGGTTTTGCTTTTCAGGGCTGGTATACCGAAAAACTTGATGACCTGCGCCACGACCTCGTACATAACGACCCCGTTCCGCAGGATAACAAATGGACGCCGAGAAGCGCCGTTTCCGGCGATATGAACCTGTACGCGCTCTGGAAGGTAGTGCCGCCGGGCGCGTACACAGTTACCTTTGCCTCCTACGATAACGAAGTTGTCGAAACAAAATCCGCCCTCTTCGAGAACGGCTATATCATAAGTGAAACCATCCCGGCTGTTCCGTCCCGCTCACACTATACCTGCGATGGCAAATGGTATATGAGCAACGGGCTGGAATTCACTAATTCTGTTGTGCTTTCGGGCAACATCACAGTCCGTCCGCATTGGATCGGCAATACCTATACCGTCAAATTTATGGAAAATAATGTTGACGAAACCGTCTGGGAAACCCGCAGCGTTACCTATCCGGTGAGTACATTGCAAGGGCAGTTCCCGTCCGGGATTCCCAGCCGCCCCAACTACACACCGGCAAGCGATGGCTGGTGGACTGAGGTTTCCGGCGGCGTACGCTTTACCGAAAGTTCGGCAATTACCGGCAATATCAGGGTATACAAACGCTGGACTGGAAATACTTACACGGTTAAATACTGGGGTGTTACGGATGCCTCAGCGCAGGCTGTTGAACTGACAACGGCGCGGACTGTTACCTATCCGGTAGACAGCCTTACAGCGCCGGGCGCGTACCTTCCCACGGCGGCTGAACTGCCTTCCCGCAAACACTATCATTTTGACGGAGTTTGGCGCACGGCGGGAGGCTTGTTATGGAATGCGGCGCAGGCTGTAAGCGGGAACACGGATTTGTACGCGGACTGGACGGCAAACACATACACCGTTTCCTTCAATCTTATGGGTGGAAGCGCCGCGAATTCCGGGACGCAAACCGTCAATTATCCGGCGGCTTCGATAAATATGCCTACAGCGCCTTCCAAAACGGGCAATGTTTTTGCCGGCTGGATTTACAGGCATACCGGCGGACAGCGGTACTTTGCGGGAAATTTGAACGAACTGTACGAAAGAGATTGTCTGCGTACAGGCAGCCTTTCGGTTGCGATAGAGGCTGAATGGATAACGAATGCCAATGCGGGCAGCATTTTGAACGCTTATGACAATCAGGCGGCGGGCACAAACCATCAGTTGACCCACGGAGGCGCTTACGATGATGACTTTGTTGTCGGTTCGGGCGCGTATTCGGGTCCGGCTGGTTCCCGCGCTTTTGCCGAAGAATTGATAGATAAACTCGCGCAGGCAGCGGCTCTCAGGCAGGGAACGCAGCAGTCGAGCGTGGTTCAAACAGAAAGCGGCTCTCAGACTGTAACGGTAACTGTGTACGATTATGCCGCCATCAATCTGATAAAGCAGCAAATTGAAGATATGCTTGCAAGCCCGTCATTTGCGGGCGTACGGGGCACTTTTGCCGCCACAGGGCATACGATAAATTACACCGGAGCGCGTCAGTCTGTAACGGTAATGAATTCCGGCATTTACGAAATTGAATTATGGGGGGCATCCGGCGGACATATCTGGTCAAAGAACGATAAAACCGCTCTTGGCGGCAAAGGCGGCTGGACAAAAGGCAGCGTAAGGCTCAATGCCGGAGATGTGCTAAAGTTCTATGTAGGACAGGAAGGCTACGGTACCGCCGTATACAATGGCTCGTCATTCTCCAAAATCACAAACTTTAGCGCCGAAGGCGCGGGCGCGTCTTATGTGGGCGGGCATCGCGGCGGCTGGAATGGCGGCGGCAATGGCGGCTCATCGTACGGCGGCGATTATGCCGGCGGTTCCGGCGGCGGCGGCGCTACAGATGTGCGGTATGTCGGGACATATTCGGTAAACAAAAACGATGCCGGCACCTATAGCCAGCGCATTATGGCGGCGGCGGGCGGCGGCGGCGCGGCGCAATCGGCATCCTACAACAGCGGTTGGCCCGGGCTTGCCGGCGGCGATGCCGGCGCTAACGGCATCCGCAAAGGCAATGTCCAGACCGGCGGTGCCAGACCGGGCGGAACTTCCGCTCAAGCATCAATAAGTTTTGGTGATGGCAGCGCTACAAGCGGCAGCCAGATAGGAGTAGGCGGCAACGGCGCTAACGGCGGCAGCGCAGCCTACGAAGGACCGGGCGGCGGCGGCGGCGGCTGGTACGGCGGCGAATCCATTAGCACATTGAGAGGCACCGAATACACTTCATCCGGAGCGGGCGGCTCATCCCATATTGGTACAGAGTTTGAAAGCGCCGGCAGAGATTCAGGGTTAAATCAGGCATTTGGAAACGGCAAGGCATCCATCAGGTACATAGGACAATAAAAACAACTACAGACGGGGCTAATAAACTTGATGTTTATTAGCCCCGTTTTATATTGCGCTCATCTTCCGCAGACGATAGGGGACATTCTGGTAGACATAATTGAGCCAGTTGGAAAAAAAGAGGTGGGCATGCGCCCGCCAACGGACTAACGGCGGACGGTTTGTATCATCATTAGGGTAATAATTTGTAGGAATGTTTATGGGCAGCCCTTTGGCTATATCGCGGCGGTACTCGTTGTCCAGCGTGTAAGGCTCATACTCAAGATGTCCTGTAACATAGATTTCGCGCCCGTCCGCGCCGGTAATAATGAAAGGACTCCCGCATGGAGTTTCAGACTGAATTGTAAGGCGCGGCTGGTTAAGTATGGCGGCACGGTCGCTTTCTGTATGGCGGGACTGCGGCGCTAAAAAAATATCGTCAAAACCCCGGAATAAAGGCGAGGTTTTTTCGTTTACATTGTGCGCAAAAACACCAAACAACTTTTTACTTAACGCCGATTTTGGAATACCGTAATGGTGGTAGAGCGCCGCCTGCGCCCCCCAGCAAATGTGGAGCGTAGAAAACACGGAGTGCCTGGAAAATTCAAACACATCGCAAAGTTCGTCCCAATAATCAACATCTTCAAATGGGAGAGTTTCCACCGGCGCTCCCGTGATAATAAGCCCGTCATAACGGCGGCGCATCGCATTTTCCGCGCTCATGTAAAAGCGTTCAAGATGCCCCGGCGGCGCGTGCGACCAGTCATGAGTGCCAAGCGACATCAGTGTAATGTTAATTTGAAGGGGCGTATTCCCCAAAAGCCGCAAAAATTGAAGTTCGGTGTCTGTTGTGGTCGGCATAAGGTTGACAATGGCAACATCCAGCGGGCGTATATCCTGATGACGCGCCCGCCTCTCCGTCATTACAAAAATATTTTCGGCGGTAAGAGATTCGTAAGCGGGAAGACGGCGGGGTATGCGAATCGGCATTTGTTACCGCTTAAATTCAGCAAGTTTTTGCAGGTCTTTAGGATTAAAGATGCGGCGTATGTCGAGAAGTATAAGATAGCCGCTCTCTTGCCGCACAACACCCTGAATGTACTCCGCGCCCACACCGGCAATCATCTGGGGGGGCGGCTGAATATCGGTTTTTTCGATGGTAACTACACGGGAAACACGGTCTATGATGATGCCGAGTTTCATTCCGTCTATGTCTATAATGATAAAACCGGAGAGGAGGGCATCGTCTTCAGTTTGCGCGGCGGATGGTTTAAGCAAGGCAAACCTCTTGTGCAGATTGATAATGGGGATAATTTCGCTCCGCAGGTTGAATATGCCTTCAACATAGTTAGGCGCGTTTGGAATAGGGCGTACAGCCTGAACGCGGACTATCTCTTTTACATCGAGAATATCGATTCCGTACAGTTCATCACTCAGTTGAAATGTAACGAGTTGAATTTGGTCTGCCATGCGCTCCTCTCATTCTAAACATATCAGGGTTACCGGAAAACGGCAAGTGGTTTTCCACTTTTTATTCCAAATCGTCAGGCACATCAACATTATGGTAGACGTTTTGTACATCGTCGTTATCTTCCAGTTTTTCGACAAGACGCATAAGTTTGCCGGCAGCATCTTTGTCAAGGGCAACCGGCGCTTCTGGTATCATACTGATTTCGGCATTCAGCGTTTCAAAAGATTTTGCTTCCAGCGCCTTGGCAACCTCTTCAAAATCTGCCGGGTCGCTGGTTACTTCGATAACTCCGTCTGCGGCGGTAATATCTTCCGCGCCCGCGTCCAATGCCGCCTCCATAACGGCATCTTCCGTGTACTTTTCGCCGTCTAGAGTGATAATGCCCTTGCGTGTAAGAAGACGGCTAACGGAACCGGTTTTGGCAAGTTCGCCGCCCGCCTTGCTTATGATGTTGCGCACATCGGCGGCTGCGCGGTTCCGGTTGTCGGTAAGTACTTCTATTAAGATAGCCGCCTCGCCAAGCCGCGCCTCGTAGGTAAGTTCCTCGTAGGTTTGCCCTTCCAATTCGCCGGCACCCTTTTTGATAGCCCTGTCGATGTTATCCTTAGGCATATTTGCGCCGCGTGCCTTGATGATGGCAGTGCGGAGGCGCGGGTTGCCTTCGGGGTCGCTGCCGCCCATACGCGCCGCTATCGAAATTTCCTTAATCAACTTGGTAAATTGCTGCCCTCTTGCAGCATCCGCCGCGCCTTTAGCGCGTTTAATTTTTGCCCATTTACTGTGTCCGGACATCTGTTTCTCCTAAAATTATTCAATTTGCCGTCCCAAACGGCTGTCTTTTGAGCATACAGGATGAATGGGAAAAGGTGAAGGGGCGGTAATGCCGTCATCACGCCGAACGCATGAGAGTTGGCAAGGAATGGGGCAAAGTTCAAATCAACAGTTGCCTGAGTTATCAGGCGAGGATTTTATCGGCAAACCGCTCAAAAGAGCAGCCTAACACAAATCGTTTCGCTTTCTGACTTACCCTTTTCTTCCCTATATCTAGCGTCTTCAATATACTTAACGCCCATTTACGCGCTATGTTTAGATTCTCCGCCGAGTTCCGGTCTAACGTGTGGTTCTTATCCTCCCGAAATATTACGTCCAGTTGCCAATGCATCGACTCTATAGACCAATGCCCACGCGTCGCTCGCGCAAACTCTCCTATATCCGGTTTCAAACTACTTATGTAATACCGGCGCTCCTCGCTGACGCTTCCGTCAGGCTTCTGTATCGTACTCTTATTCATCCCAAAACTCGCAAGCCCAGCCCACTCTTCCTTGTCCGCAAACCACTTTATATCCCCAGTTTGCCAATACTCCCTCGTCTCTATATTCCCTCTTGCCTTCTCCACGCTCTTTAAATATTTCCCATCTGCCTTAATCTCATTTAGTATCCTCTCCTCCCCAAAATACTCGGATAACTCCGCATGCATAGTCGGCTGATTCCTTTTCACCGCCAATACATACTCCCCTTTCCCCTCTTTTATCTTCTCCGCTATCTCCTTTTGCGTCCCTATAGCGTCTATCGTTACTATTTGCCCCTTCACCGATAGCGTTTCTAGTAATTCCTTTATCATAGGGCAGCGCTGATTAACTCGATGCTTCGGCAAGCTTTTAATTTTTGCGGCTTGCCGCATCAGCGCTGCCCTTTTTATTTGCTCATGCGGCTGCAAAGCAGCCGACATTGCGCAAATAAAGGGAAAGTAAGCACTGATT
>JAIROZ010000205.1 GCA_031257255.1 Spirochaetaceae bacterium | reverse complement strand
CCAATATACCGATACAAAACGAAATAAAGAGCAGCGTATTTTTGCCGCGCAAAAAAGGCTTTTCGAGTTTTGCGTAAACGATAAAGCACAACACTGCCGCAGGGATGCCTAAACACGAGAAAACATAGACTGTCCCCGTGATAAGCGTTAGAAGCGCGTTATTTGTACGCCACGCAAAGAAATTGAGGATGACGGCGGCAAGCGTTATCAGCGCGAAAACAACAACCGCCGTCTGGAAACCGGGATCGCTGCCCGATAGAAAATACATCACCGCCCAGAATAGCGCCAAAATTATGCCTATATATCCGGCAATAATGAGCATTGTTTTTTTGCCTTCCAAATAACGCGGTTTTGCGCCTATCACGCAAAGCGCCGGCGACAAAAAGTTTAGCGAAGGCAGATAAAGCACGGCGGCAATGTACGCCAAAAGTTTGCTGCCTTTTAGATACGCAAAAAAGCCGAGCGCGGAAGACACCGGCATAGCAAAGAATGTCAGAATGAAGTAAATTACCCAGCCGGCTCCCGCGCCGCCCTGTGTAATGTCTTTTACCAAATTCGACATTACCTCCAAGAAGCCGGTCTGCAATTTAACTATGCCGATGATGATTAACACGACCAGCGAAATCCAGTACACAAAGCCTGCAATTACTCCCGCAAGGAGCAGCCCGCTTTTTTTGTTTTGTTCCATTACAAAATCTCCTATTATAGATACCGCATCCGCAAACTTGCGGTTTTATGTTCGATTTTTCTTTACCCTTTCTACTACCGCTCTGGTAACAAATTTCGATGCCGCTTCCGCTATGGTTTGTGCTGCCGCCGCCCCTTCCGCCACTTGCGCCGATTCAAACTCGCCCGTGGCGCACCAGTGGGCAAAATGTTCGCAATTATTTAACAGAAAATCATATTCACCCCGTTTTGCGCCTGCCAATGAAAGCGCCCGCCGGGCAACCTCCTCCGGCGGAAATGCCGCTCTTATAGTCCGGTCAACCCGTAACACCCCGCCCTTCAAAAATTCCCCAAGCGTTGTTTCCCGTATATAGGCATTTGCCGCCGTTGTTTCCGCGCCGCTGTCTGTCGAAAAATGAATAACGCTCTTTTCGCTGTTATATACGCCGTAGTGCTTGTAAAGCCCCCGGTCAACAAAAATTATATCGCCCTTTTTGGCTATGCCGCCCATGATTCTGCCTCCTTCAATTGGCTTGCGGTATAGGCATACCTACCCGGCAGACAGAGCAATCCCCCCAAATTCCGTCCCTTTTGCGGTATGAGAAGAGTGAATTCAATACTATGTATACACCTATTGTGTGTGTGTGTGTGTGTGTGTGTGTGTGTGTGTGTGTGTGTGTGTGTGTCGGCAGAAAACGCCTAAAACTTTAATAAAAAATACCATCCATGACGGCGCTTCTGTCGGGACAACTGTCATGGTTTACAGGCTACACAAAGTAGGGTAAAAGCGCAAGGGAGTATAGTTTAGTATGGGTTTCATTAGCATTTCAAAGTATAAGATGTCCAACTACCTAGGGAAACGCTGATTAACTCGATACTTCGGCAAGCCTTTAGTTTTTGAGGCTTGCCGCATCAGTGCTTCCCCTAGACAAAATTTTATTTCATGCTATTATTACAATCTGTTTTACAAAACAAAGGACTTGTTCTGTACCAGAACAAGTCTCCACAAAATGGCAGGCTAAAGTCTGTCGCATTTTTATTTAGGGAGAGGAACCTTATGGCTCAGTATGTAGCGGGATTTGACAACGGCGGCACTATGATAAAGGCGGCGATTTTTGACCTTGAAGGGCGGCAAATTGCGGCGAAGGGGCGGCATACGCCTATACTCACGCCCAAACCGGGCTGGACGGAGCGTAACAGCGAGGAACTGTGGCTGCACAACTGCGCTTGTATGAAAGAGGCGGTAGAGTCGGCGGGAATCGACGCGGGGGATATTATCGGCGTATCGGTGTGCGGACACGGCAAGGGGCTATACACATGGGGTAAAGACGGCAAGAGCGCCTACAACGGCATAGTTTCCACAGACGGCAGAGCGTGGGAGTATCCCGAAAAATGGTATGCGGCGGGAATCCCTCAGCGTTTCGCGGAGAGATTGTGCCAGCGCATATTGGCGTCCCAGCAAATTTCGCTATTGGCATGGCTCAAAGACAACGACCGCGCCGCATATAACAATATTCAGTGGGTATTCAGTGTAAAGGACTATATCCGCTTCCGGCTGACGGGCGAGGCATTTTCTGAGGCAACAGATTTTTCCGGTTCAGGGCTGATGAATATCCGGGATGCGCGTTTTGACCGCGATATGCTCGAAGCCTTTGGTATTGGCGAGGTGTACGATAATTTGGCGCCGGTAAAATATTCATCAGAAAGGTGCGGTGTGGTAACGGGGCAGGCGGCGAAACTATGCGGATTGCGCGAAGGAACACCGGTCGCGGGCGGAATGTTCGATATAGACTCGTGCGCCGTGGCAATGGATGTAACTACGCCGGATGAATTTTGCACCATCGCGGGAACATGGAGTATCAACGAATATATTTCGCGCCAACCGGTTACATCCACTCCATTTATGAACTCGCTTTTTGCCATACCCGGCTATTATTTGGTTGAAGAATGCAGCGCGACATCGGCGGGAAATTTGGACTGGTTTATGGAACGCTTTGTAAATGATTGCGAAATTCCCGCAGGGAAAAAGCGCTACGAATACTTTGATGCCGAAGTGGATAAGATTCCGCCCGAAGCAAGCGATGTATTTTTTTTGCCGTTCATCAACGGGTCAAACGACAACCCGTTGGGACGCGGTTCGCTTATTGGACTGAGCGCATATCACGAGAAGATTCATTGCATCCGCGCTATTTACGAAGGCGTGGCGTTCTCGCACAAGACGCATATTGAGCGGCTGCTAAAAACCCGTCCCGCGCCCAAGGCTATCCGCATGGCGGGCGGCGCGGTTAATTCCGCCGTGTGGGTGCAAATGTTTGCGGATGTGCTGGGCTTGCCTATCGAAACAGTTGACGCGCCGGAATTGGGCGCGTTGGGCTGCTCGATGTCCGCCGCCATTGCCGCCGGTGTGTTCAAAGACTACCGCGAAGCGGCGCGGGCGATGGTGCGCATCAAAAAGCGCGTTGAGCCGAATCCTGCGCGAACCGGAATATACGCGAAAAAATATGAGAAGTACACTGCGCTCAGACTTGCGCTCGAACCGGTGTGGGGTATCTTTAAATGAAAAGAGAGTATCGTATCGGGCTTTACGAAAAAGCGATGCCGCCATTTTTGTCATGGGCGGAGAAATTACGCGCCGCCAAAAAAGCGGGCTATGATTTTGTTGAAATCAGCATTGACGAAACTGATGAAAAACTTGCGCGGCTAAAAATGCCTAAAAACGAAAGGCTTGCGCTTATCCAGACAATGTTTGACGAAAAAATTCCCATCCGCACGATGTGTTTGAGCGGGCATCGCAAATATCCGCTGGGCAGCGAAAATCCCGCTGCCCGCGCACGGAGTCTTCAAATAATGGAGGATGCTCTGGATTTAGCCGCTGATTTAGGCGTCCGCATCATTCAACTTGCGGGGTACGATGTTTACTACGAGCAGCCGAGTGAGCGCACAAGAGAACTTTTTTTGGAAGGGCTTGCAAAATCCGTAGAGATGGCGGCGGCGCGTGGAGTTATGCTCGCTTTTGAAACGATGGAAACTGAATTTATGAATACGGTGGAAAAAGCGATGGTTTATGTGCGCAAAATCAATTCGCCATATTTGGGCGTATATCCCGATTGCGGCAATATTACCAATGCGGCAAAGGCGCACAATTTATCCGCCGCCGCCGATTTGGAAAGAGGACGCGGTGCCATTGCCGCCGTTCACTTAAAAGAAACTGTCCCGGGAAAATTCCGCGAAGTGCCGTACGGCGAAGGTCATGTTGATTTTGAGGAAATCATCAAAACATCGTTCACGCTGGGCGTTTCGCTTTTTGTAACTGAATTCTGGTGGACAGGGCAAGAGGACTATCTTTCGTTGATAAGCACATCCAAGCGGTTTATTGACGATAAATTCGCGCAGGCTATTGGATAGCCGCCAGCGCCGGCTAGAGCAGCAACCCTCTTGACAGTCTGCCGCTAGTCAACTTATCGTAAAATCCGGTTAGAAGACCAATCCCACGCCCGAAGGCGTCCGCAAGCGCGGTTCCGCATGAAGCGGAATTGGAAGCGCAGACCGGCAATATGCCGGATTTTCAAAAGGCATTTCTAAATTGCCCTAAGGAGTCACTATGCACATGTCAGATGCTCTGCTCTCGCCCGTAGTGGGTGGAGCAATGCTCGCGGTAAGCGCGGGCGCAATCGGTCTCGCGGTCAAAAAAACCGCGCAGGAAGAAACAAACAACGCAAATTCCGAAGCCAGGAATGTGTTGGCGGTAAAAATCCCGCTTATGGGTGTAATGGGCGCATTTGTCTTTGCCGGACAGATGATAAACTTTACGATACCCGGCACGGGGTCATCAGGACACATAGGCGGCGGAATTTTGCTTGCCGCTGTACTGGGCGCGGGTCCTGCTTTAATAACCCTTGCCGGCGTCCTGCTTATCCAATGCCTGTTCTTTGCGGACGGCGGTTTACTTGCCT
Source organism: Spirochaetaceae bacterium (assembly GCA_031257255.1). Taxonomy (GTDB): domain Bacteria; phylum Spirochaetota; class Spirochaetia; order Treponematales; family Breznakiellaceae; genus JAIROZ01. The sequence continues at coordinate 5,152 of JAIROZ010000205.1, read as the reverse complement.
ACGGCTGCAATGTCTTTAACATGGGGGTAGTAAGTTGCATGCTTGCCTACACTTTTATCTACAAGCCTATCACGCGGAGAGCGCTAACAAAAGCAACGATAACGACAGGCTCGATATTGGCGGTATTGGCTGGACTTCAGGCGGGCGCTTTTGCTGTAGTTCTTGAAACTACGCTTTCCGGCGTTACCGAACTACCCTTTGGCGTATTTGTCCTCTTAATGCAGCCCATACATCTTGCGATAGGTCTTGTTGAAGGAATTGTAACGGCGGCTGTACTCTGTTATGTCCATGCGGCGCGTCCCGAATTGCTGGAAATGTCGATACAAGGCAATACCTCTGGAATTGACGGCAAAAAAATTCCGCTTACCCGTATTCTTATTACACTTGCTGTTCTTACAGTAATAACCGCCGCAGGACTTTCGATTTTTGCTTCCGCCTATCCAGACGGACTGGAATGGTCGATAGAAAAGACAGCCGGAACTACTGAACTCGAACGCGAAGGCGGTGTTTACGATGCCGCTGCCGGTGTGGTTGAAAAAACCGCCTTTATGCCCGATTACGGCTTCAAAAAACCCGAAGGTGTTGAAGCCGAAGGCAGTCCCGCCGAAACTGCAAGCGCCGGAATTGTAGGCAGCATTATTACACTAGCCCTTGCCTGCGGTGCCGGTCTGTTAATCCATGCCGCAAGCGCCCGCCGCAGAAGAGCGGTGCCGGCATCATAAAACTAAAAACGGCGCATTCATTGCGGGAGCAATAAGCGCCGTTTTTTATTTGTCTAGGATGTAGTCTTCCAGGCTGTCAATAACGGCTTTTGCTCCGCAGCCGCCTGCAATGGCGACAGCGGCGGCAAGCCCGCCTTCCACAAGCGCGGCATCGCAAAGGAAGACGCGCTCTTGTAATTCGGAAGGCAGCGCTTCCCGCGCCATCTCGCCGGTCATTTTTGCCGAGCCCATGTCGGCAAGGACAAGCGCCTCACCCTGAGAGGCGGCGGCTTCCAGCGCCGCAAAAACGCGGTCGTAATCCGAACCGAGCGTTCCCGCAGCGCTGCCGCCCACCGGAACTATTGCTGCGCCCGGTGCCATCTCCAGCGCAAGGTCGCGCACTCCTTCGACAACCTTGGGGCTGTGCGATAACAGAATGAGCGTAACCATCACAATTCTCCGGCAATAGCCTCTAGCATAAGGCAACTAGATGCCGCGCCGGGGTCGATATGCCCCCGGCTGCGCTCGCCTAAGTACGAGGCGCGTCCTTTTGTTGCGATGATGTCTTTTGTTCCGTCACGGCATTGCCTTGCCAGCGTTACAGCCTTTTCAAGCGCCGCCTTGCCGCCGCTGCCTGCCGCCGCTTCTTTTTCCAGAAGTTCAAGCACAGGTATCTGCACATCAAGCATCGTTTTTTCGCCTAATACCGCCTTGCCCCGTTCCTGTACACCCTTGACACCTTCTTTTAGAAGCGCGGCAAAACCGGCAAGGTCGATTCCTTCTTTGTCGCCCGCCGCCGCCGCCATCTTCAAAAAGAGGGTGCCGTACAACGGACCGGAAGCGCCGCCCACGCTGGAGATGAGCGCCATAGCCGTTGTTTTGAACACCGCGCCGGGATTTGCCGGCGGCTGCGCCTGTAACTTGGCGCTAACCGCTTCAAACCCCCGCGCCAGATTAAAGCCATGGTCGCCATCGCCTATTGCCTGGTCAAGGTCGCTTAGGTATTGCTTGTTTTCTTCTATCACCTTTGCTATCGCGCCGATGATGGCAAGCGTTTTTTCTGTCGTTACCATGCAAGCCTCAGCATACGCGGTAAGCGGGCGTGTCCGCCTTCGCGTCAAGGAACTTTTTCAGTTCGGTATCGAGTTTTAACACAGAGAGCGAAAAACCCGCCATCTCTATCGCCGTCATGTAGTTGCCCACATTGGTCGAATAGACCTTGATGCCTTTCGCCGTGAGAATCTCGTGCGCCTTCCGGTTTATCACAAAGAGTTCCATAAGCGGAGTGCCGCCCAAGCCGTTTACAAGGAGGGCAATTTCTTCGCCTGACTTGACCGGATTGTCGGCAAGGATTTTTTCGAGGATTTCGGCAACAAGTTCGTCTGCTTTTTTGATTTTGCCGCGTGTAACGCCCGGCTCACCGTGTATGCCGAGCCCGATTTCAAGTTCATCGTCCGCAAGGGTAAATCCGGGTTTGCCGGCTTGCGGCACTATGCACGGGGAGAGCGCTATGCCCATGGAACGCACATTGGCAATGACTTTTTCGCCAATTTTTTGCACGGCGGCAAGGTCGAGTCCGGCTTCCGCCGCCGCGCCCGCTATCTTATGGACAAAGACGGTGCCGGCTATGCCGCGCCGCCCCACAGTGTAGGTACTGTTCATAACGGCAACATCGTCATTGGTTATCACTTTTGCCGTCTTGATGCCCTCCGCTTCCGCCATTTCCATAGCCATCTCGAAGTTCATCACATCGCCTGTGTAATTTTTAATGACGAGGAGAACGCCCTTGTCGGTTTTGACCGCTTTTATTGCTTCGAATACCGCGTCCGGAGTGGGCGATGTAAACACCGCGCCGCAGACCGCCGCATCCAGCATACCTTCGCCCACATATCCGGCGTGAGAGGGCTCGTGTCCCGAACCGCCGCCGGAAACAAGCGCCACCTTTCCTGCCTTTTTATGGCTCCGCGCTATTATCGCCTGTCCTTTTTCGGCAAGCGGCACACGCGCCGCGTATCGCGGATAGGCAAGGCAAAGTCCGTCTGCCATCTCGTCCACGATATTCTTGGGGTCGTTAATAATCTTCTTCATAATAGTCTCCTAAATGTAAATTTATCCGCGCCGAACGCCTGTTTAGCGTTATTTTAAGCGCAAATATTGCGCCATTTTACAATGAAAACCCAAAGCAGGCAAGCGGTTTGAATCTGAACGATACAGTCCTTTTCGGTACGGGATTATGACGCCGCTTGGCAGATTATCTTCTGCCGGTATAAACGGCAAAGAAAAAGTTATCGCCAGTTACAGCGTTATACTCGGCTTAATAACAGCCGGGTATGAGGATTTTCTGGAACAAGTCAAAGGTCAGGATACGGCGCTGTCCGGCGCGGATTTTTGATATAATTCATTTACAACACATTACATGCAAAGACGCACTGCTTTTTTTATGCTGAGGTTTACTGTAGTATGAGGGCAGGAGAAAAATTTGACTACACAAATCAATTATATGCCGGAAGAAAGACCGCCTTTGGGCAAGTGGGCGGCGTTAAGCATTCAAAATGTATTTGCTATGTTCGGCGCGACCATCCTCGTGCCGGTGCTGGTAGGACTGCCGCCGGCATCGGCGCTCTTTACAGCAGGCACTGGGACGCTTCTTTACATTTTAATAACAAAGGCAAAAGTACCGATTTTTTTGGGCTCATCATTTGCGTTTATACCCCCGCTTTTGTCGGTAAGCGCCGCCTACGGAATGCCCTATGCTATGGGCGGCGCTTTTGCCGCTGGGATTTTCTACTGTATTATCGCGGGGATTATCTCCCTTACCGGACTTAAATGGATAGACCGCGCCTTGCCGCCTGTAGTTATCGGCTCGGTAATAGTCTGCATTGGACTGAATTTAGCCCCCACCGCCGTCAACATGGCAAGCCTCGATGCGGGCGGCAATTATAGTCTTGTCTATCTGTCAATAGCCGCCGTTACACTGTTTGCCACAGTTATTACCAATACCGGACTTAAAGGATTTTTTAGTATCATTCCCATACTGATAGGACTTGCCGCCGGTTACTTGTTCACTCTGATAATGGGCGCTATATTTCCTGCATATCACATTATCAGTTTTGATGTCATCAGGAATTCAGCATGGTTCGGTTTACCCCATTTTGCTTTTCCAAAATTTAACGGGATTGTCATTTTGACATTTGTGATTGTTTCAATAGCGACAATTTGTGAACATCTGGGAGATACGCTTACGATAAGCAAGGTCGTCGGGCGGGACTTTTACAAAAATCCCGGTATTCACAAGACGCTTATTGGTGATGGGCTTGCTACTTCGTGGGCGGCGCTTTGGGGCGGTCCCCCAAACACGACCTACGGAGAAAATATTGCTACAGCGGCGCTTACCCGCGTATATAGCGTGTGGGTAACAGGCGGCGCGGCAGTTATCGCGGTTTTTCTATCGTTCGTGCAAAAATTCAGCGCATTTATACAGACTATACCAAGTCCTGTACTAGGCGGCATTTCGATGCTGTTATTCGGCACTATTGCATCATCCGGTTTGCGTACGATAGTAGAAAGCGGCGTTGACTTTAAGGACAAACGCAACCTTACTATCGCCTCCGCCATTCTTTGCGTGGGCATAGGCGGCGGTAAACTGATGTTCAAAATTGGCGGCACATCGTCAGGGGCATCATCTGCCGATACGCTGCAATTTCAACTTGCCGGCGTAGCGCTTGCCACCGTGCTGGGAATTTTACTCAATCTATTTTTGCCCAAGCGGGAAAGTTAATAGAAAATATGTCCGATGATAGTTCTGGCGTAACAAAATACTCTATGTATTTACGATATTGCGGTCTCCGGCTTATTGACCTTTTTTTTAAGAAGGGGTAATTTTAGAGCGCTGGTAAGAACTATGAATTCTTGACAGCAAGGGAGTTTCGGGGCGTAACCCGTTATCATCAAAATAATTATCAAAAATAGGAAGGGGCGCTGTAAACCGGCGCAAAAACAGTAATGGACAATAATGCTGAAAATTTGGCTCAAAACGAGACGCAAACAGACAGAAACAGCGATTCTCAAGCGGAGGACAGCCTGAACGCGGCTGCGGCGGCTGCCGCCGGGCAGCCTGACAACGAGGCGGCAGCCTCGCCTGACGCGCAGGCGTCTGTTACACAGCCGGCGTCTGTTACACAGCCGGCGTCTGTTGCACAGCCGGCATCTGCGGAGCAGACGGCGTCTATTCCACAGACGGACGAAGAGCGCGTTGCCGTTCTGGAGGCGGCAGTTACGGAACTTCAAGCGAAGGTTGAAGCCGAGCATGACCTCTACCTTCGCAAGGCGGCAGATTTCGAGAATTACCGCAAGCGCTCCATCAAAGAAAAGCAGGAGGCGATAGACTTTGCCAACACAAGCCTCCTCCTCGACCTTATCCCAATACTGGACGATTTCGAGCGGGCGCTGGC
>JAIROZ010000204.1 GCA_031257255.1 Spirochaetaceae bacterium | reverse complement strand
CGCAAAGGAGGCACGCAATCCTACGCGACATACTCAAGCGATGACGGCGCAGGCGGCATACTTTGGCGGACAAATGCTCAGTATGAGTCATTTAGCACCGAAAACATGCATTGTTTTTTCGGCGGCGGGCGGTTTGTGGCGCATCCGTCCAGCGCGGGTAATAATCATTGGTCAAAATCCGAAGACGGCAAAAACTGGTCGGCTATTGGCGATAAAAATACATGGACAGGCGCGGGGGACTATCCATACATCAACTCAAAAGGCGGGGCTTACGGCAATGGATATTGGGTAGTAGGCGGCTCCGGCGGCAGAATATCGTACAGCGCAGACCTTGTAAACTGGACATTATTGGAACGCGAGCGGACAAAATTCGACCATCCGCAGGGAGGTCCCAAAACATACATTAACGCGGTCTCTTTTGGCAAAGGCAAATTTGTCGCGGGCGGCGGCTCTGGGCATATTGTATGGGCAACAAATCCCGCCGGTGAATGGTATGTTACCGAGCGGCGGGACATCCCGGAAAATTGGACGAATGGCGGCGAAATTGTTGAAACAATATTTGACAACGGCTTTATTAACGCCATTGTATTTTCCGAAGAAAAAGGACGGTTCGTGGCTGTCGGCGGGCTGGACGGCTTAACCGGCAAGGCGGCTTATTCAGATGACGGGATTCACTGGAAGCAAGGCGGCGACCTTACCGAAATCGGTGTTGGCGTAGACTGCTCGATGACTTCGGCGGCATACGGAGGCGGGATTTTTCTTATTAGCGACAGCAAGGGGCATATTGCATATTCAGTAGACGGCATTTTGTGGGCATCCCTTGGGCAAATTCATTTTACGGAAGACAGCGCCGGTTCAATAAGCAGTTTATGTTACGGCAATGGAAAATGGCTTGCCGCCTCCGGGTCGCGTATTGCCTGCTCAGTCCCGGAATAAGGGGAGCGAACGATGGCGATGCGATTTTCAAGTTTGGAAACGGCGGTTTGGGTAAATGCCGTTATCTCGTTTTGTTTCACGCCGTATTTTTCACGGAGTATAGCAAGCCGGACATTAAGGCTTTCCTCTTGCGCCATTTTTTTTGCTCGTGCGAGAACCTCCGGGTCCATCCGGGCGTCAAGTTCGCTTATGGGGTGCGTTTTCTTTGGCATATTCTTCCTCCTGCTTACTTACGATAAGTTGCTTATCTTTGATAAGCGTCGTAAATTTCCTCGGCTTGTTTTATCAGTTTCCGGTAGAACCGTTTTTCATCCTTGCCTTTCTTATCCCCGCCGATGAGCAGTATTGCCTTGCGCTCCTCGTCAAAAATAAAGGCTACCCTGAACACATGGTTTTCGGTTTGCGAGCGAAGTTCTTTGAGGTTGTTCAACTTGCTCCCCTTCAAGGTATCGGCGTATGGACGCGGCAAATACGGACCATATTCCACAAGCAGTTCTACCCTCATACGAATCGATGCCTGACTATCCTCAGTCTGCTCTGCAAACCAGTCATCGTATTCATCGGTCGTCTCTACCTCCCAAGCCATCTTTCTTTTAGTGTATGGACTATAATTCATTGAGTCAATCCTTCTATTCGTGGTTTGGGCAGACTGTAAGCAAAACTGTCAGCAAAAACTCAAGGAATCAGTAGATTTCGGGAAGTTTCAGCGGGATGTCATGTTGCAAAAAACACAAGGGTAAATGTAGTACAAAACCGGTGGGAAGATTACAGATTGTATAGCATGCCAAGAAAACATTAAAAATACAAAACTGGCAAATTTTTTCATACAAAATTTCTCTTGCAAATTACGGGGGTTGCTTCCGCCAAGGATGGGCGCACAAGGATGTGCGCTGTTTCCAAGCAAGCCCGCTATGCGGGCTTGATGTAATTTGCGCGAAGCGCAAATTACGAGGGTTTGTTTCCGCCAAGGATGGCGGAAACAAACCCCGTTGACCCTCCAAAGTTTTTTATGATACAATTTGTCTAAGAAAACAAATTGAGGAGATTTTTATGAGAAAGCAAGAAAGTAATGGCAGTGTAAATCTGCCAAGTATGGGCGGCAGGGATGCCGCCTGTTTCCCAAGGCGACAATTTGCGCAACGCGCAAATTGTAGAAGTGAATCGCCCAAGGATGTGCGATTCACGACGGGGGGGGGGGGGGGAGTACAAAATTCCCTTCATATCCTCGCCGTCAAGTACGCTGTTTTAGCGGCGGTTTTACTGGGCGCTTGCGCGGTAATTTTTGCGGGCTGTTCGCCTGATGACGAAGACAACCCGCCGGTTAAGTTGCCTATGACATGGACATTAGGTTCCGGCATAGACAGCGATGTAACCATCAATAAGGTGGCTTATGGAAACAATGTTTTTGTAGCCGCCGGAAAGAAGGGTTCTGAGGGTTACGCGGCGGTATCAGAGAACGGCGTTACATGGACTACGGCTACAGATACCACAGCCTTTGAGGGAAGCAGTATGCATGTTTCCTTTCAAAACGATGTTTTTATAGCATACGGCGGAAGCAGCGGTAATAAGAACTGGGCTAAATCCAGTGATGGTACTACATGGGCAGCCATTGGCGATGAGACATCCAATTTCAACGCCAAAGGCGGAACTTTTGGTAATGGAAACTATTTAATGAGCGGCAGCGCGGGCAGAATAGCCCATAGCAGCGATGGTACAACATGGACAATCGTTGCAAACACCGAAACAACCTTTGGCAGCGGTCCTGCTGGATTTATCAACGCTGTGGCTTACGGCAACGGTAAATTTGTGGCTGGCGGCGGGAATGGACATGCCGCATGGGCGAGTCAGCCAACAGAACAATGGGAAGGCGTAACTCAAACTGAAACAATTTTTGACAATGGCTTCATTAACGCGCTGATATTTGCCGATTTTGACGGCGGGCGTTTTGTCGCTGTGGGCGGTCAGGATAGCGGCACCGGCAAGGCGGCATATTCCAAAGACGGCGTTTCATGGACTCAAACCGAAGATATAAAAATTGGCGATAGTACCATGGTAAACAGTATAGCCTATGGGGGCGGTGTCTTTGTCGCAGCGGATAAGAAAGGGAATGCATCCTATTCCACTGACGGGACTACATGGACATTGATTGCCAATACCCAATTTAGTTCAGACACCACCGCGATTAACAGTATTTGCTATGGCAAGGGAAAATTCGTCATTGCCGGTAGCGGTAGAATCGCCTACTCAATGCCGGAATAAGGGGAGCGAATGATGACAAACCCGCGTTCACAAAACAGAGGCTGCCTGTTGCGGCATATAACGGCGGCGGCGGCGCTGTCTGCGGCAGCGCTGTTTCTTGCCGCTTGTGAGAGCGGGTTTGACAGCAAGCCTAACGGTCTGCCCATTATGGGTGCCGCGCCAAAGAGCGTACAATTAACAGGACTTGACGGGGCGCTTATGGCGCAGTGGACGAAGGTAAGTTCGGCACAGGGAGTCGCGCCGACTTACGAGGTCTACTATAGCACAAACAATAATCCCGCTTCCGCGCAAAAGTTTGAAAGCGTAACAGCCGGAGAATCCCAACTGGTTACATCGAAAATTACCGGCTTAACAAACCATACAACCTATTATGTGTGTGTAAAGTCGGTTTTCGGCAGTCTGGGAACATCGGACTTTAGCCCGGTATCTTCCGGCAAGCCGGTTCCGCCGCCGCAATCTATGAGCGCTATAAGCGTTACCGCAGGCGAGGAAATGCTGGAACTGAGATGGGCACCCGTTACCGATGCCTTTACCTACAATGTCTTCTATTCCACTGCCGGCGGCGCGGAGCCGCCCGATACGGCAGGCATGGTTTCGGTGTCTACCACAGGCGCGGTTATTTCCGGCTTGCAAAA
>JAIROZ010000176.1 GCA_031257255.1 Spirochaetaceae bacterium | reverse complement strand
CCCGGCGTACCAGCCCCGCGTACATGGCTAATACCCTATCCCGCCATGCGGATTTTTTTATTCGGCATAAAACTGAGCACAAGAGCGGGCGGCATTACAACGAGGAGCGTAAGAAAATTCACCTGAAAAAATGAAGGAGATATTTTTACAACAATGGTTAAAAGAGCGCCGAGCAGTACATAAGTCCAGAGAATTTTAAGCGCGGTTTTGCAGGCAAGCATTGTTTTTTGCTTTTTGGTAAAAGCAAATATAAGCCCAAGAGGAAGCGCAGCCAAAAGGAGCGGGTTTATAAACACCACATTGATATTGTTGTAGGTGTAAATATGGTTGGAAAAAAATTCGGCATAAAAAAGCAGGGTGCCGAAAATCCCCAGGAAAAAGCCCCAAAGCGCCTGTGTTATTCCCAGAAGCGCCCGCGCCCCGCGCCGTTTACCGGCAAACTCTCCGCCTTGCGTCCAGCGCAAGTAGATAAAACCAAAAAAGAGCGCCAGAAGTACGCCGCTTATCGCGGCGGGAATGCCTGCGGCAGGTTCATCCGGCAGCGGCAGTTTGCGTCCGGCGGATGTATTTACAACCTCAACATTTGTAACGAGCGGTACTAACGCGCCGCTTTCGTCTGTATAACTAAAATCCGCCGTGTACTTTCCAAATTCTTCCGGCAAAAACATCTCGGCAAATTTATTGGGCGGAGTATCAATGTCCTGCCCCATCACAAAATTCAGTATCCAGTACAAAACCGGCGAGCGGTACAAATGCCGGTTCGCGTGATGGCGCACGGTAAGCCGCCCCGGTTCATCGCGGTAACGGGCAAGGAAACGCCCGTCCAGCACATCATCCAAAAGATAGACTACGCGGGTTACGCAGTTATCGGTAAAAATTTTGTAATAGTAACGACGGTTTTCCGGCAGCGAGTTCCAGTTCAAAAAATCGAGCATCTTTTCTTTTTGCGCGGCGCTCAAATTCAGAGTATAAAATACAATGTCGCGGTTCGTTTTAATATACCAGTCAATATCATCGTCCGCATCCCGCGCCATCATGCTGTAGTACCAGTTTCCGGCAATAAGGTTGCCCAAAAAATGTTCGGCGCTAAATGAAAACACCCCGTAATCGTAGAGGAGCGTTTGTCCTGTAAGTTCGTTCTTTACGATAACGCCGAGATGACCCCACCATGTATAGAATTCATCGCCAACGCCTATAACCGCAAGTTTTATTGTAAGATAATCGCCGCGTTTTTTAGCGGTTTGTTCCGTGTTCCCGGCATTTAGAGCGCCGCTCTTTAGAGCGCCGCTGCCTTCACCAAATACTAATGCCGCGCAAAGGGCAAAAAAAAGCGCCGTCCATAATACCTTCCGCATAGGGGAAGCGTATCATAGACGACGTTTTTAGTAAACCGGCGCTGTCTTTATTCAACTATGAACTTGGACACCTCGCCGACAAGGTTGTCGATGTGCTGTTTGTTATCGCCGGAAATCATATTGACGCGCTCTACCGCCGTGTTGATTTGTTCCGCGCCGGATGCCATCTCGTTCATTCCGTTCTCCAACTCCTGAGTAACATGACCTAAATTGCGGCTTTCGGTTACGACTTGCTGCGTTCCTTGCAGCATTTCGGTAGTACTGTCCTTGACCATCCCGGTAACTTCGTTCAGACGGTTCATCGCTTCGAGTATCTGCTGGCTGCCCGCATTCTGTTCTTCCATAGCGTTGCGGATATTGTGTTCTTGGTCGCTGACTGTTTTTACGCCGGAATCTATAGCCTCAAACTTGTTTAGAACGGCATCGGTAGAACGGGTAATCTTGTCAATAGAGTCTTTGATTTTTTTGAGTACCGAAGAAATTGTCTTGGACTGCTCGCCGGAGGATTCGGCAAGTTTTCGGATTTCATCGGCGACAACGGCAAAGCCTTTGCCCGCCTCGCCCGCGTGGGCAGCCTCGATGGCGGCGTTCATAGAAAGCAGATTTGTCTGGCTGGCAATGTTTTCCATTACCGCGTTAATTTCCAAAAGCCCTTCGGATTCGCGGGCTATCTGCTGAATATCCTGCGCCACATCCTGCAAGCCGCTCCGTCCAACCTCGCTAGAATCGGCAAGCGCTTTTACATTTGCCCCGTTCTTTATCAGCGTCTGCGTTACCGACTGTATGCTCGCAATCATTTCTTCTACTGCGGAAGATGACTGGCTTACGCTCGTGGTTTGCTTGTCTACCAGTTCGCCCAATTTGTCGATGTTGTTGATAATCTGCTGCATTGTGGAATTCGTTTCGGTAACGGATGTACTCTGATTCATAACCTGAGATTTTAGGCTCTGGATGGTGGCGTTCATCTGATTTATGGACGCGGCGGTCTCAGTCATATTGGTAGAAAGTTCGCCGCCTATGTCGGAGAGCGTGTGCGTTTCGGTCTTTATTGAAAGGACGAGCAGGCGGATTTTTTCCATCGTGCTGTTGAAGTATGTCCCCATAGCGCCTATTTCGTCGTTCGCGTGAATCGTAAGGCGGCGGGTAAGGTCGCCCTCGCCTTCGGATATGTCTTTGATAGCCGCGCCGACCCGTGTAATGCGTTGAGAAATTGAACGCGACATAAACCAGATAATGATTACTGTAACCGCTATCGCAATAACCGAAATAATGATGGCAAGCATGAGCATAGCGCGGACATCGGCAAGTACGACTTTTTCTTCGATAGAACTGAGTATAGTCCACGCGGTAGTGGTCTGCCCCACAAAGAACGGGTAACTGTAAAAATACCTTCCCCGGTTGCGGTCAAACTCGCCGGAGCCGTTTTGCAAGGTGCGGAGCGTATCTTCCACCGCTTTTTGTCCAAGTACACGGACGGAGTCCGGGTCGCTTATATGCTTGCCTATCATTTCCGGGTTATAGTGGGCGGCTATCGTGCCGTCATGGGCATAAAGCACGGCGCGTCCTTTTTCAAACGGGCGTATGTTTACTATCGCTTCTTCCGCAAATTTAAGGCTTACTGTGGCGACTACAAAACCGATAATCTGCCCGTCATAATGGCTTTCGTCATCCGCCGGGATGATAGGGGCAATAAGGTCTACGCAAAACACTTCCTCGCCGTTCATTTTGCCCTTTGTTACATTACCGATTTGCGGGCTGTTTGTAATGCTGTTCAGTATTGCCTGATAATCAATGCCGGAGTTGGCATAATCATCGCGTTCCGGGTCTAAACTATTCTGCCGCTGATACCAGGTGCGGTAAGGGTAGTATTTGCCCTCGGCGTCAGCATTGCTGTCAATAATACCGTCTTTCCAAACGGTTGCTATACCGACAAGTTCAGTAACTGAACTTATAGCGGAAACCATCACTTCGTCATATCTGCCGCGCCTCTGGTCTTCTTCGGTGTATTCAAAACTGTTCATGATATACGAAATCGTGTTAATCATGTCCATGTATTTTTCCATCGTAATTTGAACGCTTTTGGACTCGATACCGGTAAGATTTTTTAGGTTTTCCCTCGAAAGCCTTGTCTGCGACCTGTAAGACAGGAGCAAGAGCAGGGTTACCACGATGGCTGTTGCCGCCACCATAATAACGCTTGTTGTTACGGTTAAACGCATTTTAAGTGTCATACTGTAAATCCTTTTACGGGCATACCCGTTGATAATTTGAAATATGTTGAAAATTCAATGATTTTCAGCACATCTATTTGGTAGTATTATCGGCTATTTGAAAGGGAAATTTAAGAGGGTAGGCTTTAATTTCCCGCCATCCCGTCTGCCCCGTCCCGCCCCCGCTTATCGCGGGCGGGCAAACCTGCTATACTGCCCTCAATGAATGATTATTCAGCGCAAAACATACAGGTATTGAAAGGGCTGGAGGCGGTGCGGAAGCGCCCCGGCATGTACATAGGCACAACGGGAATAGACGGGCTTCACCATCTTGTTTACGAGGTTGTCGATAATTCGATAGACGAAGCGATGCAGGGATTTTGCAGTGAAATCCT
>JAIROZ010000161.1 GCA_031257255.1 Spirochaetaceae bacterium | reverse complement strand
CCACTAAATAAATGGAATCTTAATTTAGGAGGCTGTTATGACATACGAATTTGACGGTCATACAGAGAAAGAGGCTGTAGATAAAGCCATTAAAGAGTTGGGGCTGGAACAGGATTGTTTTGATGTTGAAATCCTAGAGTCCCAGAAGGGCGGACTATTCAAGAAAGGCTATGTAAAAGTCCGCATTCACATTGATGACGGCGGAATGTCGCCGGAGGAACCGGGGCAGCGGCGCGGCGCTTACCGGCAGAATGATCGCGGCAGACGGCGCGGCTACTACCGGGAAGAACAGCACAGGCGCGGTGAAGACGGCGGTTCGATGGGGTATCAGAAGAGCGAAACCCCGCTTCCGCCGGAAAATGAACTGGAAGAATCGCTGGTAACCTTTTGCGTTCAAACGCTCAAACTGATGGGGCACGAGAGCGCGGCTGCGGCGATACTCTACCGCGAAAACCGTAAACTCGTCATCGGCATTGAGTCGGCAGATTCTTCGCTGCTCATCGGGCGTAAAGGGCATACCTTGGACGCGCTTCAGTTTCTCGTGAACAACTATGCCGCCAGACTGGGGCAAGACAAATTGCGCGTCATCCTTGATTGCGAGGACTACCGCCTGCGCCGTGAAGAATCGCTTACCCGTTTAGCCTACAAAGCCGCCGACAAGGTACGGCATACGCGGCAATCGCTGCTGCTCGAACCGATGAACCCATTTGACAGGCGTATCATCCACACGACTATAGGCAGCATGGAGGATATAGGCACCGAAAGCGAAGGAGACGGCTCATATAAACAGGTGCGCGTATTCTTTCGCGGCGGCAAACGGCGCTAAATTTTAATACTGGAGGATAGTATGAAGTACAAACAATTAGTTTTAGTTATGGCGGCGGCTTTGCTGCCGGCATTTACAGGCTGTGACAATCCCGGCGGCGATTCGACTCCGCCCGATGGAGAATACGGCATTGCTTTTGTCCCGGAAAAATTTGACAAAGCGGTAAGTGTAGGTTACCCATCGGCAACTGAAAGGGTAAAAATAACCAATACAGGCAAAAAGCCCACCGGTCCGTTGACGGTATCATATAGGGGGGGGGGGGGGAGTACGAACCTTTCACTGTTGAAGGGGGAACCATCGACAGCATTGATGTAGGCGGCTCTAAAGAAAACGCCTTTTCCATAACCACCCAAACAGGACTTCCCGCCGGAATTTATGAGGCAAATGTTACCGTAACCGGCAACGGCATAAACGCCGTTTTTAATGTAAAATTTCTTGTCAGAGTAAAGGATGCCATAACGCCGGTTACAAGGGTTGACGGAACAGGAAGCCTTTGCTTTGCCACTATTCAAGACGGCGAAGATATTTTAGGAGGCGGTACGCCGCCTGTTTTAACCTGCTTTATAGAGAACGAGGAAGACATACGCGCCCAGCATGACGCTACAACCGATGGGGACGGCGAGAACACTTTAACCTATCAATGGTACCAAAGTTTAATGTGGAATGGAGGGGCGTTCCCGCACGGCGGTTTCCTTGATGGCATACTTCCCATTGCGGGCGCAACCTCAGCCGAGTATATACCTCTTAGTCCGCCTTATCATGAGGAAGGAACTTTTTACTACTATTGCGAAGTTACAAACAAAATAAAGGACAACGGCGATGGGGGGAGCAAAGAAGCAAAAAGCACTTACCAAAATCACAGACAGTACCAGCCTATGGTCAAGGTAAAGGTAATACAGCCGGCGGCAATGCCTGTATTGGAGTTGTTTACTCAGGCAGTTGGAAAAGTAACGGGGAACACAACAGGCAGCGGCACCGTAAAAGACCCGGTCGAAGCCCCTACATACATATACGACCCTTGGCTGATAACCGCCCCCGCTATGGACTGGGATGTGCTAAAACCCGCCCTCCAAGAAGGGCTGCGGCGTGGAAAAGGACTTGACGCCGACCATGAATACTATTTCCTTGACCTTCGCGCCGTAACCGGCATAACAGAATGGTACCTGGATATTCTGGACGAGAAATATGTGGGAATGGGAATGGAAAAGGTCGCGGGAATATATCTGCCGGATTCTGTAACCAGTATGGGCGGTTCCGCCCTTGCTGGTTACCGCTGTCTTAGCGAAATACACGGCGCGAATGTGGAAACCTTACAAAACAACGCCCTCAATGATAAACACTACCTGGAAGAGGCGGAACAGATAGATTTTCCAAATCTAAAAACAATGGGATTTTCCTTTATGAATTGTGTCAATCTTAGGTCGGTATATTTTCCAGAAGCGGAAGTTATCAGCACTCTGAATCAAGGTTCCGCTTTTGAAGGCTGCACGTCTTTGGTGACTGTGAATCTGCCAAAAGCGAAGACTATAGGACTATTTGCATTCGGCAGGTGCGGTAACCTGCAAACTGTGTGTATTCCGCTGGCGGAGCAAATCGGCGGGAAGGCTTTTGGACAATGTCCCGCGTTGTCGGATATTTACATGGGAGATGTGCCAACTCTGGCGGGCGACTGGATAAATCCGCCGGGGCGTCTTTTTGCGTTAAAAAATAATGCGCCGGGAACTATAACCATCCATGTGCCGGCAGGAAAAGTCGGCGATTATACAAGCGTCTGGGAAGTAGACGCATCTACGCCGCAAAATGGAAACCGCGCCGTATATGCCGATGCTTCATTTAATCTGCCATATCACAAGGCGGTGAATATTGTAGGCGACCAATGAACATTATAATTTTTTATTACTGGAGGATAGTATGAAGTACAAACAATTAGTTTTAGTTATGGCGGCGCTAATGGCGCTGTCTTTTGCGGGCTGCGGCGGCGGTGTTTCTGATACACCGAGTGACAGCCCTTCGTATAAGATTTCTCTGTCTAAGACAGAGCACACTTTCCCAGCACAGGACGGGACGTCCTATCAGCCGGAGACTATCGAAGTGACGGTAACCAACATAGGCAGCCAACCAACAGGCGGGTTGACGGCAAGAATAGGCGGAGACAGCCCTAGAAAATTCACCTACACTTTTGAGAATGAAAGTTTTGAAGGCGACAAAACCATCGAAAGTATAGCCGTGGGAGGCTCTAAGAAATTTTCGGTGTCTACCAAACCAAGTCTTCCCACTGGAACTCACAAGGCGACGGTAACTCTGTCCGGCAGCAACGATATTAGCGCTGTTTTTAATGTAACTTTTACCGTAACAAATGGCGCTCCAATAGTTAATGCCATAACGCCGTCCGCAAACGCTGTTCTTTCGCCGGGAAGCCCCTTTTATATTGTGAACGAGCAGCCTGTGCCGCAATTTGTTTGTACTGTAGTCAATGCTGCGGACATCACCGCTCAGCATAACGCAATAACCACTGGGGACGGGACAAACGAGATAACATACAAATGGTACGCCTGCCAATGGCCAAACTTACCGCGTTCTAACGAACCCAACAGGGACGAACCGCCTGTGTCTACAGCGAGCGCTGCATACAGTCCGCCGGTTACAATTCCCGAAGGCAGCGGCAGTTATGTAATGTACTATTATGTGGAAGTTATCAACCGGATAAAGGATAACGGAGACGGCGGCGCAAAAACGGCAAGTTTTAAGACCGAACCCTTTAGAATAACAGTTGCAAAACAGGAATCGGCGGCTGTATTTACGGCGTTCACTGCCGCAACAGGTGCCGGCACAGATGCTGACCCATACCGGGTAATACTCCCATCTATGGACTGGGAAATAATAAAGCCCGCTGTCGAGGAGGCGCTAAGGAGGACGGCAGGTACCTTCCGGTATTTCCTTGACCTTCATTCTGTTACCGGTATAACGGAATGGGAAATGGACACGATAGAAGACTTAATACAGGACAATGACGGCAAATATATAGAAGAAAAGATAGCGGGAATTATTCTGCCGGACACCATTACCAAAATAACCGCCGCCGCGTTTATTCACACAAACAGCGGGATTAATAATTATGAGCCGCTTACAGAAGTACATGGAGCGAATGTAGAAACGATAGAAAACAATGCCTTTAATAACAAAATAAATCTTCTTACGGCAGATTTTCCGCATCTAAAACGAACCGGATTTTCGTTTATGAACTGCGGGTTTACAGCGGTAGAATTTACCGAAGCGGAAGTTATCGGTGTTGACCCTTACAACGGCGCTACATTTCAGGACTGCCTCAACTTAACAAATGTGAATCTTCCAAACGCAACGAGCATCGGTCATCTTGCCTTTAATAGATGCGCTAATTTGACAACTGTGCGTATTCCGCTGGCGCAGCAAATCGGCGGAAATGCTTTTAAGGGATGTCCCGAGTTGACGGACATTTACCTGGGGGCTGTGCCGCCAGATTTGCCTGGCGATGGGCTAATTCAATCGGGAAATCTTTTTGCGCTAGAGGAAAATACTGCAGGAACTATAACCATCCATGTGCCGGCAGGAAATGTCCCCGACTACACAAACGCTTGGCAAGTTGACGCCGACACGCCGGCAAGAGGCAATGTAGGCGTATACGGCATTAGACACAAGAGGGTGCTTATTACAGACGCCCCGTAACCACTAGGGCAGCGCTTAGCGGCGCTGCCCTATACATAAGCGCCGAAAATGCGGTAATATATAGTCTATGAAGACTATATTGGCGGTTGATGATGTGGCTACAAACCTTACTACGATAAGGTCGATATTGCACGATTATTACGAGGTCTGTCTTGCCCGGACTGTGGAAGGGGCATTTATGGTACTGGAACGCTCCAAAGTTGACCTTGTACTCTGCGATATTTCCATGCCCGGCATGGACGGCTTTCAGTTTTTAACCGAAATACGCGCCAACTCCCGCTACAGCAAGATTCCCGTTATATTCATTACCGGGCATACATCACAGGACTTTGTTCAAAAGGCAATAAGCGCCGGAGTAAACGGCTATATCATCAAACCGGTTGACGCCAACATACTCCTCGAAAAAGTCCACAACACTCTTTTTGAAAAACCCGATGTAATTTTTAAGGACTCGCCCGAATTGGACGGACTTCTCCATAGATTGAAAGAACTGGTTGAATTCTGCGAAACGGGAAAGGCAACTCAGATTGAAGCGACCATCCGCGATTTGAAAAAAACTGAATTTACGCAGCCGGTTGTTGTTACTACGCTTGCTACCATAGAAAAACATATTTCCGAAATTGACTATCCACAGGCAATACTCAATATTAAGCGTCTAATCAAGATATTAAGCCCGGTAAAACAGCCGGCTAAGTAGGCGGCGTGGCTTCCAATATTTTTATTGCGTTCCGGTACTTAACCGGCAGAAACAGAGGCGGCGGACGCTACCTTTTAAGCGCCGTGGCGGGCATCGCGCTTAGCCTTGTTCCCGTCATCGTTACCCTCATTGTCGCGGACGGAATGATACGCGGCATTACCGACCGTTTTATAGAACTGGGCACAGGACACTTGCAGATTTGGAAATTCCGTAACATAAGCGGAAAAACAGACGCACCACCCATAAGCGATGAGGAAATACGCGCCATTGCTCTGGAAGACGCGGATGTGCGCGGCGTCTGGCGGCAGCGCGAAGGGCTTGGCGTAATTGTCGGCGCAAGAGGAAAAAACGGCGTAACAATACGCGCCGTTGAGCCTTCGTTTTGGGAAGATGCCGGCAGCCTCCGCTACCTTACCACACTGGAAGGCGAGGCGCGTATAGAGGCGGACAACGAAGCGCTGTTAGGCGGCGAACTTGCGCGGCTTACTGGGGCGCAAGCGGGCAAAACTATCCGCATAATGACGGCGCGTATAACGGAAGACGGCAGAACTGTGCCTCGCGCAAGCGTTTTTACCGTTAAAGGGATAGTTTCTTCGGGCTATAACGAATTGGACGCAATGTGGTGCATCATCAGTTATGAGGCAGGCAAACGCATACTTAACGAACCCTCCGCAGGCGACCCTTTCGTGGTCAAACTGGACGGCGCATACAAAAATCTCTCTTCCAGAGCGGCAACGCTTAACTGGCAACTCCCGGATAATTACTGGGTCTACAAATGGAGCGACCTGATGCGCTCTCAGTACGAGGCTTACGAACAAACGCGCCAATTGCTGCTGTTTATTATGCTGCTAATAGTAATAGTGGCGGCGGTAAATGTATCGTCCGCTACCTCTATGCTCGTAATAGAACGCCAGCGCGACATTGCCGTACTCAAAACATTCGGCGTTAATGTAAAAAGCGTCCGCTCTATATTTTTATGGGGAAGTTTTTTAACGGGACTGCTGGGTTCCATTATAGGTATATGCGCGGGGCTGCTTATCGGGTGCTTTATCAATCAAATTTTACGCGGCATAGAGACGGCGCTCAACTTTTTTCTGGCTCTTGTCTCCGGCTGGAGCGTCCACATACTCGACCCAAGTTATTATCTGCAAACGATACCTATCATTATCGACTGGAAAACAGTGGCGCTTGTCGGAGCCTTTACCGTGCTATGTTCCTGCGCGGCAGGCTCTTTTCCAGCCCGCAAAGCGGGCAAAACCCGCCCTGTCGAACTGCTGCGCAAATACTAGGTCATCAAACTCTACTTTATGTGGCTTCCTTAAATTTGGCGTTGATTTTTTTTAGCCCTTTCTCGCTTAGAATTTTATATTCCGGCGGAAGCAATTCGCTGTCGCGTTCATTATAGCGCCGCAAAAGTTCTTCAAATTCGGCTTTAGAGACGGCATATTTTTTTTGTTTGTAATGAATAAAGGCAATTTCGTACTGAGCGGTACAAACCGCGTTCCGGTCGTAAGGGAAGCGGTCAAGCAGCAGTGAATAGTAGTGAATCGCCAGCCCGTAGCGGTCGCGGTCGGTGGCTTCCTGCGCTTTTTGTATAATTTCCATAACGGATGCCGTTTGACTCACATTCGGCGTACTATTACAGCCGCATACGGCAAGACAGGCAATAAGCAATATCTTTTTCATACTGATAGAATACACGGACTAACAGTTGGTTGCAATGGGCTATGCCGGCAGCATTTAATGCCTTACAGACTCGGCGGTTTTAGCGTATAGTAAAAGTATGACTGCGGAACAAAAGCGGCAAACGGCGCGGTTTTTAGATATGGCGGACGACTACCTCTCCACAGGTTTTTACAATGGAGAGCGTCTTTACAATTTTACCTCAGACATTGCGGCAAGCGCCTCTGTTACTGTTGACGCTGATATTGTTGTTGATGTTGAGGGCGAACTTCGCAAAATTGAAGATGAAATTCGGGATTGCCGTAATTGTCCGCTGTGCGAAAAACGGCGCAGCACGGTTGCGGGCGAGGGGGTAAGCCGTCCGCTTGCGATGGTTATAGGCGAGGGACCGGGCGCGGATGAGGATGCGAGCGGGCGTCCGTTTGTGGGGGCTGCCGGGCAACTGCTCGACAAAATGCTGGCGGCGATAGGGCTTTCGCGGCAGACAAATTGTTTTATTGCCAATGTGGTCAAATGCAGACCGCCGGGCAACCGCGACCCGGAACCGGAGGAAAAAGCCGCCTGTATGCCGTTTTTGCGCCGCCAGATAAGCATTTTGCGCCCGCAGGCAATACTGGCGGCGGGGCGCGTTCCGGCGCAGACATTGCTGCAAACTACAGAGTCCATATCGCGCCTGCGCGGGCGCTGGTCGGAATGGCGTTTGGAGCAGAACAGCGCGGCAATACAACTGCTGCCGACCTTCCACCCCAGTTATCTATTAAGAGACGAAAGCCAAAAGCCGCTTGCATGGGACGACCTAAAAAAATTCGCCCGCCGTCTTGCCGCAATGGATGCCTCTTACGATGCCGCCTCCGCTTCCTTGCGTAAAAAATACAAGATATGATATACTTGCCGCAAAATGAATAACAATGAACAGAACAAAAAAATAAATTTAATACAAACATCGGTCTTTGCGCTGATTCTCATTGTGCTTTTTATTTTTGTATGCCGGCTTTTTTATCCATTTTGGACTGTAATATTGTGGTCGGCAGTGCTGTACATCATCGTAAGCCCTCTGCATAATTTTGTCAGCGGCATAATTCAACTTAAAGGAATAAAAGGCGTTATTGTAAAAAATGTTATAGCATTACTTTTTGCGCTTGTAATAGCGCTTATTGTACTTGTGCCTGTAGCGCTGGTATTGTATAAATTTTTTACACAGATGACTTCCCTTATGCATGGGGCGCGGTCGTTTGTTATATCTCATCCTGAATTCCTGAATGGATTGTTTGAAAAAATAGCAAATTTTGTTTCTGATATGACAGGCGGTCATCTTGCATGGCAAAGCGCCGATGTCGAAACTAATATCAATTCATTTATATCATCAAGGCTTCAGACTTTTATTTATTATTCAACAAACCTGATAAAAAACGCCGGCGCTTTTATTGCGGGATTGTCATTTATGGTATTCTGCCTGTATTTCTTTTTTTTAGACGGAAAATATCTTGCCGGTATTTTTTCAAACATTCCTATAAAACAAGAGTATATTCAATTCCTGATACAAAAATTCAAAGTAACAACAAAGAATTTATTTTTAGGATATATACTTGTAGGTATTGTACAGGCTGTGCTGTCGTTTATTGTTTATTCAATATTCAAGATAGAAGGCGCATTTGTATTTGCATGCCTTACATTTGTATGCGTATTTATTCCTATTTTAGGCGGCGGACTTGTGTGGCTGCCGCTCGGTATTGCGCGTATATTGACGCACGGACTTGCAAGCGGGCTGGTGTTTATTGCCGTCTCTGCCGTTGTAATATCGCTTTTGGATAATATTCTGCGTCCTTATTTTTTAGAGGACAGAATTAAACTTCATCCATTTATCATTTTTTTGTCAATAATAGGCGGAGTTGCCCGTTTTGGGTTTAACGGAATCGTGATAGGTCCGCTTATTGTTATATTCTTTCTTACGGTGCTGGAAATGTTCCTTACCGAACACGAATTTGAACATAACGAAACAAGTTACCGCGACTCGCAAAGCCCGCGTTCAACTTCCGGTTAAAAATAAATTCATTGGAGCAGTGTACCAATAAGCGTTACAAGCCCCAGCCCCAGCGGGATAAATCCGCCTACAAAAAGTGTATTCTGAGTGTTGCGGTCTGGAAGCATATCCGGCGCGGCAATAGGCAGCGCTGACATTCCCGCGCCCGCCGCCATTAAGACAATGCCCGTTACAGTACCAAGAACACGATTTTTTTTCTTGGGCTTTTTTTCGGCGGCTGGAGTAAGAGGCATTTGCTCAATAACCGGCGCGGGGGAGGGCTGAATGGCAGGCGGCGTAGTGTAAATAATATGGGATGTGCTGCTCAATATGGGCGAGAACCCTCCATAACGGTCTGCTGGCACGACGGGCTGCGCTTGAGTAATCACACCTTGTATTGGCTTTCCATAGCCGCGCCGTGTCCAGTACTGCATTACATCCCCTGTAAGTCCTCGTTTTTCCACGATGGAGAGTACGGGGTCAACAAAAAGAGTTTCGCCTTCGTTCATAATGATTCGTCCGCCGTTAATCACTATCTGTTCCTCCTGCGGAACGGGCGGTAATTGCGGAGGGGACGGTTCCTTTTTTTTGCGCCCATTTTTACTTGTGCTTATGGTTTGAGACATTTCCGCCGCAGTTTGTACGGCATTTTGTGTTACAACACGGCTTTTTGCGCCGGGAGGGACTGTAACCAAAGCGCCGTTTTGGAGGGTAGAAACAACGAGCGTCATTTCGGAGCCGTTTTCCTGCGGAGTAAAAGCCGCATAATCAATATTTATATCGCCCTTTTCTATTTCAACGACCGAGCGACCGGCGCGGACAACAGCCGTATGTTCTTCCAGCATATTAAGGATTCTTATGCGTCCATAAACCAATGTAAAAACATAAGTGTCAGCGCTTCCACTTTCACTTTCGCAAACCAATTCTGTATTATCGCCAATAAGCAGGGCAAATCCGTTCGGGTATGAACGCAGTTCCAGCGTCCCGTCTTTTGTTTGGAGTCTGTCCTTCCGCAGAATACTAATACCGCCGGACGGCAGCGGTTCAGTCTGATACACCCGCACTTGCCCATCGTAGGACATGGAAAATTTGCTGCCTTTTGCCTGATATATGGCAAAGCGCTCAATCTGTTGTGCTTGAATATTAAATGCCGTTATCAATAATAACGCAATAAAAGACGGCAATAATACGCCGCCTTTGCTTGAAGTACGCAAAGTACAAGGTCCTCCCAAACCATAGGAACAACTAGTTATCCCTGTATTTATTATCGGAATGTTAGTACTATGAATTAAAATGAAACTGGTGCCGTCTTTTGAACAAAAAATTTCCCTGCCGGAGGATTATAAAAAGGGCGATATATTTCTTGCCGCTGTTTCCGGCGGCGCGGATTCTACCGCGATGCTCCGCGCTCTCTGCGCCTTGCGCGAGACGGCAGGTTTTGTCCTACATTGCGCTCATGTTGACCATGCCTTGCGCGGCGCGGAGTCTGCCGGGGATGCCGCTTTTACCGCAGAGTTATGCAAAAAATTGAATGTACCCTGCGCCATTCTTTGCATAGGCGAAGGCATTATTAAGGCGCGGGCGCGGCGCGAGGGTTTGGGGCTGGAGGCGGCGGCGCGTGCGGAAAGACTTGCCGCGCTTGACGCTGAGGCTAAAAGACTTTGCGCCGGAGGGACAAAAGTTTACATATTAACGGCGCATACCCGCGATGATTTTTTGGAGACTGTCCTTTTGCGCCTGCTGCGGGGCTCCGGTCCGGCGGGACTTGCCGGAATAAGGCAAAAAAACGGCGCATTTTTCCGCCCAATACTGAACATTACCCGCGCCGAAGTAATAGATTATCTGCGTAAAATAGGACAGGACTGGCGCGAGGATGCCAGTAATGCCGGCACCGAATTTACCCGCAACCGTCTGCGGAATATGCTTGTTCCGGTAATCCGTGCTAACTTTCCCGGCTGGGAAAATGCCCTTGTTAATTTTGCGGAGATTCAGCGCCAAGCCGCCTGCTTTATTTCGGATTGCGCACGTCCTCATATTATTAAGCGCGATGAAAATTCAGTATATATAGAAAACATTGAGGCGCTTCCTCTAATTGCTGCCTGCGAGGCGGTTTTTCTGGCAATTGATGAGTTAGATACCGCGCCCATATCGCCGCGTCAAACCGGCGGAATGTCCGCGCTTCCCGACCCTGACCCGCCGCGTTCCCGTGTGCGCGGCGTCCGGCGCGAGGCATTGAGCGCTTGGATAGCAGGCGGCGGGAAATGTTTGGATGTAGGCGCGTATAGTGTTACCCGCGAAAATGGCGGCGTTCTTGCCCGCAAAAAAAAGATTGAAGTGTCCGGCGAGGGTTTTGCCGTTGTTCTAAAACAAAACGGAAGGCACATCATTAAGAATCTCCTTGTTTAATAAAATTTAGCGGGCAAAGTCAAATCTTTACCCGCTAATATATGGCAAATCTAATGCTTTAGCAAAAAGTGTCAAGAAAAATTTTAGCGCCTCCGTAGGGCAACGCTGTTCTAGACTCTACCAGCGTTGCCTTAGCGCCGTAAGCGCCCTGTCTATGCGGCGGAGGCAGGTTTCTTTGCCCAGCAGGCGGATAGAGCCGAAAAGCGGCGGGCTTACGCAACTGCCGGTTAGGGCGGCGCGGAGCGGCGTTAAAAGGTCGCCGATTTTTATGGCGCGTTCTGCCGCGATGCTTTTTGCCAGTTCTTCGGCGGCGGTATCGTCAAGTTTTGCCAATTCTGGAATGAGCGGACGGCAGAGCGTAAGGTATTCCAGCGCCGCTTCGCGTGTTGATTTTCTGGGGATAAATTCATTAAGCGGCGGCACAGCCGGTTCGGCAAAAATGTAGCGCAATTTGGGCGCTATCTCGGTAAGATGCACGGCGCGTTCACGGACGAGCGGCATCGCGCCTGTAAATAGAGCGCGTTGAACAGGCGAGGGTGGAACGGCAGTGGGTGTGCTTTTTATGGAAGCATTTGCCGCAAACAAGCCGGCGTCAATGGCAAACGGGAGGGCGGCGGCGGCAAGCGCTTCGTCCGTCATAGCCCGTATGTACTGAGCGTTGAACCAGTCCAGCCTTTTGTAATCAAAGACGGCGGGGGCTTTATTCAGTTTGGAAAGGCTAAAACGGGCGGCAAGTTCGTCAAGTGTGTAGATGTCTTTGCCTTCCTCGTAAGACGCCCCCAAAAGCGCCACATAGTTGACCAATGCCTGCGGAAGGTAGCCCGCCTTGCGGAATTCGCCCACACTTGTAGCGCCGTGCCGTTTGGAAAGTTTTTTGCCGTCCTGTCCCATAACCATAGGCAGGTGGCAGAACACCGGCGGTTCCCAGCCGAAAGCCTTGTAAAGCAGGATGTGGAGCGGGGTAGACGCAAGCCATTCCTGCGCGCGCAAGACATGAGTAACGCCCATCAGATGGTCGTCCACGATGTTTGCCAGATGATATGTGGGGAAGCCGTCCGACTTGAGCAGTACGGGGTCGGGGTTTATGTCGTCAGTTTTCCAGACAATTTCGCCTAAAAGAGCGTCCGTAAAACGCGCCTCCTCGCCCAGCGGAATTTTAAGCCGGATGATATGCGGCTCTTGTCCGGCGCGGCGGGCGGCGGTTTCCGGGTCTATGGCGCGGCAGAGCCTGTCGTAGCCGCTTGCGGAGGAATGGGACGCATGCGCAGCATGCGCGTTTCCCTGTTCTTTGCGTACCGCGTCAAGCCGTTCCGTCGTACAAAAACAGTAGTACGCCGCGCCTTTCTCTACTAGTTCCGCCGCGTACTTTTTGTACAAGTCAAAGCGCTCGGACTGTATGTACGGGGCGCAAGCACCGCCAACATCCGGTCCCTCGTCCCAATGAAAATCCAGCCAGTCAAAGGTGTCGTAAATATCCTGAACGAACTCCGCCCCGTAACGCGAGCGGTCGGTGTCTTCAAGGCGTAAAATGTATGCAGTGGGGATGTTAGGGGGTAGGGGGTAGGGGGTAGGGGGTAGTTTTCTATCCGGTATATCAGAGTGAACATTGCTATCTGCGCTAGTACTTGTTTTGCTTCCTGAACGGACGCTGTCCACTGTCCCCTGTCCACTGTTCACTGAACTACGCGCCAGCAAATAATTAAAAAGCGCGGTGCGGAGACCTCCTATATGTTGCATTCCGGTGGGAGATGGGGCGTAACGGCAGCGGATACTCATTTTAGACCTTGACCATCCAGCCGTGTGCGTCCGGAATGATGCCGTACTGAATCCCTTTGAGGGTATGCAGCATTTCCAGCGTAAGTTCGCCGTCTTTGCCGCCGTTGAACACCGCCTTCCTGTCCCTGTAGGTAAGCGACTGTACCGGTGTGGCGGCGGCGGCGGTACCGGAAACAAAACATTC
The DNA here is from genome assembly GCA_031257255.1 of Spirochaetaceae bacterium. GTDB lineage: Bacteria > Spirochaetota > Spirochaetia > Treponematales > Breznakiellaceae > JAIROZ01. The sequence continues at coordinate 75 of JAIROZ010000161.1, read as the reverse complement.
TTTTGCTTCGCTCATCGCCTCGTCTATGCTTATCCGCCGCTCGCTCGTTTTGATGCCGCGTTCCCGCGCCAATTC
>JAIROZ010000145.1 GCA_031257255.1 Spirochaetaceae bacterium | reverse complement strand
GCCGTGCGGGCTTCTGGGGGAACGATGCCCCCAGCGAGAGCTCCCAGAAGTTTTATATCAGGGCGGAGTTTTAGTTCCGCCGGCGGGTATTTCAGAATACGCTTCATCCGTTCTATGTGTTCCTTGATATCTTCGGCATCAGCCTGTCTTTTGACTTCCACCGCCATTGCCCATTCGGTATTTACCAGCAGAATGTCCACTTCTGATTTTGCTATGTTATTTTCATCGTAAACCGGAAGCCGCCGGTATGCCCTTTGCAGGTCATATTCGGGGAACTTTTCCCACAAATGCGCGGCTATAAGGATTTCGATGAGTTCGCCAATGGATTGATTGAGTCCGCCGACATTTTTGGCAAGTCTTTTCATAACAATTTGAGTCTCTTTTAGCGCCTGTTCGGTCTCCCGATGAGCTATTTCGAGTTCTTTATGGGCTATTTCGAGTTCTTCATGAGCCTTTCCTATTCTGTCAATAGTCGCCCATACATCCTCCAGCGTTACCTTTTTGGCAGTTTTCGCTGCGGCTTTTACGGGCTTTTTATTTGTTGCGCCTTCCGCTTTGCGGACTGTTTTTGCTGTGGGCATTTCTCTTCCTCCGTTACTATAATTAAGTATAGCGGGAAATTCCGGCGCTGACTATATCCTGCGGTACCGCCGGTGTTTCTTTTTCATATCTTTCTTAGGAGATGCGCTGCGACCGCAAGAAAAAGTCCGCAGATTACACAGATTTTCACAGATTAAGGGGGTATTTGATTTCAAAATCTGCGTCAATCTGTGTAATCTGTGGACTATAAAGTCAAATGCCTGTCCCTGTAAAAAACAGGGTAGACGGCATAAACCGCCTACCCTTACCCAAAAACGCGGGTTACACTTGGCGTTCTTATTTCAATTGGCCGATTAAAGTGTTTATTTTATCAATCTGAGTAGTAGACGCATAACTCCATCCCGCATAGAGTATAGCGCTTACCTGAGACTTTACAATATTCGCTCCTGATTTTACATCATTGTTTCCAGAATTATTTTAAGACGCGCTATCTTGCGCAAATTTACACGCTGCCTTAAACTACTATTATCAAGTTTGACACTTTTTGATTTTTTGTCAAAATAAATAGAGGAAGCAATGGATAGGAAGGTTGTAGTTACAGGCATGGGGGCGGTTTCTCCCATTGGAAATACTGTTGAAGAATTTTGCGCGGGAATCAAAGCCGGAAAGAGCGGTGTTGCCCCCATAAGCGTGTTTGACACAAGCAATTTTACGGTAAAAATCGCGGCGGAAGTTAAGGGTTTTGACCCATCACTCTGGATGGACAGAAAAGACGCCCGCAAAATGGCGCGTTTTACCCAATTTGCCGTAGCCGCCGCTTCTCAGGCTTTAAGGCAGGCAGGGCTTGTCTCGGCTAACGATGCGCAGGCGCATCTTGCCTGCGACCCGGAACGCGCCGGCGTGGTAATAGGAAACGGCATTGGCGGCTTTGAGATAGTAAGCGAAAGTTTTAGGAAACTTTTTTACGATGGTCCCGACCGCATGCTCCCGCTTACAGTGCCGCTCATGATAGGCAACGAAGCCGCCGGTAACATTTCGATGGTGTTCGGCACAAAAGGACCTTCCTACACGCAAGTAACGGCGTGCGCCTCCGGCGCGGATGCTCTGGGACAGGCGCTCGACCTTATTAGGCTGGGACGCGCAGATGTCGTTATCGCCGGCGGCACAGAATCCTGTATAGTTCCGTTTGCCGTAGGCGGCTTTTCAATGCTAAAAACGCTCTCCACACGCAACGATGAGCCGGAAAAGGCAAGCCGCCCATTCGACAAAGACAGAGACGGATTTGTACTCGGCGAAGGCGCGGGGGTACTCATCCTGGAGACTTTGGAACACGCAAAAGGACGCGGGGCTAAGGTGCTTGCTGAATTTGCCGCTTATGGCGGAACTTCGGATGCCTACCATATAACCTCACCCGACCCTTCAGGCGAAGGAATGGCGCGGGCTATCCGCGCCGCCCTTAAAGACGCCGGACTAGCGCCGGAGGACATCGACTATTACAATGCCCACGGCACCTCAACCGCTATAAATGATGTAACCGAAACAAAATCGCTCAAACTGGCATTTGGCGCTCATGCGGGTAAACTAAAAATATCCAGCACAAAAAGTATGATAGGGCATTGTATAGCCGGCGGCGGGGTTCTGGAGGCAATAGTCTGCATACTTGCGATACGGGACGGCTTTTTTCCACCGACCATCAACTTAGACAACCCCGACCCTGAATGTGATTTGGACTATGTACCGCACAAAACGCAGACAGGAAATGTGAACGCCGCCATGTCCGGCAATCTGGGATTTGGCGGACATAACGGCGTTGTCATCTTCAAAAAGTATTAGGACGCTATTCGCCCAGTTCCAGTTCGCTGTCGTCAACATTTTTGCCAGCGCTTACAGCCGGCTCTTTGACGCGCTTTACTTTTTCTTTCTTATTTTTTATCGCCTTGGGTTTTGGCGGTTTTGAGTTCGACACGGCATTTATTATACCCCAATAGGCAAGTATAACAACCGTTACGGCAATCACCTGCCAACTCTTGAGCAATTCAAAAATAAAGGCGGTCAGCGGCATATATTCCATACTTCAATATCGGTAAAAAACCGGTGTATACTCCATCTATGATAAAAGAATTCTTACCCTATGATACCGTGCGGAATAATGCCCTCAAACTGGCAAGGCGCATCCACACAGACGGCTTTATTCCAGATGTCATCTATGTGTCCCTGCGCGGCGGGGCATACCTTGGAAATGTAATAAGCGAGTACTTCAAACTTGCCGAACCAAAGCGCCGCCCAATATACTACGCCGCCGTTGTCGCCCGTTCCTATACGGATGTTTCCAAGGCGGGCAAAATCAAGGTTGAAGGCTGGACATACTCGCCGGAATATCTGCGTACAGGCGATACCGTACTCCTCATAGACGATATTTTTGACACAGGGCAGACAATAAATCACTTGGCGTCCATCATTCTGGACAAGGGCGTTCCGCGTTCAGACCTCAAAATTGCCGTTCACGATTACAAATATTTCTACGACCGCCCGTCCCAACTCCCAATTCAACCGGATTACTGGTGCCGGCGCTTTGAACATTCGGTAAATGACGACCCTTCGTGGATTCATTACTTGAGCCATGAATTGATAGGGCTTACGCCGGACGAATTAGAGGCGCGATATTTTTCTCAGGATGAGGGACTTCGCGCCGTTTTCGAACCTTTGTACTCCACATCAAATACTGACGGCGTTCCCAAAATATGACGCGAGGCGGAGTCGACCCGGATTTTCCCTATCTTTCTGAATTTGAGCGCTTTCGTTTTCCTGACCCCGCCCGCATCAAAGGAGACATTATTGCCGTAGGCGGCAACCTGTCGCCGGGTATGCTTCTTTCGGCTTACGAAAACGGCATATTCCCATGGTTCAACGATGATGAGCCGGTGGTTTGGCAGTCCCCCGACCCGCGATTTGTACTGCGTCCGCATAACCTTCATATTCCAAAGTCAACGGAAAAAATTTTAAGGCGGGGAATTTTTAATGTTCGCTATAACACGGCATTTGAGGAAGTTATACAAGCCTGCGCCGCCGTCAAACGCGAAGGGCAGGACGGTACTTGGATAAACCCCGATATGATTGCCGCATACACGGACATGCGTAAACTCGGCTATGCCTATTCCGCGGAAGCATGGCGGGAAGGCAAACTTGCGGGCGGCTGTTACGGGCTGCTTTTGCCGCCTGTATTTTTTGGCGAGTCAATGTTTACCCGCGAAGATAACGCTTCTAAAATTGCCTTTGTTAGTTTAGCGCGGATTCTTTTTGAACGCGGCGTACGGCTTATCGACTGTCAGGTTTATACCGAACATCTTGCTCGTTTTGGAGCGGTAGAAATTCCACGCAGCGAATTTTTATCTGAACTGCGGATGCTATTCTTACGATAAAAATCAAACTTTGCATTTGCAAATTCCGATAATGTAGTATGAAGTCCGGCAAAATCCACGCCGCTGTTATTTTACCCGCGCTTGCCGCCGCCGCAATGCTTACTCTTTTTTTTACCGCCCTATGCGCCTTTTGTTTGAAGCGCATAGCAAATACCGTTCATGTAAATACTTCCGCGCTCAGCGTGATAGCGGCTCAGATGAGTCAGAATACACTCGAAGAGCAGGGTAACGCAAATGCCCATCCGCTAGTCGCCCACATAAGCGCCGATATAGAAAACCGCCTGCGGTATCAGGAAAATTCTGTGCGCTCTCTTGCAGCGATGCTTACCGCGATATATTCAAATCAAGAGGAATTTCTACCGCAAAAATTGCCTGTTCTGGCAGAAGGTCAAAAACCACCCTTTCCCGGAGCGCCGTATATCAGTTTTCCGCCGGGTAAATATCCATACCATACCGGCAATGGAAACAACGGCAGCGCCGCCGCCGAAAGCACTGCCGCCGCTTTGGAAAACGAGGCATACCTAGCCGCAAATTGCGCCAATTTTTTAAGCATGATAAACACCGGGGATTCTGAAATTATAGGCGTAAATATCGGCACAGAAAGCGGCATCGTTATTGCCTGCGACAAAACTCATCAGCCCAATGCGGTGTACGACCCGCGTTTGCGCCCATGGTTTATTGGCGCAAAAGAAAAAAACGATATAGTCTGGAACGATATTTTTACCGGCATACGCGGACGCGGTATAATTGTAGGCTGTTCCGCGCCGTTTTACGAAATTCAAAACGGTAAAAAAACATTCAAAGGGGCGGTGTTTACCAGTTCGCTCTTAACATCTTTCGATTCTATAATGCGTACAGCAAGCGGCATTGCCGGAAACGCAAACGATTATTTTCTGCTTGATAACTATGGACGTTTTCTTTTTGACTCCAAAGGAGACGGCGCAGTTGTTGACGGAAACGGCATAATTCAAGCGGCAAATTATATTTCTAGTTCAAACGAGGAACTTGCGATGCTTGCCCGCAAAATGGTAAATCAGGAGTCAGGATATATTCAAATTAAGTACAATAACGAAAATGTACATATTGCGTATCATCCTGTGCGTCCTTTGGGCTGGAGTCTGGCGCTTGTTTTTAGCGACCGCGATTTATTTATGATGATAGACAGCCTTGAGCGGCAAATTCTGCGTGTTGCTTCCGATACAGAGGAACGAACGCTTAATGATATGAGCGGCACCGTTATATTGATGCTTGCTTCAGCCTGCCTATTCTTTGCTGCCTTTGCGTTTTTAGTCCTCCGTTTTTACAAACAGATACAAACCAAGTTAAATGACGGCGTTTTAGGAGACAAAGAGCGCATCTTTACCGAACTTGACCTTGCCGCGCAGTTACAAGCCCACATGATTCCGCGTGATTTTCCGCCGTTTGCCGGACGTCCGTATCTTTTTGACATTTATGGAGAAATGCTGCCGGCAAAAGAAATTGGCGGCGATTTTTTCGATTATTTTTATATTGACGATGACCACTTTGCCTTTGTAATCGCCGATGTGTCCGGCAAAGGAATCTCAGCCGCGCTTTTAATGGTGGCGGTAAAAACACTTATAAAAAACATATTACAGTCCGGCTACCCCCTGGAACGCGCCATAGAAAAAGCAAACAAACAGGCATGCGACAGTACAGAAACGGGAATGTTTGTAAGCGCGTGGGTCGGTGTTCTGGAATTGAGTTCCGGACGCATCGCGTTTGTAAACGCGGGGCACAATCCGCCGCTGCTAAGTACAGACGGAAAACCCTACGAAGAACTGGTTACCGAACCCGACCTTGTTTTAGGAACAGAAACAACTACAAAATATACGCGGCGTGAAGTCTTGCTAAAAGAAGGAGATGTACTGTTTTTGTATACTGACGGAATTACCGAAACATTTGACTCGAAAAAAAATATGTTTGGCAGCGAACAACTTATAGCGACAATAAACAAAACATCCCGCTCGGACTTCCGCTCTATGTTCAGAGAAATAAAAAATGCTTTGGACGAATGGACAGGCGCGGCGGCAATCCGCGTGGGTATGCCTAACGGAAGCGGCTACGGCGCGTTTAACGGTATGGAACAATTTGACGATATAACAATGCTTGCTATACGCCTTCATTCACAAAAATAGATTATGACTAGTTTGAATTTTAATTTTGGCGGCACGGACACCCGTGTTTTTATTCAGGATGAGTTGCCCTCGCTTTCAGATATACTCCCCATAATGGGGCGGGACAAACGCTATCATGTTATTTGCGATGAAAACACAAAGCCCTATGCGGATGAAATTGGCGCATCCGTTCCCATTTGCCTTTCCGGTTCAGGCGAAAAGGAAAAAAATTGGGATTCAATAAAGAAGATACTCAAAGCCGCCTGCGCCGCCGAACTGGGGCGGGACGACATATTTATAGGCATTGGCGGCGGCGTAGTGAGCGACATTTGCGCCTTTGCCGCTTCAATTTATATGCGCGGGGCGCGTCTGGCGCTTGTCTCCACGACTTTGCTCGGCATGGCGGACGCCGCGCTTGGCGGCAAAACCGGCATAGACCTTTTTGGCATAAAAAATTTAGCCGGCACATTCTACCCCGCCCGCGCCGTTTGGATGCCGCTCTCAACCTTAAAAACGCTTCCTCCATCTCAGTTTAAGTCGGGGCTTGCCGAGATTATCAAGTCCGTCATTCTGGATGAAACCATAGACGAAAATACCGCATTTGAAGAATTATCCAAAGGAAATGCAGCCGTGCGTCTTGAAAAAATCGTACTTGCCGCCGTCAAACTGAAGGGGCGTATCGTGGAAGCCGACCCCCGCGAAACAGGAACGGAACGCGCCAAACTCAATCTTGGGCATACATTCGGGCATGCGCTCGAAGCGGCAGCGGGACTTGGCAAAATAACTCACGGCGAGGCTGTCGCTTGGGGCATAGTCCGCGCCTGCGAACTTGGACTTGCTTTGGGTATAACACCGCCGGAACGCGCCCATGCCATAACGCATCTCTTACAAAATTTAGGCTACGAAACCGGCGCTCCCCACCCGGCGCTGCTTTCCGGCGGAAGCGGGCAGCCCTTGGCGCGTAAGTTCCTTAACGCGCTAAATTCCGACAAAAAAAGAATAGCAGGCAGCCTACGATTTATCATTCCGGCGCAAAAAGGCGCGGTGATTGTTCCGGTAAGCGCGGAAAAAATGCCGCTTGTTCAGGAAATAGCACTGGGCAGCCTTACTGAATTTTTACGCATCTGATGAAGCACTGATGAAGCACTGATTTATTCAACCGAGCCACAAGGCTTGAAAAAAATAATTCCATATACTATTATTACTTATTCTGAAGGAGCGGTGTCCGAGTGGTTGAAGGAGACGGTCTTGAAAACCGCTGATCCGCAAGGATCCGGGGGTTCGAATCCCCCCTGCTCCGAAACAATAATGCCGGCAAAAATTCCATTAGTTTAACATTGAGGGAATAGCCTCTTTTAGCGCGGCGCGAAGATAGGCGCTGTTGCGGTACAATTCCGGTTTTGCCGCGTCAAAACTACAGACCGGCGCTAGTTTTTCCAACAGTCCGTCTAAATCAGCAGGCTGCGCCGCAGCGCCGGCTGCATCTACAGAGGCGGAACGCCGTTCTATTCTGTTGATTTTCTTGAATTTTGTTTTGACGGGGAGTTCGTCTGCCGCAAAAAGTTTTTCGTCCAGTTTTTCACCTGGGCGCAGCCCTATATATTCGATTTTTATATCGACTTCGGGCTCGTACCCGTAAAAACGAATCATCTGCTCAGCCATATCGCGTATGCGGACAGGTTCTCCCATATCAAGCAGATAAAGCCCGCCGTTCTCCCCCACCCCGCCCGCTTTAAGTACAAGCGAGCACGCCTCAGGTATCGTCATAAACCAGCGCCGCATATCAGGATGAGTCAGACTTACGGGACCGCCTTTTTCAATCTGTTTTTGAAAAAGCGGTACTATAGACCCCCGTGAACCTAGTACATTTCCAAAGCGGACTACCATAAATGCCGGGCTTTCTTCCCCATTCTTTAGTTCGAGGGCAGTTTGACGCACTAATTTTTCGCAGAGATATTTGGAAGCGCCGTAAACTGAGACCGGTTCCACCGCCTTATCAGTACTAATGAGGACAAAGCGTCGTACTTTGTTGGAACGCGCCGCCCTGATAAGGTTTTGAGTGCCGAAAACATTGTTTTCTATCACGGCAACGGGGTTGGACTCCATAAGCGGTACATGTTTGTAAGCGGCGGTATGGAAAATCGCGTCCGCCTTCAGATTTTTTATGATGTGGTTGATGTAGCCGGCGTCTTTTAGGTCGCCTATAACGGTAACAATCGTTGTCTTCTCGCCTACCCCTTCATCCTGCAAAATCTGAAGTTCACGGTCTATCTGGAATATTGAATTCTCGCCGTGTCCAAAAAGATAGAGCCTCTCAACACCGCCTGACAGGAGTTGGCGGCATAGTTCGCTGCCGATAGAGCCGCCCGCGCCGGTAACCAACACCCGTTTATCGCGCAGGTATGCAAGGCTTTCGCGCAAGTTTACCGCGACAGGCGTACGCCCCAGCAGGTCTTGCGGGTCAACCGAGCGCGTCTGTATAAGGTGGACATCGCCGTCTATGATTTGCGAGATACCCGGAAGTATGCGTATACGCTCAAAACCCGCCGCCTTTAGGATACCGTACAGTTCCTTGATATATTCGACATCAGCCTGCGGCATTGCGATAACGGCTTCGTCTCCGGCTTTACGCCTAAGGAGTTTTGCCACATGACGGACAGGACCCAAAACTGGAATACCCTCGATTTCCTTGCCGATAAGAGAGGGGTCGTCATCGAGGAATGCTGCCACTTCGCCCAGCACCGGCTTTTCCTTTACCTCGCAAGCGAGAGAACGCCCCGCATTTCCCGCGCCTATTATATGCAAACGTCTATTTTTCTTGACACCCATAACAATCCTTCTTTGTCTATCACCGTCTATAAAAACATACTCTTACAAGCAATCAACTACAATGCCATTATCAGTATGTTTTTTAATACATATACAGAACAACGCCCCTGCAGAGGACAGTACGCCTTATCACGGCATCCGGTAATATATGTATATTAAATCATACAATAGCGCTCTTGTTCAAATTTATATGAATGATAGTATGATTTTTTAGACATATATTACGCTTTGTTTATAGTCTCAAATCCTAAATCTACGGTAAAAGACTCGCTGCAAAAGTCGAGTTTTACCTTTACCCTACCCTTCCTTTTATCTACCTTCAAAATTGAGCCTTCCAAACCGAACAAAGGTCCTTCAGTAATTACAATTTTGTCTTTTTCGTTGAAGTAGGCTTTTGAGATACCGGCGATAGCGTCCTTATTCAGCAGAAAACGAAGGATTATCTCAAGGTCGCGCCCTGTAATTTCGGTAACATCATCGTTTGACCGCAAAAACCGGTGAAAGCCCTCAACCTTTCTAAAGATTTGCTGCAAATCTTCTATGCGCAGGCTGTCCTCTAATTCAAGAAAAACATAGCCCAAAAATACAGGCTTTATTACTTTTTCGCTCTTCCCTTGCCGTCTTTCCATATATTCGCGCTTTGGAAAATAGAGTTTGATGTCAAAGCCGGAAACGGCGTTTTTGCAAAGCCTGATATATTTTTCCTCAAACATCGAGCGGACTTGCATAACATAATATTTCATTTGTGGATTATTTTAGCAAATTACACTTTGAAAAACAAGGTATAAAGCCGGTAATTTTAACGAAACACCGATTAACATCGAGTTTATCAGCGTTTCCTTAAAGTATCTTCTAATTTATGCCGAAAATTTATGTATGCGGATTACTTTTTGCGGTTCGCTGGGAAGTACGCTTTCCATAGGAGTCTATATTTCGAGGATGAAAACATCAATTTTTCGCTTTTTAGCGCCGCTCTACTTTCTAGGACTTATTTTTACTTCAGGAGTTTTTGCCGAAAACAATATAGCCGTAATGGTCGTAGAAACCAACATTGCCGAGAATGCCGCCGGAAAACATGCGGCAATTTGGGAAAGCGGCATTATGGATTTTTTCTTTTCGGAAGGCTTTATAGTGAGCAACGCGCAGTCGATACGCATTCCTCAAAACGACCGCATTGACTTCCCAAAAGAAGCTCTAAAAGATTTTCAGGACGCAATCCAAAACGGAAGCGATTTTTTTGTGCTTGCAACATTGAATTATATTCCCTCGTCAGACGGTAAAAGTCCGCCTGTACTTAGCACCGCCAGTTTAAAACTCTTCCGCATTTCTCCTTACCGGTTTGTCTGCGAAAAAAAAATTGATACCACAGAGGCAAAATTGCTGCTGCCAAAAGATGAATGGACTGCGGTAAATACAGCGACACAATCATTGCTGCCATACATGAGGAAAAGTTATTTGACAATGGGAAATGATAATATCGGAGCGGATAATGAAAGCGAATAAGATATACGGTACAAAGACATCTCTGAATTTTGCCAGCCGCACAGTTAGCCGGGGTTTTCAAGCGATAGTTTGCGCCGTTTTACCCGTGCTATTTGTTTCGTGGGATAGCACGGCAACTGTCGCCCCTTCCGGTTACTTTCCAGAACGTGTACCTTATATTACCTCAAATACAGAACCGGCAAATACAGTCGTTGACATTTATAGTTTTGAAACCGGCAGAACCACACAAGCTATTGTCCGCTCCGGACAAGGCAGCGCCGGCGGGGCGCTCATCTCCCGCGAAGTTGCCGAAGCGCTAGGCTGGGGCGGACGCGCCAACGGCAGAATCAGCGTCAGTACACCTCTAAATTCTTCTATATCTGAAGCCCCCTCTTCGGCGGCAGCGTCCTCGCGTTTTTCCGACATCCGCGATGGTCGAAGTTTTTCCGGCGACCCTGATTACGACAGCCGCGCTTTTGTTCGTGAAAACGCCCTTACAAGACGGCGTGAAACTTCCGCCGGCGATAGGTATCAGACTGCGGCAGCCCCGCAGGATACACCTGTTGCGCCAAAATCTGAACCGGATATTTCCTATAGCGCTGTACCAAACACAATCTCCGCTCCGCCCATACCAGTTAAGCCTGTATTTATTGTAATGCCTCCGCCGGGAGGACCGGTTGCTTCGCCAACTATTGAAAATCTTCCGCAGATTATTCCCGAACCTAAGCAGGAAACAATACCTGTTACAACTCCCCAGACTGCTGCATCCGCGCCGCCCCTATCTTCCGCAATAGGTGAATTGAAAAATCCTAGTCCTTTGACTTCCGGTCCGGATGTAGTGTTGACTCTTCCCAATCCGCAAGAACGCAATGTTATTAACGAAAACAGAACACCCGTTGCCTCTTCTTCGCATATAACACCTTCTTCTCATATAACAAAAGAAGATTCGGTTCCGCAAAATCAGCCTGCGCAGACAACGATTCAAGAGACGGCAATGCCTGTGCTGCCTGAAATAACGCCATCACCGCCCCAGCCGGTAAACATAACTCCGTTATTACTTGATTATCCCCGGTTGACAGCCGTCGAGCCTAACCAGACGGCAACAAAACCCGGCACCACTCAACCTGTAGAGGCTTTTGAGGAAAAGCCGTTAGTTGCGTCAAATGCTCCGGCATCGCCTGTTCAACAGTTGGAAATACCGCCTATCCCTCAATTTGCGCCATCTGTTTCTCCGGTAGAACTCCGCGCAGACTATCCGCCGCTTGTCGCCGCCGCGTCAGAACAGGCGCAAAAAGGCAATGACGGCGCATATTCCGGACTAGAAATACCGCCTATCCCTCAATTTGCGCCATCTGTTTCTCCGGTAGAACTCCGCGCAGACTATCCGCCGCTTGTTAGTGCGATTCCCGAACCGGCGCAAACTAAGGCGCAAACAGCGCAGGTGCCGGAGGCAGCGCAAGCGGCACAAAATGAATTTCCCGCAAATACTGTTCTGGAAACACCGCCTGTTTATCAGATTTTTCCCGAAACATCCGCTTTACCGGTAGGTCTGCCGGAAACTCCGTATCAGGTTCCCGCAACTGCCGGCACCGCCGGTACAGTTAAAAATGAACCATCATCTCCAATAACCGGCAGCGGTATAGATTCAACACCGGCTTATACTGCGGATGCAGGCATACCGCAAAGTCAAGGTTTAGGCGCTAATGCGGATGCGAACGGAGCGCAATTATCTGCCGCGCCGCAGCCGTCTAAAGAAGCATTTACTCCATTGCAGGAAAGTCCCGGCATAGAATTTGCCGAAGCGCTTGCTTACCCGCGTACTCCTCAAGATGTGTATAAAAAAGAAGACGCCATCAATATTGATGAGCCGACTACGGGATTTACACCCTCGCCTACGGGACAACCCAATACTTTCCCGTCCTCAAATTTAGCGCAGTCCGGCGGCTATATGCCGGACTCAGGTTTACCCCCCACAGGTTATGGTCCTGTACCGCCTTTTCCATACACCGCCGGTTCAAGCGGTCAAGATGTGTATAAAAAAGAAGACGCCATCAATATAGAGCCGCCTGCGGGATTTACACCCTCGCCTACGGGACAGCCGAACACTTACCCGTCCTCAAATTTAGCGCAGTCCGGCGGTTATGCGCCCGCATCAGATTTTCCATACACAGGTTCAACCGGTAATTTTGATAACATCGAAGAATTGTCTCCCGGAATCGAACCTGCTTACTCTGAATCCATTGCCGCTTTTCCACAGCCTAAATACGACTCTATATATAAAGATATGCCGCAAAGTTTAAGCGACAATGCGGATGCCGCCGCAGGAACGCCGCAATTATCTAAAGAAGTATTTACACCGCTGCAGGAAAGTCCCGGTATCGACTTTGCCGAAGCGCTTGCTTACCCGCGTTCTCCTCAAGATGTGTATAAAAAAGAAGACGCTATCAATATAGAGCCGGCTGCGGGGCTTATGCCCGTAGCCGCCGAACAGAAACCGGATACCGGCATTAACGCTCCATCTGAACAAAAAAAGGCAACGGATGAAATACAAGCCGGATGGAACGACTGGGATGGCGAGAGTCCAGAATATCTTGATACATTATTTTTTGCCGAAAAAAAGTTAGACGGCGAACCGCAAGACGTCCCCTCATGGATGGCTTTACAGGAAGATGTCCAGCCGCAAAAAAATGATATTGCCGTTGCGGGAGAAATCCCTGACTCCAGCGGTTTTCGCAATACTCCAAATAACAAAGACTCTATTCCTATAAGGGATATGCCTATGTTAGGGAAAGTTGCGGACGAACCTTCGACGGAAATTGCCGCTATGCCCGAAAGCACGGAACATCCCTCAGAAATTGCCGTTTTACATGAATATACAGGAGTAAATCCCGGCGTCAATCCTAACCCTATTAAGGGAGGAATTCCAATTAAGGAAGAAATCCCGGCGAGCGCCGGTAAGGTTGCTGATGCAGAGCAGGAAATAATGCCGCTATGGCTTGACGAAGACAATAAATCTGAAATTGCGGCGCTTGAACCTCTATATGAACTTGCTGACGCGAATACGCACGGCGGATTTGTATCATCTGAGGATAATCCGATACCGTTACCTTTTTCGTCATTCGATATGGCAATGTCTGTGGATGCGCAGCCATATCCTGACGAACGCGGTACGCCTTTGCTTGACGCAAAATATATGGAAGCCGGAGTTGAGACGCCGCGCACAATTGCGCCGCAGCGGACAGAAGTCGAATCGGCAGTAACTAAACCGGAAGTGGACAAAAATATTGCCGCGTCTGAAAAAGATACTGCCATCGCGTCTATACCGCTTTCCTCTAACGAAGGAGATTTTCTTTACCCAAACGAGGGGAATTTGTTTTACACAAATGAAGAGAATGCTCAAAGCGCGTGGAATTAAGGCTTTGGTCACTGGGGTGAAGCTATATGCATTCTTACTGACGGCTCGAACATACAGGTGATCGCGCTACCAGA
>JAIROZ010000132.1 GCA_031257255.1 Spirochaetaceae bacterium | reverse complement strand
GTATTTTTCACGGGTTGCCATGCCCGGTGTTGGATTGGGCGCGGCGTACAATGTTGATAAAAATGTCTGGCAGTACGCTATCAATGCGGGAATGACATTTTGAAGGGAATCATTCATTGTAAAAGAGACGATATCAAAATAGGGCTATTGCTTCGTCCAGCGATTTAAGGCGCTTCAAGACGGCGGCGAGAGTTTGCGGGGCGGGCTCTATCATGTCTTTAACAAAAATGCTGCGCATACCGGCGGCGTGTAATGCCTGCAAGCCCACATCGGAATCTTCAAAGCCTATGCAATTTTGCGGCGGTAAACCCAGCCTTTTTGCCGCTACAAGAAAAATATCCGGCGCGGGCTTTCCGTGTTCAACATCGCTCCCTGTGCTTATCGCGTCAAACTTGCCATCAAGCCCGGAGACTTTTAGTTTCCAAAGTGTGCGCTCATACATAGTTCCGGTAGCAAGCGCGATGGGATAGCCTTTCGTCTTTAGATGTTCAATCAACGCCGGTGCGCCTTTCATAATGCGCATACCTTCGCTTTCATGGTAGGAGATGGATTCAGTGTAAGTTTCTTCGCGTATTTCCATGTAGGGGAAGTTTTTGCCGTAGCGTTCTTTGAAGAGCGCGTCTTCTTCGCGGGCACCGAGCCCTATCATCTGTAAAAGCAGTTCTTCGGGGATGTCAAAACCGCGCCGTTCGCAAACGCGCTTAAAACAAATAATAAACGGTCTTTCGGTATCAACCAAAAGACCGTCTAAATCAAAAAGAATGCCGTTTTCTTTAGGCGACATAACTCTCCAACACTTTGAGCCGGCGCGGGTGTTTGAGGCGCTTTAACGCTTTTTTTTCTATCTGGCGTATCCGTTCCTTTGTTAAGTTGAAACGGTAACCGATTTCTGTAAGCGTCATTCGCACATTGTTTCCAATTCCGTAACGGTAACGAATAATGTCTGCTTCTTTGGGAGAAAGCGTGGAAAGAACGGATTCTATGTCCTCAATCATGGTCGTGCGAACGGCATAATCGTCCGGAGCCACACAGGTTTCGTCCTCGATATATTCGCCTAGGCTTCCGCCGCTTTCTTCGCGTATCGGCGCATCGAGTGAAACCATCTCACGGCTAACGGAGATTAGGTCGGCGACCATGTGCTGGTCCATATTAAGGGCTTTGGCGATTTCTTTAATTTCCGTTTCGGTATTTTCATAATACTGAATTTCTTTACGCAACTTTTCAATTCTGACCAACTCACCCGCCCTGTTCATCGGCAAGCGTATCATTCTTGACTTTTCGCAAATTGCTTTCAATATTGCCTGGCGTATCCACCAAACCGCATAGGATATAAAATGATAACCCTTATCTACATCGTATTTTTCAACGGCGCAGAGCAATCCAACGTTTCCTTCACTTATTAGGTCGATGAGCGGCAGCCCCTGACCTTGATATCGTTTTGCTACATTGACCACAAACCGGAGGTTAGCACTCACAAGTTTGTTGGTCGCGCCCTTATCGCCGGCAGCAGCCCGCCTTGCAACATTGTCCTCCTCTTCTCGCGTCAAAAGCGGTATTTTGCTAATATCGCGGAGATACATCGAAAGAACATTCTCGTCCGTTATGTTTACTTTTTGTTCTTCATATTTCTTTGCCTTGTTCATATCGGCCTCCATGCACTTATTGTAGCACAAACCGTGCCACATTCGGATAATCAAGACAATTACTGATTATATCAGTATTTATGTTGATTTTCTATGTTTGGTATGAATTCTTCACAATATCCAAAATGGGTCATTATGACACATTCTTAAATTATCATTACACAACTGCCCCATTTTGATACACTAGAAAATCCGCATCTCCTTTTATTACGACCCGCTTTTCCATACCTGGCTGTTTTCCATGCCGTCGATTGATTTAATAAGGGAGAGCCAGTAATCCGCTTCGTTCCGTGAAAGGTAAGGTCCTACGCGAACGCGATAGTAAATTTTGCCGCTTACCGAAGTATTTAGGACTATGGAGTCGATGCCTTTTGTTGAAAGAAAGGTTTTTGCATTCTCGGCGTAACTTTTTTGCGCGTAAGAACCGGTTTGCACCCAGTAGTTTCCTTTTTGCGCCGGTTTGGCTGCTGCCGGTTTGACAGATGTCTGTTTAACAGCCGGATTTGCCGCCGGTATAAGCGCCGCCGGTTTTGCCGTTTTAGGCGCGGCATTTGGACTGCCGGATGAGGTTCGCTGCGGCGCGGCTGGAGCCTGAGGAACGCCCGCATTTTGCGGCGCGGGAATAGTAATTACATTGCGTTCATTCGGCGTATTTTCAGTGCTGTTATATTCCGGCGGATAGGTGCCGGCGGCAGGAACCGGAGCGGGGACATAGCCCGGCGCTACAGGAACATTTACCGGGGCGGTAGCGCCCGCAACTTCCGGCGTAACAGGCTGCGGCGTACCCGCGCCGTCTCCGCCGGTACGCCCGCTCGTTGTACGGGAAACAGGCGCGTTTAACGCGGTATCTTCCGCATGCCCTCTCGGTGTAAACACAAGTATTGCCGCTCCAAGCACAATTACCAGAAACATACCAACCGAAGCCGCAACAAGCAGCAACTTCTTTTTATCCATATCTATCCTCTAACCAATTTTTTATTCGGGAATAAAGCCCTTATACGCAATATCGGCATTTTTTTACAAAAACTTTGGGGGACTATCCTAAAGCAGTAATAATGGACACGAGGAGTGTTTTGTAACCAAGGAGAGCGGAGGATTTAATTAGGGCAATGCTGATTTAACGCCATTACGCTGTATTTGCGTCCAGCGCCTTTTTGCAGAGCATTACCGCTTCTTCCAGTGTTTCGCGGCTTATGTTAAGCGGCGGGTTAAAATAGAGCACATCCCCCAGCGGGCGTAGCAGAAGCCCCAGACCGAGCGCTTTTTTATAGACCTGCCTGCCCATACGGTTTTCCGGCGGGTAGGGCTTTTTTGAGCGTTTGTCCGCGACAAGTTCGATGGCATTTATCAAATTTAGAGCGCGTATTTCACCAACAGCAGGATGAGCGCCCAGTTCATCCTGTAATTTCTGATGAAGAAATACGGCGTTCTCGCGGGAAGTTTGCAGAACCGGTGTGTTTTGCAGGATGTCGAGTACGGCAAGAGCGGCGGCGCATCCCAGCGGGTTGCCGCTATAGGTATGGCTGTGGAGAAATGCCTTGCCGTCCGCCCAATCAGCATAGAAGGCGTCAAAAATATCCTCCGTTACCGCAAGTACAGAAAACGGAAGATAGCCGCCAGTTATAGACTTGGAAAGGCACATCAAATCCGGGGAAATGCCGGCAAGGGCGCAGGCAAACAACGCGCCTGTACGCCCAAAGCCCGTGGCAATTTCGTCCGCAATAAGCAGTACATCATATTTTGAGCAGAGGGCGCGGAGGGCGCGGAGGTAAGCGGTCGGGTACATCCGCATACCGGCAGCCCCTTGCAGCAACGGTTCAACAATGAGGGCGCAACATTCGTCCGCATGGCGCTCAAAGGCTTCTTCGGCATTTGCCAGACAAGGGCAATTACAGGTCTCTCTGTTTTGATTGAAGGGGCAGCGGTAACAGTCCGGCGCGGGTATGCGCACGCTGTCTACAAGGAGTGGTTTGTAGATGGAGGTAAAGGCATCGAGCGCCCCTACGGAGAGAGCGCCTATTGTTTCGCCATGGTAGCCGCCGGAAAGACACATAAAGCGGGTTTTCCGGCTCTTGCCGCATTGTATTTGGTACTGGAATGCCATTTTTAGGGCACATTCCACTGCGGATGAACCGTTATCAGAAAAATGCAGTTTGCAAAGTCCCGCAGGCAGCGCGGCGCATAGTTTTTCGGCATATTCCACCGCGCCTTTGTGGGAAAAATGCGCGAAGATAACATGTTCCAGCGAGTCAAGTTGCTTTTTTAGCGCCTCATTTATTTGCGGGTTGCAATGCCCCAAAAGATTGCACCACCACGAGCCAACAATGTCTATGTAGCGTTTGCCGTAAACATCGTAAAGGAAAGCCCCCTCGCCGCGTTCAATGACGATGGGGGGCAGCGTTTCATAGTCCTTCATTTGAGAGCAGGGATGCCAGATATGGCGCAGGTCGCGTTCCGCCCAGTTGTTTAATTTTTGCACGCCTTATTATGCCCCGGTGCCGGGCAAATTCACAAGGGAAGGAAGACTTACTTTTTTGTATTTGCCGGTATAAAATGAAGACAAATGAAAAAACTTTTTGCGCTGCGCGGGGCGGTATGCTGCGAAAATACAGACACCGGAATCCGCGATGCGGTTTGTTCAATGTACGGCAAATTGCTGGACGCAAATAAACTTTGCGAGGCTGATATAGTGTCGCTTGTTTTTTCCGTAACGCCGGATTTGGACGCAAAGAATCCCTGTGCGGCATTGCGGGAAGGCGGGTATGCCGGAGAAACAGCGCTCTTTGCCGCGCAGGAAGCGCGGAGCGCCGGTATGCCGAACGGCATAATTCGCGCATTGCTGCACTGCTATTTGGATGATGGCGCAAAACCCGTTCATATTTATACAGGCGGCGCGGAAAAATTAAGACCGGACAGAAAAGGCTAAAAAGGTAACGGCGTGGATTTGTATGAACTTGCAAGACAGCGGCTGGAAGGCGGCGCAATAAGCCGCGCCTGTGCGCTTTCCATACTAGAATTGCCGGACGGCAAAGTAGACGAACTTTTGGATGCCGCTTTCATTCTTAGAAAAGCGTACAAAGGGCTAAAAACAGGCATTCAAATATTGACCAACGCCCGCAGCGGCAACTGCTCGCAGGATTGCGCATACTGCGCCCAGTCCGGCGCTTCAAAGGCAGACATCGAAACCTACCCCCTCATCCCTTACGAAAAGGCGGCGGCTAACGGCGCTTTGGTACACGACAAACATCTTGAACGCCATTGCATAGGTTTGAGCGGCATCCGCTTTAGCGATGCCGAAATTTCGGCGCTTTGCGATTATATCCGTAAACTTAAAGAGCAATCCCCCGTTTCTATATGCTGCTCGATAGGTTTCCTTACCAAAAAACAGGCGCTTATGCTAAAAGAGGCGGGACTCAACCGTGTAAACCACAATTTGAACACCGGGCGCGGCTACTACCCTCAGATTTGCGGCACTCACACTTATGATGAGCGCATCGCAAACCTCAAAATGCTAAAAGAATTGGGCTTTGAACTCTGCTGCGGCGGAATTGCGGGAATGGGAGAGAGCGCCGGCGACCTTGTAGATATGTTTTTTGAGATTGAGGCGCTCAAACCTGAGTCCGTGCCTGTAAACTTTCTTATACCTATCGAAGGGACGCCTAAGGAAAATAGCGATACAAGCCGCATAACGCCGGAATTCTGCCTTAAAATTCTTGCGCTGGCGCGTTTTATGACGCCAAAGGCTGATATACGCTGCGCCGCCGGAAGAGAACTCTACCTTGCGGGGCGCGAGCGCGATATGCTCAAGGCGGCAAACTCTGTGTTTGCGTCAGGCTACCTCACATCCGGCGGACAGAATGTAGACGATACCATTGCCGCAATAAAAAATGCCGGTTTTGAGCACACGCTAGAATAAGCCGTCATTCAACCCACCAGTAATCCAGCCCGATGTCGAATTTTGGCAGGACGGCGGGACGGCGGAATTTGCTTGAATAGGCGATAAGGTAGTTGGGGCTGTGCCATTCGGGAATGCAGTAAGCGTTCCAAGTGAGTACGCGGTCTAAAACGCGCCCCAGAGCCAAAAGGCGTTCCCCGTCTTCCTGCGAGGCGGCGATTTGTTCGCAAAGGTAGTCTACCGCGCCGTCCATTACTCCCGGAGTGTTCCAAGTCGAATCGATATATGATGAATGCCAGAGTATCATTAAGTCGGAGGAGGGGTAGTCGAGCGGGATGCCGCTTGCGCTTATCATGTCGTAGTCGCGGGAACGAAGGCGGTTTACAAACTGGCTTACATCGGTAAGGCGTATCCGCATTTCGATGCCGTAACGGGCAAGATTATTTTGCAGAGGGATAAGGACTCTTTCCATAGTGGTATCGTATATCAGCATTTCAAAACTGAAAGGCTCGCCCTTTCCGTTTACTAGTTTGCCGGCTTTTAGCGACCAGCCCGCTTCGGCAAGCAGGCGGAGTCCTTCCCGCGCTTGGGCGCGTATGTAGCCGGAGCCGTCTGTCTCCAAAGGCTGGAATTCCGTTGTCCAGACTTCCGGCGGAACCTTGCCGCGCAGCGCTTCCAGTTCCCGCAATTCGGCGGCGGAAGGGAGCCCCCGCGCCTCGTATTCGGTATTCTGAAAATAACTGCGTGTGCGGCGGTAAAGTCCGTAAAAAAGGCTTTTGTTCATCCAGTTAAAGTCGATAAAGCAGTTGAGGGCGCGGCGGACGCGAAGGTCGGCAAAAATCGGGCGCTGTACATTAAAGACAAGGCTTTGCATGCCCTTGGCGCTGCCGTCCGGCAATTCGGCACGGATGATGCGCGGCGGCTCGCCATTTTTGCCCGCCTCAAAAATCTTGCCGGTATAGCCGGATGCCCAATTCTTTGCCGAATTCTCCTGCCTAAAGTCATATTCGCCGCCCTTTAGCGCCTCAAAGGCGACATTGGCATCCTGATAGTAGTCGTAGCGTATCGTGTCAAAGTTGTAACGCCCCTTGTTTACCGGCAAATCCGCCGCCCACCAGTCCCGCACCCGCTCCAGCGTAATGTACTGCCCCATCTTGTAATCGCCTATCCGGTAGGGACCGGTTCCAAGCGGCGGCTCCACAAGGGGACCGGAAAAATCGCGCAATATCGCGCCGTCCGCCCCTTCCCAAAAACGCCGTGGAAAGACATGGAACTGCGCGATGTTCATCATCAACTCTTTGTTGCCGCCTTCCGCGCTTTCTATATCGAAGCGGATGCGGTACTTACTCAGAATGCTTGCCTTTACTCCGGCGTAGTATGCGCGGAATTGCGGCACACCCTTTTCAAATAGAATACGGAAAGAGAACGCCGCATCCTCGGCGGTGAGCGGTTCGCCGCCATTATCGCGGGCGTTCGGGTTGATATTGAAGATGATGAATGAATAGTCGGAAGCGTACTCTATGCTTTCGGCAATGTACGGGTAGAGCGAGCCGCTTTCGTCCAGCGAGCCTGTCATAAACGCGGCATAAATGTACTCATCGCCGGCGGCGCAGTTTCCACGGAGGGCGAAACGGTGGAAGTTGTCATAACTGCCGAGCGCGGCGCGTGTCAGGCTGCCGCCTTTTGGGGCGGCGGGGTTGGCATAATCGAAGTGTGTAAAGCCTTCCTTGTAAAGCGGCTCTCCCCGCAGGCTGATTTGCGCGGCTTTTATTATGCTTGGCGTTTTGGACTGAGCGGTTGCCGGCGGCAGAGCGCTCAAAAGCAGGAGGATGCAAAAAAAGGAGCGGAAGAAAAAACCGCGCAAAGGGCGTCTGCGTTTCATTGTTTACCTCGCGCTAAATTGTAAAACGCCCTGCGGCTGGACATAGCATGGAACACATTAATGGTATCATCTTAGATTATAGTAGGCATAATTTCAACAGGGCGTGTGCTTTGTTATCGGGCGGATGGTTATCCGGTTGTTTTTGTGAGGAATCTCGAACTTCTCTTTTTTTTACTGACCTATGCAGATTATGCGTATAAAGCCAGCGCCGGAATGACCTGCGACTAGTGCGCCGCCGCCCGGTTCGGGGATGTTCTTGAATGCGCCGGTGCCGACATTGCCTGTACGGTCGGTATCGGTGAGAGTCCAGCCGGCTGTGGTGTTTATGTAGCCGCTGCCGCCGCCGCCGCCGGAAGCTATAACATGGCCTTGGTTACTATTCTGAACTCCTACTACGCCGCCTCTGTTCCCGCCGCCGCCGGCACCCGGTGTTGTATCGGCGCTATTGGGTGAACTCCCTCCTACACCGTTAGCATTTCCTGTAGTTGGAGACGCGCCCGCGCCTTTATTGCCTCCCTCGTTTGTGAGGGAATCTCCGCCCGTATCCGTTCCGCTTCCTCTGCCGCCATTCGAGCCGCGGTCGGGGGGGGCATAGCCTCCTCCTCCTCCTCCTCCTCCCGCGACCAGTTGAAATCCGGCGCGGACTGTCGAATTACTTATCACGGCATCGTAGGCTGTTGATGTATTCTGCGCTGTACTTACAAATGTCGCTCCTCCTCCTCCCGCTCCGCTACGATCATCATGTCCGGTGCAATTCCCTCCTTTTCCGCCGCCTCCGTATGCCGCTGCGCCGCCTACACGCAGTCCTGCGGTGTTATTTCCTTGCTGTCCGGCATACAAATACATAACATCGCTTGCGTTAAAGTGTTTTTGCGCTTTAATGTATCCGCCTTTTCCGCCTATTATGTTCCATCGAGCACATAAATTGCTGCCTCCCTCCGCTCCCCACAATTCAAACTGATATGTCCCTGCGGCAGGGGCTGTCCATGTGTATGGGGCGGAACTTGTGTATGTATACTCATACGGCTTTACTACAGTTATGGTATATGTTGTTACAGGCTGTGTGCCATCATTGGGAGTTACCGCAATTTGAACCGTGTGCGCCTGGTTAGCCGCTAATCCGCTTAACGATATTGCTCCGCTTGTATGCGCCGTCCAACTATTGCTGTCTATCTTGAAATGTATATTCGCGCCGCCTGTTACCGATGGCGTAATACTTGCCGCCGCCTTGCCCATAACATAAGCGGTTGTTGCCTGAGTAAATGCCGGATAAAATTCTGACTGCGCGTCCGGCGTAAGGGTGATGGTAACACCCTTCCGCACCACGAGCGTGTAAGTTGTCCATTCCGCGCCTGCCTCCTGAGGGCGCACTTGCAGATTGACAACCACAGGCGTCCCGGCGCTTATACTCCCGGAAGCCGGCGCTGTAAATGCGGCAGCGGTAAGTTTTGTATAGGAAACAATAG
>JAIROZ010000085.1 GCA_031257255.1 Spirochaetaceae bacterium | reverse complement strand
AAATTGGTTTTACCCCCCCCCCCCCCCCCGGCACACACATGCGGGGTTGGTGTGTGCAAGGCGGGGCTTACGGTTTCCGCAAAAAGTAAACTGTTTTTTCTTGACAAAATCGGCGGTATAAAGTAAAATAAAGATGTATGTTTGAAAATGGCGTTTGTCGGTATTGGAAAGATACTGTTGAATTTTACCGGCGAGGAAAGGAGTATGGAAAATGTGTAAACAAGAAAAAATGACAGAAGTCTACGATAAAGTAGGCGGTATAATAAAAAGCCTTTCTATATTGCGCCGGAAGGCTGATATAGAGGCTGTTTTTACTCGAAATGGAGTAACCGATTATTCCGAAAAAATAGATATGTTGCGTAAATGTATGGGAGTTATTGGCGTTGCTAATAATAACGAAGAAATATCTATTGAGGATGATTATACAGATGAATTAGAGATATTTTGTGAGGGTTCATGGAGGTTTATTAAATAATGGACAAAGAATACATAAAAAAGGCGGCGAATGAATTCGGTGCAGAATTATCTGTTGCGGAAAAATACGGCGATTATTTTTTTAATAAGATAAAGCCAAAAATAAAACGTAAATTCCTTTCACATCTTATTTCATCTGTGGAAGATATGATAAACGAAAAAAGAAAATCAGCAAATAATATAAATGGATTAAGGCTATATTCTATAAGTCTATTGCCGATAACATTAAAAAAACGCGCAACCACACGTTTTTTTGATAATGGCGCGTTTATATTTTACAATGATGTTTATATTGGTAAACAAGCGCAACTGCTTATAGCACACGAATTAGGGCATATTGTAAATGGACTTGTTCGGTAGCCCGAACAAGTCTCCACAAAATGCTGCGCATTTTGCATTTTAATTATGGTTTTTGAAGGACAAGATAATGAAGCAAATGCCAATATGTTCGCTTTTATATCAATAAGCGATAAGAATGAATTTTATCTTAATGAGTGTAAGAACTATACATACAAAGGTAAAGAAATAGAAATCATAAACGAAATAAAAAATGTCTGCTGTTAAATTTCTATAAACAAACCCCGAAACGCCTTATGGCACTGACCAAGCCCACCGGTAAAAGCATTTAAACAAAATTCAGCGTTAAGCCCGCCGCCTTTCCCTTGAAATTACACCTATAAAAGCGCTATCCTCTGATTATGTCCGTAAATGCCCGCTACAAAGACAGCGTGTTCTCCTTGCTTTTTGGCAATGAAGATGCTCTCCGCGAACTGTACAAGGCATTATTTGGAGTCGCCCTCCCGCTAGATGTCGACATTACCATCAATACGCTGGAAGATGCCCTCTACATGACACGCATCAACGACCTCTCTTTTGAGGTAGGCGGACGCCTTGTCGTTCTTGTCGAACACCAAAGTACCATAAACCCTAACATGGCTGTAAGGCTTCTCATTTATATCTCAAGGGTATACGAGAAAATGCTGACGGGAAAAAATCTGTATGGCAGGAAGCGGCTTACTATTCCGCGTCCTGAGTTTATCGTGCTATACAATGGCATTGAGGAATATCCAGATACGGACACACTAAACCTTGCGGATGCCTTCACAAAGGCGTCTGAGGTTGCCTCCGCGCTTGGTATACCTTTGAGCGAGAAGCCGCCGTTGGATTTAAGGGTTAAGGTGTATAATATAAATGAGGGGCGGAACAAGGAGATGTTGCGGCGAAGCGCGATACTTTCTGGGTATAGCGCGTTTATAGCGAAGGCGAGAGAGTTCACAGCGAAGGTAGCCGGCGGTAGGAAGTCATCGGAATTAACGAATGACGAGAAAGACGCGGCGATGAAAATGGCGATAGACTGGTGCGTAGAGCACGGTATATTAAAGCAATTTTTTGACAAGCATGGTTCGGAGGTAAGGAATATGCTATATGACGAATGGAAATTGGAAGATGCTCTTGTAGTGGAGCGTGAGGAAGGGCGCGAAGAAGGACGCGAAGAAGGCTGGGAAGCAAAAGAGGTTGTAGATGTAAACAACCTTTTTGATTTTGGGTTGGAGCCTGAGCAGATTTCCCGCGCCCTTAAACTGCCGATTGATAAGGTTCTTCGTTACCAGTCAAAATAATTTCCGGTTATTGGTTGCCGGTAGTTCACGGCGGCTATCTACCGCAGATAGCGCCGTAAGAACTGAGCGTACTCTCGTTACAAACACTAATATTTGTCTCAAAGTGCTACATGCCTGTACTATTGTCATAAAAACCAAAATATTATTGACAGGTGTAATGACGGCGGGCATTATGACATAGGTTGTTACAAAATAAAAAAGGTAACACATCTAATTTTATTTTTAAGGAGTAAGAATGAAAAAAGCAATTTTTATTACGGCGCTTGTAAATGCCGCCGTAATAATATCGGGATGTTATTCCGAAATTGAGGCAGACCCTCCCGAAGCGCGGGGCGGTTTGCTGCCGGTAGCGGGCGCGTACAATGTGCGCGACATTGGTATCTATACCACAGCGGACGGCGAAAAAATCAAATCCGGCAAACTTGTCCGGTCAGGCGATTTGAACCTGCTCACGGAGCGGGACAAAAAGTACCTGTTTGAGACGCTGGGTATCAAAACGGTCGTGGATTTTAGGTCGAAGGAACTGACGGTTGACGACAGTCTTAAAGTAACTTGCGAAGCAAAGAGCGCCCAAGACAGACTGCCTGAAGGCGTTACCGTAGTGTGGGAAGAAACCGCGATAAATGAAAGCGTTATTGTTCCCGATTATGAGGCGGTAATAGGCGATACTTACATGGTAGCCGATAATCCCTATGACGATAGACTAGTAATAGAAGCCGTAAAAACAGGCTACAAACGCATAGTTGTCGGTATACCCGACGATGATTTAGGAGACGCGAGGGCGCAATACAAAAAATTCTTTTTGACGCTTCTAGCGTCTGACCCTGATGGTGATGGAAACCCAGACCCTGTGCTTTATCATTGTTCTGCTGGAAAAGACAGAACCGGAGTTGCTACTGCGCTGTTCCTTAGCGCGTTGGGCATAGATAGGGAAACAGTTATCCAAAATTATCTTGCTTCCGCTGAAAATGTTGCGGAAAAATATTATCCGGTGGGTCCGTTTATCGAACAAACTGTAAAAGATATGTATCAAGCGGCGCGAGCATTACAGAATCAGCAAATGGCACCTGTGGTGAAACAGAAATTAGCCGAGTCGGTTAAGCCGAAAGTAGCAGAAAATGTAATAAATACTCAAGTGGCAAATATACCACAATGGGGATATATGCTGTACGAAAATAAGCAAGAAACAGCGCAACAAATCGTTGACAGTTTTTTTCAATCAGATGAACCCGCACAGTCCGCTATAGATTCTGCGGTTGGTGGTTATGAAAACCGTATAACTCCGCTTTTACAAATTCCAGATATTAATGCATACGCCGCAGGAGCCAAAGCAAGAGTACAGCCGCTTCTCACAGTAAAGCGGGAATACATAGAAGCGGCTTTCACAGCAATTGAAGAAAAATGCGGCACCGTAGAAGCATACCTCACCGATTCGACCAACGGACTCGGTTTAACTTCGCAAGATATAGAAGCCTTAAAAGCCCTCTATCTTGAATAAAAAGGAAGGAACATGAAAAAACCATTTATTTTATTTGTAATTATTGCGGCGGCATCCGCGCCGGTTTTCGCTCTGCCTGGTTTCTCGCTCAGCGGGGGGGGGGGGGGGATTTTCAACATCCATTGGAAAACCGCCGACCTGCTGGATAAATACAAAGACTACCAAGGCGGCGACTACGACACTCCCACAGTAGCAACCCAAGACGCGCTGCGTCAGGGGCTTTTCGACACAAAAGACCTTACCGTAGGCGGCGGCGTTTACGGCTTTTTTGACGCAACCTACGCGGAAGGAAGTTGCGCGCTCATCTTTAACCATGTAAGCCAAACAGTCGCCATCCCGAATCTGGACAATATCCCCTCGCTTAACGGCGAGGAAACCCACGATTATCTCTTTATCCAGATAAATCTGTCGCTTCTGTTAAAATATCCGTTTGATATAACAGAAAGCCTTAAAATTTTCCCGCTGCTCGGCATCGACGGGCAGATTGCCGTAGGCGATTATGATGAAAACATGAAAAAAGACTTCAAGAAAATCGCCAACATGGGCTACGATATGCCCAATATAGGCGAATTCTGGAATTCCCTCTGGCTCAAATTGGGTGTAGGTACAGACTTTTTCCTTGCCGGAAACCTTTTTCTTCGCGGCGAGGTACTGTACGGCTTCAAACTGAACAGCAAGTACGACAGCGAAATGGCGGACTACTGGGCAAAAGAACTAAAAGGCGTAGCCAACGGTCTCAACCTCCGCATCGGCTTAGGCTATAAATTTTTAGGGTAATAAAAAACATCGAGGCTAAATAAACTCTTTTGGGTTTATTTAGCCTCCGCAAATGCGGCATCGGCGCGGGCGCAAAACCATTCAAAAAGCGCGGCGGCGCGGTTGCTTATCGACTCGCTTACCTGTTGTTTTATCCCCGGCAGCACAGCGGCGCGTACAAAAGACGCCATATAAACAAGCAAATAGCCGCCACAGTCAAATATGGCAACAAACGAAGATAGATTATTTTTTCCTATAACAGGCAGCGGACCCATAAATATAGTCCCGCTGTTTTTTTGCGTTACCGTAATCGAAGCGGCATCCGCAATGTATGTGTAAAAATATACATTGTCCCCAAAAGTAAGGTCTTTTTGCCGGACATACACGCTAACAGAAGGCTTAACCGCCGTAAAAGATAAGTCGGGGAGCGGTTTTTTCGCGCCCGGCGCATCCACAGTTTCTGATGTTTCGTAAAGGGTACGCATTTTGCCGCGCCGTCTGGAATAGTATTCGATTCCCGCAAGCGTCCGCACCGCCAAAAGATTGTTGTATAGCCGCGTTCTTTCGGTTTCTGTCCACCGTGCCGGCGGCGCTGTTTGCGCCGTTTGCGGTTTTTTGTACAGCCGCAGCGATTCTACAATAATATTTGGTTTGGTTTCGTTTAACTGCTGCCTTAAAAGCGCGGCAAGCGGCGCATAGTCCGGGGCAAGGACGGGTTTGCCGCCGTCAAAATTGGTAATCATTTTTGTGCCGGCGGCGCTTAGTTCGGCGGCGGCATCTTCTGTAAGATAGTCAGAAAGCGAGGCGGCATAAATTCCGGTATGCGCCAAAAAAATTAACAAGCAAAATAATCGCATAAAAAATAGTGCCCCAGCGCCGCTTTTTTTACAAGGTAGTATTGAATACGCCCCCGCCTTCTGTTACAATAAATCAATTTTAACGGAGGTCTTATGAGACTTATTACAAGAAGCGATTTTGACGGTCTTGCCTGCGGCGCGCTGCTGGAAGCGGTTGGAGTTGTAAACGAATGGCTTTTCGTTCATCCAAAGGATATTCAGGACGGTCTAATAGAAGCGACAAAAAATGATGTAGTCGCCAATGTGCCCTATGTGAACGGCTGCGGACTATGGTTCGACCATCATTCAAGCGAGGTGGAACGCTTGGGCAGAGTGTTCAAATTTGAAGGGGTGTCTAAAAGCGCCCCCAGTTGCGCCCGCGTCATCTACGATTATTACGGCGGAGACGCAAAACTTTCGCGGTTTAGCGAGATGGTCAAAGCCGCCGACAAAATGGACAGCGCCAGTCTCTCAATAGAAGAAATTAAAAACCCATCCGGCTGGGTCATGCTCGGCTTTATCGCCGACCCACGCACAGGGCTTGGTCGTTTTAGAAACTTTACCATCAGCAACCTCGACCTTATGAAGATGCTGGCAAAGGCAACCCTCAGCAAACCCATAGACCAGATTCTTGCCCTGCCCGATGTAAAAGAACGCATCGAAGTCTACAACGAGCAAACCCCCCTCTGTCTTGAGCAACTAAAAAAAACATCCCGCGTAGATGGCAAGGCGGTTATTGTTGACCTCCGCAACACGGAAGTTATACACGCCGGCAACCGCTTCCTGCTTTATACGCTTTTCCCGGACGCAAACATATCTGTTGTAATCATCAACGGAAAAAAGGATGTAAACTGCGTTATCACTGTGGGTTACAGCGTCCTTAACAAGAGCGCCTCTGTGGATGTCGGCAGCCTTATGCTGAAGTACGGCGGCGGCGGACACAAACAGGTCGGTACCTGTCAGGTCGCATGGGACGATACAGACCGCATAGTTGCCGAAATAACCGCAAAAATTAAGTGAACCGCGCCGAACTTGTCAGGAAGATTGCCACATTCCCGCTAAGGTCGGCATCGCTGGCGGAAGACCTCCTCTCAGGCGGCTTCCGCTCGGTGTTCAAAGGGAACGGTATCGAATTTGACGAGGTAAGGCGCTACGAGCCCGGCGATGATGTGCGCTCTATAGACCGCAATGTAAGCGCCCGTTTCGGCACTCCATACATCAAACTATACCGCGAAGAACACGAACTCTGCGTCTGCGTCATTATTGACTGCTCCGCAAGTATGTTCGCGGGCGGCAATGCCGTTATTTCCCGCTATGAACAGGCGGTTATGACGGCGGCGCTCATCGCTTTTTCCGCAGACTGCTCCGGGCAGCGCCTTTGCGGAATTTTTTTTGACAACGAAGCGCGGTCTATATTCAAACCTAAGCGCGGTCGCGCCCACACAATGGCGTTTGTCCGTGTGGCGCTGGATGCCCTGCCTTGCGAAAAAGGCACTTCACTTGCCGCCGCTATCAAATGCGCCAACGGCATACTATCCCGCCGCAGCCTTGTTGTACTCATTTCTGATTTCCTTTCGATAGACTGGGAAAAAGATTTAGGCTCTCTTTGCGCCAAACACGACTGTATTGCCTGCCGCATAAAAGACCCAATAGAAGATGAATTCCCCGGCGCGGGGCTTGTCCCCATAAAAGATGCCGAAACCGGCGCGGTGGTTCTTGCCGCGTCCAATTCGCTGTCATGGCGGCAGTCCTGGCGTGAATGGCAGGAAGAAAGACGGCAGCTCTGGCAGTCTATATGCAAGGCGCAGGGTGCCGCCGAATTAGAAATATCTACAGACGAAGATGCCGCCGCATGCCTTCAGCGTTTTTTCCGCAGCAGGCGGGCGGTATAAAGGCGTTACAATGATAACACTCAAAAATATTCAAAAAACTTATGGAGATTTACGCGCCGTGCACGATGTAAGCCTTACAATAGACGAAGGCAGCATCTACGGCATTATCGGGCGGAGCGGCGCGGGCAAATCCACACTGCTCCGCCTTGCCAGCCTGCTGGAAAAGCCGGACGCGGGCGAAATTTACTTTGCCTCACGGCGGGTAGACGCGCTCTCCGGCAGCGCCCTCCTTAGGGAACGCCGCAAAATGGGGATGATTTTTCAGAACTTTAACCTGTTCGCCTCCCGCGATGTTAGCGGCAACATTGCCTACCCGCTCGAAATTGCCGGCTTTAGCAAAAAAATGATTAAAACCCGTGTGGAAGAATTGCTGGAACTTGTAAATATAGCCGACAAACGCCGCTCGCGCCTGCGCGACCTTTCCGGCGGGCAAAAACAACGGGTAGCGATAGCCCGCGCCCTAGCCGCAGAGCCGGACATTCTTTTTTGCGATGAAGCGACAAGCGCCCTCGACCCGCAGACAACACGCGAAGTGCTGTCGCTCATCAAAGACTTACAGCGGAAACTCCGCTTAACAGTGCTTATGATAACCCACCAGATGGAAGTAATACGCGCAGTTTGCGCCAATGTCGCCGTTATGGAAGCGGGCGCTATAGCCGAAGAAGGCGCGGTGGACGCCGTATTCGCTAACCCGCAATCCAAAGCGGCAAAGGAGATGCTTCATGCCGGTTAGTCTTGCAAATGGCAATGGCGGAAACGCCGCCGCCGCGTTCCTCAGTTCTATCCATATACCCGAAAATGTAATGGAAGTGTTATCTATGCTTCCAAAGGCAACGGGGCAGACCCTCTACATGACTGTCGTCTCCACATTTTTTGCCTGTCTTTTGGGGCTTCCGCTTGGAATATGGCTCTACAATGCCTCGCCTGCCGGCTTAAACCGCCGTATCCTTAGTTACAATGCGCTCTCCCGCGTTGTCAACCTGTTCCGCTCTTTCCCGTTCATCATTCTGATGATAATACTGATGCCGCTCTCCCGTATTCTGATTAAAACAAGCATAGGACCTACCGCCGTGATAATACCCCTCTCGATAGCCGCAGCGCCTTTTGTCGCCCGCATAGTGGAGGCTGCTCTTGCCGAAGTTGATTCCGGCGTGATACTGGCGGCGCGGGCTATGGGCTCGTCCAATGCGCAGATTATCCTTAGAGTGCTGCTCCCGGAGGCGCTCCCCGCTCTCGTTGCCGGGCTGGCGCTAACAATGATAAATCTGATTGGCTATTCGGCAATGGCAGGCGCTATAGGCGGCGAGGGGCTCGGCGACCTTGCGATACGCTACGGTTACTACCGCTTCCGTACTGATGTTACCATCGGGGCTGTCATCGTCATTCTGCTGCTGGTCGAACTGGTGCAAGCCGCCGG
Source organism: Spirochaetaceae bacterium (assembly GCA_031257255.1). Classification (GTDB taxonomy): domain Bacteria; phylum Spirochaetota; class Spirochaetia; order Treponematales; family Breznakiellaceae; genus JAIROZ01. Next base: position 5,113 of record JAIROZ010000085.1, on the reverse strand, counting down.
AAATTTCGCAAGCCGCCGCCTTTTGGCTGGAAGATAGCCGCCGCTTTTGGGCAGGAAGGCAGCCGCCGTCTTTTAGCAGATGGAAGGCAGCCTCCCGCTTTTTGGCATTGCCCTACCCTATTGCGGATAGCGCCGTGTGCCTCCTGCGGCGGGCGCTTACACTTTAACCTTTGTTTTTGCGCCCATTATGCCTGTGGGTTTTAGCAAAAGTATGATTATCAGTATGGAAAATGAGATGGCATCCGCGTACTGCGAATTGAAACTTTTGGTAAAAGTTTCGGCAAGTCCCAGCAGGACGCCGCCCAGCATAGCGCCGGGTATGGAGCCAATGCCGCCAAAGACGGCGGCGATAAATGCTTTTAACCCCGGCATTGTCCCCATAGTCGGCGAAATTTGCGGATAGGCAAAGGCGTAGAGTACGCCGCCCGCCGCCGCCAGCACGGAGCCGAGCGCGAAGGTAAAGGATATTGTCGCGTCCACAGAAATCCCCATAAGGCTTGCCGCCTGCATATCAAACGAAACAGCCCGCATCGCCTTGCCGCGCCGCGTTTTATTTACGATGTAATTGAGGGCGACCATAAGCAATGCCGCGACAAAAATTACAATCAACTGGATGTTGGAGATAGAAAATGCGCCTATCGTTATGTTGTGGACGGCAGGGCGCGGAAATTGACGCGGATTTGGTCCGATAAAAGGAATTACACGGGCGGCATTCTGCATAATGAGCGAGACCGCTATCGCCGTGATAAGAGCGTTCAAACGCGGGGCGCTGCGGAGCGGGCGGTAGGCAAGCCGCTCTATTGTTACGCCCAGACAGGCGCAGACAAGCATCGAAAAGACAAACGCGCAGGCTATACCCGCCGGCGTAACGCCCAGCAGCATTAGCGCATAATAGCCTGAATAAGCGCCCGCCATAAGAATATCGCCGTGGGCAAAGTTGATAAGCAGGACTATGCCGTACACCATCGTATAGCCGAGCGCGATGAGCGCGTAAATACTGCCGAGCGAAAGTCCGTTTATTAGTTGTTGAACAAAAAGCGCCATGCCTTCATTATACCTAAGCGGAGGTATTAGATAAAGACGGCGCTTTGAATTTTGCAAACTGAACGATGACCAGCGGCAGAGCAAGCGCAAACGATAAGCCGTCCGCTATTGGTCCCGCCCATAAAACGCCGTCAACGCCTGTAAAATAACTCATTACCAGCATCGCGGGGATTAAAAATACTACCCACCGCGAAACAGAAATAACCATCGACTTTACCGGCTTTCCTATAGCCTGAAAAAAAATACTTGCTACAGTCTGAAATGTACTTAACACGGAAAGGCACAAATGAATACGGAATACCCGTATCGAAAACTGACGGTACAATTCGCTGCCGGTGCCAAAAATCATAACAATATACTGTGGAAAAAATTCGTAAGCAATGGTAGCCAAAAACATTACGGCAACCGATGCCGCAATGCAGCATAGTATCGTTTTTTGTACACGCCGTATTTGTTTTGCGCCGTAATTAAAACTCAGTATGGGCGCGGAGCCTACTGTAATCCCTATGCAGACGCCTAACATTATTTGATTGACCTTCATTGTTATTCCAAATGCGGCAAGCGGAATATCCGCCCCGTATATAGACTGCGCCCCGTAATGTGTAATCAGATTGTTCCCTAAAAAAAGTACAAGACAAATTGACGCCTGCGTAATAAAACTGGAAATACCAAGCGCGCAAATTCTGCCGGCTGTCTTTAATTCAAGTTTTACAGCGGAAATAATAAAATCAATATGTTTAAATTTTCTTAAATAAAACAAACATAAAACAGCCGAGGCAGCCTGCCCTATAATTGTTGCCCACGCCGCGCCTTTAACTCCCCAGCCAAAGCCGAAAATAAAAAGCGGGTCAAGTATGGTATTTGTTACCGCTCCGCAGACCATAACAGCCATCGAATAGCGCGGGCTGCCGTCCGCCCGTATCAGAGCGCTTACACTATTAGAAAAGAAAACAAAAGGAAAACCCGCCGCTATAATAAAACCGTAATCAACGGCATAAGAAAGAGTATCGCTGGTAGCGCCAAGCAAATTGCAGAGCGGCTTTATCAGAATCAGGCAGACGCACATTAGCAAAATACTGGAAGCAAGGGCGGCTATGATAACATTTCCCGCCGTTTTGGAAGCGTCTTTTTTGCTGCCTTCGCCAAGGCATAGATTCATAAAGGCAGCGCCGCCGTCTCCCAGCATAAGCGATACAGCCATAGCCAGAACTGTAAGCGGAAAAATTACATTGGTTGCGGCATTTCCCAAATAGCCAACGCCCTGCCCTATAAATATTTGGTCAACAATGTTGTAAAGTGAATTGACCACCAGCATAATAACGCTGGGAATGCTAAATTGAAGCATAAGCCGCCCTATGGGGGCTGTTTTAAGCGGATTATCATTTGCGCGGGCTGTGGTGTTCATTAGTCCCATTATTCAGAATATAACGAAAAAGTCCGCGGCAGGTACTTGAACATACACCGCCCCGCGCCCTATACTAAAAAAACCATGTACTATTGGAATCCGGCAAATCTGGCGGTTTTAGCGTGTCCGGGCGCGGAAAATTTTGCCTGTCAGGTAACGGCGCACTTAAAAACACATTACCGGCATATTTCAGAAAAATTTGCGGCAGATATGTCCAAAAGATATGCGCAGCCTGTAGAAGAAATTGCGCGGCAAATCAACTTTATTACCGAGATTGTTTCGCCGGGCAGTTCCCATTATGCGGAGAATCTAAAATCGCACACGCCTAAATTCAAGGTGCCGGCGCGTTTTTCGATGTTTGCCAACGGCGAATTCAAGTGCGAAATTTTAAGTTCAATTCGCGGCAAAGACCTGTTTATTTTTCAGGATGTCGAAAATCATTGTACCGTAAAAATGAATGACGGTTCCGAAAGCCGTATTTTTTCGGTGAACGACCACCTTATGGCGCTCTATGTTACCATTGACGCCGCCGTGCAGGCTGCGCCTGAGTCGATAACGGTTGTAATTCCTGTATATCCATATTCGCGCCAGCACAAACGCAAAGGGCGCGAAGGACTTACCGCGAGCCGCGTGGGGCTTATGCTGGAAATGCTGGGCGCAAACCGCATCATCACTCTTGATATACATTCTCAGGAAATAATAAATGGATTTCATAATATCAAATTCGAGAATCTTCACGCGAGTTATCAGATTATCAAGGCGCTGTTCAACCTTTTGCAGAGTCCGGCAGAACTAGAAAACTTTGTTATAGTATCTCCTGACACCGGCGCGGTAGACCGCAATAAATTTTACGCGACCGCGCTTAAAAGACCGCTCGCTCTTTTGTATAAGGAACGCGATTATTCGCGGATAAGCAGAAACGCGGACGAAAGCAATATATCAACAATGAAACTCCTAGGCGATGTACATGGAAAGAATGTATTTATGGCGGACGATATGCTCGGCACTGGGGGAACTCTCCTCAAAGCAATGAAATTCCTCAAAGAAGAAGGGGCGGGCAAGGTTATAGCGGCAATTAGCCTGCCGCTTTTTTCGGGAGAGGCTATCAAATTTTTTGACGAGGCATACGCAAAGGGATTTTTCTACCGTATCATCGGCACCAATGCCGTAACGCATGACGAACTATTAAAACGTGAATGGTATGTCAGCGTGAATGTATCAAAACTTTTTGCGCAGATAATTACGCGGCTTCATCAAAAGTTGTCGTTAAGTTCACTGCTGGACAACCGCGAAGTGATAATAAAATCGGTTGCCGCCAAAGGACAGGCGGGCGGCTCGCCGGGACTTTTTGTGTAACTGCGCAGTGTTATATAGGAGGAAAAATGGCAAGGAAAAGTTTGTTTGCGATAAAGCCGGTATTTATGGCTGTAATGACGGTATTTGCGCTGTCAGGCTGCGCAACGCAGGCTCTTACCCGTTATATAGTTGATGAAGTCGGGGTAAAAAATCTAAAAAAATTTCAATACTATTTATCAAAAAAAGTTACATTGGAAACTATTGTCCCGCCGGGCAAAGTAACAGTTTTCGGAGACGGCGCTGGGGAAATTTCCAGAGGAAAAATCGTGATACTGGAATCCACACCCGGTGTCGCCGAATCTGCCGCGAATAATGTTATTCGTGTTTCTTTTGAAAAAGGACACTCAAACATTAGTTTTCGCTTAGAAAATGAGCAGGACTTAAACTCCGATTCCGGCTATATGATGGATATTGAAAGCATAATGTACGACGGCAAAAAATATAAAGTAAGTTTTAATGGAGAAGGCGCTCCAAGACTAATGATAAAATATTACAAAAGCGGCAAAGCGCGAATTGCCAGAGGGAGATATGTAAACTAGGGAAGCGCCGTTAGTCGTTACCTTACTGCATTTTATCCCAATTCCAATAATCTGAGTCTTCACTTTCTTCTAAGCGTATGGTCCTGATTCCGCCGAATTTGAATCCAAGCGCGAGTTTGATACGGGGACCAAATATTATCTGTGATTGATAAACATTTGTATATGTTTCTTCCAAAACGGAATACAGTTTGAAGTTCCACAGAAATTCCAGCCGCAGATAAGGAATTCTGCCAAGAGCAAAATCAAAGCCGAGTCCGGCGGCAATAGAGAAGAAGTTAAGGCTGTCTAAATAACTGCTGACTACAGCCTTAGTATTCTGGTCTGTGCCGTTCATAAAGATTTGATAGTCGACACCAAGAAGCGGGAACATCGCTACTACATAAGTCAAATTGAATGGAAATCTGAGCATGGCAGAAAGTCCAAAGTGCAGCATATCGGTGCCCTTGTCGTTTTTTACATTTGTTTTTGAGTTGCTGGAAAGTATATCAATGTCAATTTCCAAATAAGTAAAGTCTAAAAAAACAAAGCCCGCGCCGCCTATTACGCTTTCGTGTAAGTCGCTTATGCCTTCTTTGCCCTTTCTTGACGCAAACAGTATATTTAACGCTCCGCCAAATCCCCAACTTATATCAGATGGTTGAACAAAGGCAGCGCCGGTATCCCGCGTTTTGGCAACCGGCACATTCCGCCTGCTTTCTGTCCAGAAGCGGAAACCTGCCGCCGCTAACAACCCGAATTTTAAGCCTGTCCCCCCTTCATGGTATATGCC
>JAIROZ010000094.1 GCA_031257255.1 Spirochaetaceae bacterium | reverse complement strand
TTCCGTTAATTTTGGCGTAGCCGTCCAAAAGGCAGTCTACAAAGTCAAGTTTTGTGGAAGCAAAGGTGTTACAGGCAAAACGCACAACATTTTGACAGGCAACAAGGTCATCCTTAATGGTGATAATGTCCTTTATTTTTTCAGCGACATCCTGCCGTGAAAGATTGAAGCGTTTTTCAAGTATAAAAACCGTTTCAGAAATAACCTCCACAGGTATTACGCATTTTTCTGCGGCAAGTATATGGGCAATAGCGGAGTTTCTTTCTGAGACATCGCCCATAAAAAAAGAAACAATCGCATTGGTGTCAATAATGACAGTGGGCTTTACCATTACTCGTTCCTTTTGAACTTTTCAACTGCGGCTTCAGCCCAAGCCCCTTTCATTATTTTATACCGTTCTTGTATATCTTCTTCGGTCTCTGTACCGTCAATGATTTTTTGCGCATCAAAATCAAATTTGACACCTTCGGCTAGTTTTTTTTTCAAATGTTCGACAAATGCCTCGTGCGTGTGTTTTTCCCGGAATTTGCGGATTTTGTCTATTGTCGTTGCCGCCGTCTGTTTTTCTTCATCTGCCGGACGGATAGTTACTTCAAGACGCCGGTTTCGCATTGCAACGGGAATATCAAAAATAGGAAAAAGTTTTTCCGCTTCCATTATTTTAACCAATGCCTGCATACGCTTTCCTCTCTTATCATCAGTATATCACCTCAGATGATAACACGCCATAAACCTTTCCTTCAGTCTCTACATACTCTCAAAAAAATCGAGCAATTTTTCGCGGCTAGGGATGATAAAGCGGGAATTTCTTACGATGAGGAGTCCCGCGTCTGTGAGGGTTTTTACCTGACGGGAGACGGTCTCACGCTGAGAGCCGAGAAATTCGGCAAGAGTGGTGATGGTAAGGTCAAAGTTGATTTCCACGCCCGCCGTTTTTTTGACGCCGTGGTCGCGGGAGAGTTTCCATAACTTGGCGGCAATGCGCCTGTCGCCGCGGAGGTTGTTCGATGTGTTCTTCATTAAGTGATAGAGCCGCCGCACCTTCATCGAGACTGATTCCATTACCGCCTTCGATAATTCCGGGTCTTTCGCGCAGGCGGCTTCAAAGGCATTCATGTTTACGCAAAGTATGTCCGAATCACGGAGGACTTCCGCGTCCGCCGAAACATGGAAGCCGTACATACAGTCCTCATTTAGAAGATTGCCCGCACCAAAAATGAAGATACCGCGCTTTTCACCGGAGGTAGTCATTTTGTAGACGGCAACTGTTCCGTCAATAATGCCGAAAAGCGCAACATCATCGTCCTTGTCGTTAAAAATATGCTCTCCTTTTTTAAACTTCTTTACCCTTGAATTTTTTTCCAGCAGCGCCCGCGTTGCGCCGGAAGAACGCGCAATTACGCCGATGGTTGTTAAAGCATTGCCTATAATCATCAGGGCTCCGATAGACGGCGCTTAACAAGCGCCTCCGCCATGCCCTCCAGAGAGGCTTTTTCCGGGACGATGGCTTCCATTCCGAGAGTCCGCGCCGGAGCGGCGGTCGCTTCGCCAATACAGAGCGCCGGAATACCGGTAATGCCGAAAATTTTTACAAATGCCTCGACAGCGGACGGGCTGGTAAATGCGGCATAATCAAGCCCGTCAACCAAACGGGCGCGGAAGGCTGGATTTTCGTAGCCGGTTTCGGGAAGCGTATCGTAGACAGGAATGTCGATGTACCGCAGCCCCGCCGCCCGAAGCGCGTCCAGAATTTCGCGTCCGCCTATGCTTGAACGCGGCAGTATAATCGTTTCGTCTTTTGCGGCGGTTTTTGCCAATGCCGCGCCAAGCGCCGCGCCCGAAAATACCTCCGGCACAAGGTCGGCAAATATGCCGCGTCCGGCAAGCGCCGCGCAGGTAGCGCTTCCTATCGCGGCAAATTTACAGGCGGCAAAGGCGCGTATGTCGGCATGATACTCCGTCAGTTTCGCAAAAAAAGCCTCTACCCCATGAACGCTTGTAAAAGCAAACCATGCCTTGCCGGTTTTTCCGGCGCTAATGCCGGCAAGCGTTTCATACAAGAGCGGTGTTTCGGCTCGGTAAACAATGGCTATCGTGGGGATTTCCACTACTTCCGCGCCTTTCCGGCGTAACATTCCGGCAAGCCGGTTTATGCCGCCGCGAGGACGGGTTACCGCAACACGGATGCCGGAAAGCGCGTTTTCTGTGGGAAGCGCGCTTCCTGCCGGTGCCGGGAAAGCCCCGGCAAGGCTGCACACTCCGCCTACGACTATAACGGCGGGCGATACCGGCGGCGCTTCCAGTTTGCCGAGCGTTCCGCGTACTATTTTTTGTTTTGCCGTTGAGCCGTTAGACACAAAGGCGGCGGGTGTTTCCGGGGTAAGCCCCGCTTCGATAAGACTTCCGCAAATCCGACGCAAGCCGGATGCGCCCATCAAAAAAATCAGTGTGTCTCCGCCCGAACACTGACGGGCAAGAACTGAGTAATCAATGCTCCGCGCGCCCTCGCCATGCGCCGCAATGATATGCAGACGGGATGCTATGCCGCGATGAGTCGGCGGAATTCCGGCAAGCGCGGGAACGGCAAGTGCCGATGATATGCCGGGCAGTACTTTACATGGAATTCCGGCATCCAAAAGACAGAGCGCCTCTTCGCTGCCGCGCCCAAAGAGCAATGGGTCGCCGCCTTTGAGCCTGAGCACCCGCCGCCCCGCCGCCGCCTGCTTTACCAGAATCGCGTTAATCTCATCCTGAGAGATGCTGTGATGTCCACATTCCTTGCCGGCATAGATTTTTTCAGAGTTGGCGGGAATCTTAGCAAGAACACCTGAGCCGGCAAGTTTATCAAATACAACCACATCCGTTTCTTTTAGCGCTTCTTCTACATTTGCCGTCAACAGTCCGGCATCACCCGGACCGGCACCCGCAATAAGAACGCTTCCCAGACTGTTTTTCCGGCGGGCGGCTTCCGCAAGCAGCCTGAACGCAAGCCGGCGTCCTAATTCCTCAGGCTTTGATAAAATACCCGTCAGCGTTCCGCTTACCGCTTCGTCTTCGTCCGGGTAGTAGCGCCCTTCGAGCGTCAAATTTCCGTCCTCTTCGCGGGCATAGACGGCAACGGGCAGCCCGCAGCCGCCGTCAAGGACGCGGATAAATGAGCGCTCGGCAAGCGCCCGGCGGCGCAGCGCAGGCTCGTCAATTTTGCCCGCAAAGCCGGCAGCCGCGCCGGTTTCCCGCGCAACCACGGCAAGCGTTCCCTGCCCAGATGCGGGGAGCATTTCGGCGGTATCAAAAATCCGGCTTGCCCGTTTTTCCAGACCCAGCCGCTTAAGTCCCGCAACGGCAAGTACAAGCGCTCCGTATTCGCCGGCGTCAAGTTTTTCAAGCCGAGTGGGGACATTGCCGCGCACTAACGCGCAGCGGACGCCGTGGTACAGAGATGCCAGTTGCATAGAACGGCGTTTTGATGAGCAGCCGGCTGGTTTTTCGAGGTCAAATTGAGCAGCGCCTTCCGGCAGCACGAGCGCATCGCGGGGGTCTTCTCCGGCGCAAAATGCGGCTATCATCAAGCCGTCCGGTAAAACGGCGGGCATATCTTTTAGACTGTGTACGGCAAGGTCTATGCGCCCTTCGAGCAGAGCGGCGTCAAGTTCGCGGGTAAAAAGCCCTTTCCCGCCCGCCGCGTCAAGCGGTTTATCTTTTAGAATATCGCCGGAAGTCCGCATAGTAACGATTTCGCTTTCGGTTTCGGGATGAACCGCGCAAAGCAGATTCGCTATTATCTTCGCCTGCGCCATCGCAAGCCGGCTTTCACGGGTTCCGATTCGTATCTTCATTTAATACCTCTCTGATTTTTTTTGCCGCATCCCGTACAGCGCCATGGTCGGCTCCGCCGGAACTTATGCCCGCGATAATTTTACCATGAATTGCGATGGCGGGAAAGTAAAATGTTGATTCTTCTTTGCAATCCGCCACGGAAACGGGAATGTTGAGCGCGGCACATTCTTCCGCAACGGCGCGGTTTATTTCGCGCTTGTTCGTAGCCGCTACGACCAAAAACGGCGGCTCACCTTTTGTGCCGGAAATATCACCCGTGCGGAACGGACGCCGCTCAATGCTCACGATACCGCTGTGCCCGGCGGCGGTTTTTTCCAATTCTTCATTGACTTCCGCCGCGATGATATGCGCAGAGCAGTCGAATTGCAGCAATGTTTTTAGCCGCCTTAGCGCTATATTTCCGCCGCCAATTATGAGCGCCTGTTTCCCGCTTACCGGAATGAACAATGGAAAGAATCCACGAGGGCTTGATTTTGAATTCAGAGTTGACGATGGCATACCCTCATTATCGGCAGCCGCGTCCCACTGCCGATGCCGTTAAGGAAACGCCAATATATTGGAGTACGCTATCTTGCCGTTGCTGCCAACGGCGACAAATCTGTTGTTGCCGTAAGTAATGGCTTTGTATTCTCCACTGAGTTTTTTCCCAGCGTTCCAAGTTATGCCGTCTTCAGAATAAGCCCAATTCCCATCCACCGCGAACATAACGAACTTGCCGCCGCCGTAGGCTATACAATTAGCGCTTTTCCATTGAGGGGCTTCTTTTACCGTCCATGTTTCGCCGGTTGTGGAGTAGGCTGTCATACCGGCGGCGTTGCCGTTATCGTCTTCGTAGTTTCCGGCTATGACAAACTTTTCCGAATTTTCCTTGCCGCCGTAGACCACAGCCTCACAACTGGTGAGTACGGCGCTCCCTGTTCTGAGCGGATAGAGATTTCTGCCCCAAGTTTCGCCTTCGTCATCGGATATTCTTATGCTTATGCTTGGGCTTGTATTGATGCTGACCCACTTGCCGGCACCGTAGACAAGTTTATCGCTGTAAATGAAATGGCTGCCTTGCCATGTTGTGCCGTCTATGGTGTATTTTCCATTACCTATGATGAACTTCTCGTGTCCGCTGGAGCCGCCATAGAATACGGCACCGTATTTGTTGAAATAACCGGGGGGGGTCCCGCTTGCCGTCCATGTTGTACCGTCTGTGGAGTACGCCGATTTGAAGTTGATTCCGCCATCGCCTACCGCAACGAACCTATCGCCTCCGTAAGATATGCCTTTGACATTACTGGCGTAGAATAGATACTCCGCCAGAGGTGCCGTATACGGCGTCCAAGTTATGCCGTCTGGGGAAGACCGCACTTTTCCGGCATGCCATTCCCAGCCTATTTGCTCGCCATTGCCCACGGCAACGAACTTGCCGCCGCCAAAGGCTATGGCGTTGAATGGACTAATGCCTTCGGCAATTTCAGTCCATGTTATTGGGGCATTGACGGCTCCAATGGGCGAATTGGTGATATTATCGTCGCATCCCGCAAGGCTCCATCCTAGAGCAAGAAAAGCAATTCCTGCCGCTGCTGCCATTGTTCCGCCTAACGCGAAATCTCTTTTTTTGTTACATATCATGGTAAACTCCTTGTTGTAGTGGACAGTGGAATCGCCAACTTCGTTGGCGCGTGAGTAGTGGGTAGTGGGTAGTGAACAGTCCCCGTCCTATTTGTAAGCCGGTTTCTACCGGTGAGAAAATTTGTTTTAGCCGATATATGTTGAATAGCGTTGATAGCGCCGCTAGAATTTGTATTCCTGTTTGAGTGGGCTCTGTCCACTGTCCACTCGCCACTGACCACTCTCCTACGGGCAGACCTCGCCTGTGTACTGCTCTGCCAAAGCAGAAAAGCGAATTCAATACTATGTATGTACCTATAATGTATAGGGGGGGGGGGGGGGGGATTGGGACGAAACTTTAATTTAAATAACGAGAATAGGCAACAGGGGGCGGGGGTTTGGTGCAAGTGGGGGGGCGGTTGCCGGGTGTTCAGGACGCCCCCCTGCTTGATTATAGATTATCGGATTTTGTGCTTTTGGAAAGTAAATATGTTTGGCTGGGCTTTGCAGAAAAAATGCTATATATGGGTATGGAACATTTGAAGGCGCTATTCAGACCATCCATGCCCCAACTCCCAGTGTTCATCTATAACGACCTCTAATTCAACATTATCAAGAAAAAATTCATTTTTCACTAAACTAAGTATTTCATCATTCATCCAACTGCCGCACATAACAAAAAATTTTCCCTGCCTGTCCTGAAAAATCATTCCTCTGGGAACCAAAGTGTAATCCCTGTAATAAACTTTATCATTTATTTTACCTTGCAGTAATAATTGTCTCTGCCTGTTCCACCAGGTTTTATGAAGAGACCTGACTGTTTTTAAATTCTGAGAACCAGAAAAGTTTATATCACATGCCTCTTGTTTTGTAACACCAAAAAGTCTTTTTTCTTTGTCATCATACCAAAAAATACCTAATTTTGGCTCTTCCTCTAATTCCGCATATTCCATCATAACATTTTCTATAGGTGTCATTATAATCTCCTAACCTAGGGAAAGACTGATTTATGCAATCGAGCATAAATCAGTCTTTACTTTCCCTTTATTTGCGCAATGTCGGCTGCTTTGCAGCCGCATGAGCAAATAAAAAGGGCAACGCTGATGCGGCAAGCCTCAAAAACTAAAGGCTTGCCGAAGCATCGAGTTAATCAGCGTTGCCCTAGGATGCCATAAAATTCAAATCTTGTCAAAGGCAAAACGAGCGCCTTCTTAACTTTTTAAGGTTTCCTCTGTACGCTTAGTATATGCCGTTCAATTTAATACCCCCCCCCCCCCCCCATAGTATCCCATTCGTCAAGGGGGAAACGCCTTGACAGGCTGCATTGCGCGGGTAATTGCGGCAGATGCGGTAAATGCCGCGCTGACATTCGGCGTTTCCGCGCTGCCGCTGTCCATATACGGCACCTTCCGTTTGAAGGTGGAAGAGCGCTCCGCCGGGAATGTGGCAAAACGCCTTTTCTTTGTGTGGGCTGCCGTCAATTGTTTACTGCTGTTTCTTTTTTCTATATACGAAACAATAAAGTATAAATCGCTAAGAACCTGCGCGGATGTATTTTTTTATTTATGCGAAGAAATAAACATAAAATTTATACTTGCCGCCCTGATTGTTAATGCGTGTATTATCTGTATTCTGAGACATGGAAAAATTGCGATACAACGCGGCAAAGCGGACATATCGAAGATTTGTCTTGTGCTGCTCGCGCTTCCGCTGTTCCTCACATACGGCTCGCTTAGATTTAAGGAAACATACGGCATAGTCCCCATCGAACAACTGATTTTCCATTTGATGATGTCTGAAGCCGGCGCTAACTTTAGCATGACTTATGAAATAATTACCAAATCCGCAATTGATGTGATAATTTTTTTGCTGCTGCCGG
>JAIROZ010000173.1 GCA_031257255.1 Spirochaetaceae bacterium | reverse complement strand
AACGCGATGCCCGCCTTTATCGCTAAGTCCAGAATGGAATCGCCCGCCGCGCCGCGCACGGTTACCGCGTCCGACCCCTCAACCTTAAAATGAATGTTTGCCATAAACCCTCCGTTCATGCTTGAGAATAACATATTATAGCATGAAATAACGCGGCAGGCAACTAAGATGAAGAATCTAAAAAATATACCAGCCTCAATATACCATCCCCATACCAGCCAAATGGAGATACTTTTAACGAATTATTTTAAGGGCGCTGTCCAAAGAGCGCCGCGACAGCCTCGTTCAGTGTTTTTACGGGATGATACGAGACGCCGGCTTCCTTTTGTCCGGCGGGAAGCGGGGTTTTGCTGTTAGCCTCTGTACGGGGACCCACAAAAAAGTCGAAGCCTAAGCCGGCGGCTGTTTTTACTCGTCCTTCAAGGCGTTTTACCGGCATAACTTCGGCGGCAAGGGTGAGTTCGCCGGAGACGGCGCTCCGCAGCGGGAGCGCCAGCCCTGTCCGCGCCGAGTAGATGCAGACGGCAAGCGCTAAATCGAGCCCCGTTTCGCTTATCCGTATGCCGCCCGCCACATTCACATAGATGTCCTGGTCGGACAGGCGCAGCCCAAGGCTTTTTTCGAGTGTTGCCGCCACCCGCGATACACGCGCCCCGTCAATCTTGTCGCAGAAGACGCGGCTTATACCGCCTTTTGCCGGCACCGTGAGCGCCTGTATTTCCACGAGGAGGCAGCGGCTCCCTTCCAGCACGCTTGCCGTGGCTATGCCTGCCGGCAGTTGGTTGTCGCGGCGCACAAGAAAAAGGAGGGACGGGTCTTCGACAGCCGCGAGCCCCTTTTCGGTCATCATAAAGATGCCGATTTCGTCCACCGAGCCGAAGCGGTTTTTGCTTGCCCGCAGAAAACGGCTTTCGGCGTCCGTCTGCTCAAAGTACAGCACCGTGTCTACCATGTGTTCCAGCGATTTGGGTCCGGCTATCAGCCCGTCCTTGGTAACATGCGCCACAAGGAAGAGCGCCGCGTCATGTTCTTTTACCCAGTTTACAAGTTCAAACGAGCAGTACTTCATCTGATTTACCGTGCAGGGCGCGGAGCCGACATCCGGCGAGTAGAGCGTCTGCGCCGAGTCGATAATGACGAGTACCGGGTGGACGGCGTTCAGCACAGCCTCAATGTCGGGGAGAGAGCCGGAACAAAAGATTTCGATTTTGCCGCAGTCGAGCCCCAGCCTATCGGCGCGTAATTTGACTTGTCCCGCGCTTTCTTCGCCGGAAACATAGAGCACGCGCCCCTTCGTTTTTACCGCCGCCGCCGCCTGCAAAAGAAGCGTTGACTTGCCTATGCCCGGCTCGCCGCCCACGAGCGTTACCGACCGGCGCATGATGCCGCCGCCCAGCACCGTGTCGAATTCTTCTATCCCGCTGGAAAGCCGCGCCGTGTCTTCCGCGCTTACTCTGGAGAGCGGCAATGACTGAGGGACGCGCCGCCCCCCATCCTTAGCGCCGCCGCCGGGCGTATACGAGGATGCCGCCGCCTCAACAAGCGTGTTCCATTCGCCGCAGGCGGGGCAGCGCCCCAGCCATTTGGCTTCCTCATGCCCGCAGGCGGAACACCGGAATATAAGCGCTTTTTGTTTTTTCATATATCGGGATGAAATTGGCTATGCCAGAATCCGTTTTAGAATTCCTATGCCTTCCTCAATTTCGGCTTCGCTTATGATGTACGGCGGCAAAAACCGGAGGGTATTCGGACCGGCGCTAAGGATAAGCAATCCGGCGGCAAGCGCCTTTTCCAGCGCCTCTGCCGCGCCGCCTTCAATATCCGCCGCAAGCATTAGTCCGCGTCCGCGTATCTCTTTTATAGAAGGAATTGCCGCTTCCTTCAGTTTCTGGATAAAGAATTCCCCTTTGCGGGCAATTTCCGCCATAAAGCCGGGCGCTGTAATGACATTCAGTACGGCAAGCCCTGCCGCCGCCGCGAGCGCGTTACCGCCAAAGGTGCTCCCATGGTCGCCGCTTTCCAGTACAGCCGCCGCCTTCTCTCCGGCAAGCACAGCCCCTGCCGGAACGCCGCCCGCTATTCCCTTGGCGAGGGTTGCAATATCGGGCTTTATGCCGTACTGTTCGCAGGCAAAGAATGTGCCTGTACGCCCCATGCCGCACTGCACCTCGTCAGCAATAAAGAGTATATCGTTCCGCGCGCAGAGCGCGGCGGCTTTCTTCATAAAGTCATCGCTCATAGGGCGGACGCCGCTCTCGCCTTGCACCGGCTCGACCATAAAGGCGCAGACATCCGGGCGGGTAAGCGCGCGTTCCAGAACGGCATGCGCGGCATCCGCTTCAATAAAAACAAAGCCCTCTGTAAAGGGACCAAAGTTCGTGTGGAATTTCTCCTGCCCGGTCGCGGAGAGGGTAGTAATAGTCCGTCCGTGAAAACTCCCTTTGAGGGTAACAATGACAAAGCGCCCTGTGCCGTACTTCTTAAAACTATACTTACGGGCAATCTTTATTGCCCCCTCGTTTGCTTCCGCGCCGGAATTGCAGAAAAACAGGTTTGTCATGCCGGATGCGGCGGCTATCAACTTTTGGGCAAACGCGGCGCTCACATCGCTCTGATAGTAGTTGCTTGTATGAAACAACTTTTCCGCCTGTTCCTTTACCGCCTTTACCAGCGCGGGATGCCCGTGCCCCAAACAGTTGACGGCAATACCCGCCGTAAAATCAAGGTAACACTTGCCGTCCGTGCCGGTAAGGAATGTCCCTTCGCCTTTTGTAAAAACCACCGGCATCCGGTGGTAAGTGTTCATAAAAACATCGCTCATGCTATGAGTATAAATTTTTATGAAGGTGAAAGTCTGCCCCCTGCCGGTTTTTCCGCCGCTGCCGGCAATTCCGCTATCCTACACTAGACGCAAAATCAATTTTCCGGCTATGCTGGGGTTATGCAGAAAGAAGAAGCCATCGAAGTAGAAGGCGTAGTCAAAGAATCACTCCCGAATACAATGTTCAGAGTCGAATTAAACAACCAGAACGGGCATATCATTCTTGCCCATCTCTCCGGCAAAATGCGTAAGCACTATATACGCATAGTGCCGGGCGACCGCGTAAAAATAGCGATGTCTCCGTACGACCTTAGCAAGGGACGTATCATATACCGTGAAAGGTAGCGCCGCAAACGCTTCGTTATGGAACGA
Source organism: Spirochaetaceae bacterium (assembly GCA_031257255.1). GTDB lineage: Bacteria > Spirochaetota > Spirochaetia > Treponematales > Breznakiellaceae > JAIROZ01. Next base: position 14,460 of record JAIROZ010000173.1, on the reverse strand, counting down.
ACTTCCGTGGAGGCGTTTTGCAGCCTTTGCTTCTCCGCAAAACCGGTTTCAAAACCTGAGCGCATTGCTTACTGAATGTAAACTCCCATTTTCCGTTGTCTGTCTATCCGGCGGTAAAAAACCGGCGTCTCATTTTTTTATCTCTCCGGCAAAAGGCGGAGAGGCGGAAACGGTGCTAATAGCGCACTATGACTGCGCGGACGGCAGCCCCGGCGCGAACGATAATGCCGCCGCCGTTTTCATTCTGATAGAGACCGCGCTAAAACTTTTGAATGTTAAGAAAACCGGGTGGTTCATCATTCTAACGGACAATGAGGAATTGGAATCCGGTGAAAGTTTGCGCGGGCAGGGTTCTTTTGCGCTTGCCAATTTTTTTAGGAATGGGGCGCGGAACACAAGGGGCGAGAAGCAAAGCGCCGAGCGGAATTTGCATCCGGTGTTCAATGCGATGCCCAAATTTTTTATTTTTGACCTCTGCGGCACCGGCGGTACGCTAATTATTTCGACAATGGCGGACTATCTCTTAAAAACAGAAAAAGGCGCGGGGACTATCGACATTCAAAAGGATTTTGCGGGTTTGCGCCGTTATGCGATGGCAAAGGCGGAGGAAACGGCGCGGGCTTTTTTGCTTATGCCCGTGCCGTTTTCGGATGACGGCGGCTTTTTACGCGCCGGGCTTGCCGCTCAGTTGATAACGGCGCTCCCTGCCGCCGAAGCGTCCGCTTTTGCGGCGCGTTCCCGTTCAGACCCGCTCTGCGTAAACGCGCTTATCAACGGCAGATTGCGGAAGACCCGCGACCCGGCTCTCTTTCCGGAAACCTGGCGCATTATGAATACGCCGGATGACACGATAGAGCGCCTTACCCCCGAACACTTTGGCGGCATAGTCCGTTTTGCCGCCGCCCTTTGCGGCGCATAGCCGCGCCTCTCAAAAATGCCGTATACTAAAGGCGGCGATGAACCGGTTTGCCGCTTAAAGCGCCGCTAGTAACGCGGTGTATTTAGGAGGAAAGTCCGGGCTCCGCAGGGCATGATGCCGGGTAACGCCCGGTGTCTGTTTTTTTGTGTTTGCTTTTTTGAAGGCGGGCGCAAAAAGACGGATAAAGAGAGCGCAACAGAAAGTAAACCGCCTGCGCGGCATTTTGCCGCCGGGTAAGGGTGAAACGGCGGTGTAAGAGACCACCGCGGTGTCAGCAATGACACTGAAATCCGGCGCAGCCGGAAAAACGGCAAGCCTCATCAGGAGCAAAGGTAAACAGCGAATTTCCGGTTTAGGAGCGTCTTACGGGAGCCCTAACCGGTTGCGGATTGCCCGTCCGTGAATCGCGGGTAGCCTGCTGGAACTGCCCGAAAGGGTAAGTCAAGACAGATGGTAAACGCGCATAAATCCCGGCAAGCCGGAATTTATGCGATACAGAACCCGGCTTATAGGTTCATCGTCAATTTTTACTATCTTATTTTGCTATCTTATGGAAAGGAGAACTTATGAAAAAAGCGATTTATAAGACGGCGCCGGTAAACTTCAAGGTTATTGGCGCTGTGCTTACGGCGGCAATTTTGCTAATGCCGCTCGCGGGGTGCCGCCCCAAAAACAGCCAAACAAACGCCGGCATAGACGCCGGGCGCAACGGCATTGACGCGGCACATAATTCGAGGAACAGCGTAAACTGGGAGGGCGTTTATACGGGAACGATTCCGGCGGCGGATGGTCCCGGCATAAATGTCCGTATCACGCTGAACACCGATGAGACCTACGAAATGACCAGCGATTACATCGACCGGGACGGCGTTTTTACCGAGTCGGGTAAATTCAGTTGGGACGAAAGCGGCGGCATCATCATTCTGGATGTTGACCCGCAAAAACAACCTTCCAAATACAGAGTGGGCGAAAATACTCTTATGCAACTCGATTTGGAAGGAAACGAAATTACCGGCATGTTTGCGGACAACTACATTCTGCATAAATCAATGCTTCCATAGATGGAAGCGCCGGTCAGTAAAATTCTACAACTTGCGGATTTCATGCCGCCAAAAGGCGGCAATCCGCAGACTTACAAACCCAATTTTTTTACGATACCGGCAAGGGCGCTCTTCAATTTTGAGTCTTCCGGCAAAGTAACCAAAGGCTTACCGGCGGCATCGTACTGGTAGACCAGTTCGTCCTGCGGCAAAAAACCGATAAGGTCAAGTTCCTGTTTTTCGATTTCTTCGCGGACGCCGGCATCAAGTTCCGCGCCGGGCACACGGTTTACAATCAGATGAGTTTTTTCCACTTTGAGGTCGAGTTCTTTAATCATCTGCGCGATACGCCCTACAGCCTGAATACTGCGGCGCGAACAATCGCTAATAAGCAAAATTAAGTTGACCGGCGGCAATATCCCCCGGCTTATGTGTTCCAAGCCCGCTTCGTTATCGACGACAAGGTAGTTGTAATTCTTGTAATACTTGTTTACCTGGTCGCGGAGCAGGTCGTTTACATAACAATAACAACCCTTACCCTGAGTGCGCCCCATAACAAGGAGGTCGTAGCCGTCCTCCTCGATGATGGCGTCCGAGAATTTCCACGCCGCATACTCAGGCTTGCTCATGTGGATGGGGATGGCGTCTGTAATCTCCGCCTTTGCAATCTCCTCACGGATATCGCCCAATGTAAGTTCGAGTTTAACTCCAAGTACCTCGTTAAGGTTGGAATTTGGGTCGGCGTCAACGGCAAGCACCGGCGCTTTCCCCGATTTTGAAAGATAATCAATAAACAAGCCGCAGGTGGTCGTCTTGCCCACGCCGCCTTTGCCCGCAAATGCAATAGAATAAACCATACCTGACTGTAACAGAGAGCCGCCGCTTTGTATAGGGCATCCCTAGGGGGCTTGCATAAATTTATACTATTCCTATAGTATTGATAGGAATTATAGGATGGTATTTATGGACGAGACGGAAGTTTTGCTGAATGACGGGCGCTATAATCTGCGCCCTTGGGTACGGCAAAAAGACCAGCATCCCCTTGCTATCGAGCGGGCGGAGGGCATTTTTCTGTGGGATTACCGGGGGAAGCGGTATTTTGATATGTCTTCCCAGTTGGTAAATGTAAATTTGGGCTATGGCAGCCGGGAAATTAACCGGGCTATCGCGGAACAACTTGAGCGCTTTGCTTATATTGCGCCGGCGCATGGGGCGGCGTCCCGTTCCGCGCTGGCAAAAACCCTCGTGGAAAAGTCCGGGGGCATGGCAAAGGTATTTTTTACCTGCGGCGGCGCGGAATCCAACGATAATGCCGCGCAAATTGCGCGGGCTTTTACCGGACGGGCAAAGATTTTTTCCGCCTACCGGAGTTATCATGGGTCAACACAAGGCGCGGGCAACCTCTCCGGCGACCCCCGCCGTTTTGCCGTGGAACGACCGGCAATTCCCGGTTATATCAAATTTATGGCACCCTATATCTACCGCGAAACCTTGCCGTTCAAGACGGAAGAAGAAATTTCGGCACACTATCTTTGGGTGCTGCGTGAACAGATACTTGCCGAAGGTCCGCAAAATATCGCGGCTATAACCCTTGAGGCTGTTGCCGGCACATCAGGCGTTATCATTCCGCCAAAGGGCTATCTGCCGGGCATTCGGAAACTCTGCGATGAATTCGGCATACTCCTCCATTTTGACGAGGTAATGACCGGCTTTTACCGGACGGGAACGCTCTTTGCCTTTCAGAATTTCGGCGTTACGGCGGATATTATCACCTTTGCCAAGGGCGTTACATCAGGCTATGTCCCGCTGGGAGGCGTCCTTGTTTCCCACAAGATAGCAGCCTTCTACGATGACAACCCGCTCCTCTGCGGACTCACCTACAACGGACACCCGCTCTCCTGCGCCGCCGGCAATGCCGCGCTGCGGGTCTACGATGAACTCCATATAGAGGAACATGTACGGCGGCTGGGCGCCGCGCTGCGGAACGCGCTTCTGGATTTGGAACAGCGCCATCCCAGTATTGGAAATGTCCGAAGCATAGGGCTTTTTTCCGCCCTTGAACTGGTTAAAAACCGCGCAACAAAGGAACCGCTCGTTTCGGCGGGGAACCTGCTTGACGCGCTCTCCGGGATTATCGCGCTGTTACGGGAACGGGGCTTTTTGACCATAGGACGGAACAACAATATCATGATAGCCCCGCCGCTCATCATCACAGAAAGCGAACTGAACGAAGCTTTGAACATTCTGGATGAAGTGCTGAGCATAGTAGACGGGAGCCTGTAATGCGGCGCGGCATAGAAAGTACGCGGCGTTGTCTTACCGCCCTCACTATACTGGTTATCGCCGCCGCGTGGTACCTTTTATCCCGGACGGTTTCGGATGTGCTGATACCAAGCCCGTCGAAGGTTGCCGCCGCATTCGTTACCGTTATGAAGGAAGGCTACAAAAACATTTCGCTGCTGGAACACCTTGGGGTAAGCCTCAAGCGCCTTGTGATAGCCGTTGTCATTGCCGTTCTCTCCGCCGTTCCGCTGGGGCTTGCTTCGGGGTACAACGCCTCTATCAGGGCTGTCCTTGACCCCGTTATCGAATTTTTTAGACCGCTTCCGCCGCTTGCCTACTACACGCTCATCGTATTATGGATGGGAATTGACGACCGTTCAAAGATTACCCTGCTTGCCTTAGCCGCTTTTGCGCCTATTTACGTTTCCTGTTCTTCGGCAATACCGAAGGTCAACCGGCGCTATATCGACACAGCCCGGAGCCTTGGGGCATCCGCCGGGCAGGTATTTTTTCTGGTGAGTTTTCCGGCGGTGCTGCCCGATGTTTTTACGGGCATCCGCACCGCCGTTGGAGTCGCTTACACGACTCTTGTTGCCGCCGAGATGGTCGCCGCTGTTTCCGGCATAGGCTGGCTTGTGCTTGACGCAAGCCGCTACCTGCGCAGCGACATCATCTTTCTGGGCATCCTCATTATGGGCATTACCGGAATCGCCCTCGACAGACTGATACGATGCGTAGAAAAAGCCGTTGTATTCTGGAAGGGCAATGAATGAAATAAGCCATTACAACTGAATTTTTGCAATGGTATTTTTAGGAGATAATATGAAGACAAAACTATGGATGGCTGCCGCCGGCTTGAGCCTGCTGGTCAGCTTTTCAGGCTGCGCCAAGAAAAGCGGGGGCGGGACTCCCGCGGCGCTGCCGGAGCGGGTCAATATCGGCACCCAACAGATGCCGAATGACGAGAATGTAGCCAAAGCCAAGGGATATTTTGATTCCCTGGGAGTTCCTGTGAACCTGCTGGAGTTCGATTCGGGCTCCGCCGCGGTGAACGCCGTGGTATCCGGCAGCGTAGACCTTGCGCTTATGGGGACTACCCCGGCGACAACGGCTATTGCCAACAATCTGCCGGTGGAGGTGATATGGATTCACGGGATTTTGGGCAAGTCGGAGGCTCTGGCGGTTCGGAATGCGGCAAACATCACCAGTGTAGCGGAACTTTCGGGTAAAAAAGCCGCCACCCCCTTTGGCTCGACCGGTCATTACAGCCTTTTGAGCGCCCTTGCCCTCAACGGCGTTCCCGCTTCGGCAGTTACATTGCTCGACATGCAGCCTAAGGACATATACGCGGCGTGGAGCAGAGGCGATATTGACGCGGCGTATGTCTGGGACCCGGTGCTTGCCAAATTGCTTGAGGACGGCAAACTCCTGCTAAGCAGCGAAGACCTTGCCTTGCAGGGCGTTATTACCGCCGACATCGAAATTGTCAACCGGGACTTTGGCAAAAAATACCCGCAGGCGGTGTCCAATTACCTCTCGGCGCTTTCAAAAACCCAAGGGGAATACCGGAAGGACTTTAACGGCACAGCCGCCGCCCTTGCCCGTTACTTTTCAATTTCGGTTGAGGAAAGCGAACAACAACTCAGGGGCAATATTTGGCTAAGCGCGGAAGAACAACTAGGGAACGCCTATTTTGGCACATCGGCGGTTCCCGGCGATTTTGCCAAGGCGCTAAAGAAGACTGCGGACTTCCTCGTAACCCAAAAGACGATAGCCCAAGCCCCGGACATCGGTATTTTTCAAAAAGCGGTCAACCCCCACTATATTGAACTTCTGCTGGGAAAGTAACTTATGTCAGAACCGGTTCCGGTTATCTCTCTGTCCGGTGTTGGGCTTGTTTATCAAAGCGGTTCCACAGTTGAAGCGCTGCGGGACATAAACCTCAACATCAAACAGAGGGAATTTGTATGCCTTCTGGGTCCCTCAGGCTGCGGCAAGAGTACACTGCTCAACATCGTTGCCGGTTTTGCCGTTCACAGTTCCGGCAAGGCGCTGGTAGACGGAAAGCCGATACGGGGACCCAGTTGGAACCGGGGAGTGGTGTTTCAAACGCCGACTCTGTACCCCTGGCTCAATGTACGGCGGAATGTTGAATTCGGACTCCGTTTGCGGAAGATGGACAAGACGCTTGTACATAGCCTTGCCGGTAAATGCCTTGAAGAAGTAGGGCTGGGAGATTTTATGAACCACAAACCCTACGAACTTTCCGGCGGAATGCGTCAGCGCGCCTGCCTTGCCCGCGTCCTTGTAAATAATCCCAAGATAGTTTTAATGGACGAGCCTTTTGGCGCGCTGGACGCCATTACACGGGCGAACATGCAGCAACTTACCCGTAATATTTGGTCGCAGAACCATGGGACATTCCTGCTCATCACTCATGATGTTGACGAGGCGCTTTCTTTGGGCACGCGGGTTCTGGTTATGTCGGCGCGTCCCGGACGCATATTAAAGGAGTATCAAACTGCTTTTACTTACCACATAAGCGGGGATGAATCAGACCGCACCCAATTTTCCAAGGACTATCTTGCTATCCGCGCCGATATTATGCGGCTTATTCATTTTGAGGCGTCCGGCGGAGATTATCATCTTTGATATAGACTATAAACTATAAAAGGGGTATTCTTTTTGTATGAAACTAAAGCGGCGTTATATGTTAGCGGTAATTTTTCTCTGTGGAGCAATAACCTCGTGCAGTACTCCTAATGTACCAGATATGATAAAACAAACAATAGATAATGCCGCCGCTATAGTTTATTTGGAAATCATCGACAAACCGGAACGCATAGCCTACGAAGTTGGCGAAACTGAATACAACCTTGAAGGCATTAAAGCGTTGGGCAAGGCGGCAAACGGCGCGGAAATTGAATTGGAAGCGGACAGGCTTATCCTTACTGATTTTGATACCGGAACCATAGGCTACATAGATACTTGGGTAGTGGTTAAGGGTGGAACGGCGCGGGCGTTGCTGCGGCTTATTGTGGTACAGGCAGGCGGACTTACCGGAATGTATATGATTGAGCCGTACGATGCTCCTAAAGAAACGCTTAACGGCAGGCAGATAGAAACAGGTTCCGCCGCCGCCAGCGTTTTTTTTGCCGATGAAGGCGAGCAACTGCAATTATTTGCCGAGCCCAATTATGGTTTTGCGCTTGTGGAACTTGCCTATATTTGCGATGACAATAGAATTCCCATTCCGCTAAATAGCGGAATAGACGGCAAGTTTGATTTTATTATGCCGGCAGGAAGTATAAAATTAGATGCCCGTTTTGAATGGGCGGACTACATGGTTAGCGCCGCAATATCGCTAAAACCGGGTGTTCTTAGTCTGCATAATGAGCGTACGGGGAAGAGCGGCGCAAGCATAAATGCCCGCCGGGGAGATTCCATTACCATAACCTTTGACAATACCTTTAGCGCGGACTCCGTAAACTATACATGGTACGATGCGGGCAAAAACAGCGTTACCGGTCCGGGGCTCTATACCGAAGAAGAAAAGCGAAACTACGAGGCGGCGGGGCTCAGCACAACGGGCGTTACGCAGAGCGGCGGGAGTTTAGTATTTGAGATGCCTCCGGGTAATACCACGATAACCGCGCAATCGGCAATTAGCGCCTCTGCCGTAGAGGTAAAAAATTGGATAGATAATACCGCTTACAATACGGGGGATAGCGCTCTCGATTTAACGGGCTTTCAGTACATAGTTATTTATGAAGACAGCAGCAAAATTTGGTTCCGTAAAACGGCGGAACGCTGGGAAAGTTCGGCATCCGGCGATGGCTGGACAGCATTTAACGGTATTACACCCTCGACCGAAAATTTTTCCGGCTTTGACGGAATAAGTCCTTTCGATTCGAGCATGGCAGGCGGACAGAATTTGATATTCACGCTGGGGGACATAAGCGCCGGCATTATAGGCGGCGGGGAACCTCAGCCTCTTACGATTACGGTGAATATGGAGAATGCCGTCTGTATGCGTTTTGACGCAAGCCGGATTTGCGAGCGCTACTACACAAGTTTGCAGGCGGCTATAACGGCATCCGCCGGGTTTCAGGCGAATAATCAGGATGTTATTACACTGCTCAAAAATATCGACCTTACAAGCGGAATTTCGCTTGCAAGCGGAAAACACATAGAACTGTATTCGGATAGTGAAGAGGCAGCCCCCCGCGTTATCCGGCGCGGCGGGACTTCGGCTTTCGGCTCTTTTTTTCTTGTGGAAAGCGGCGCGTCCCTAACGCTTAGCGGAAACCTGACGCTGGATGGCGGCGCGGTATGGGCGGGCGGCAGCCCGGATGCGGGAGTGGTAAACAGCGGCAAAACGGCGACCGGCGCTCTGGTTTGGGTAAACGGCGGGACTTTTACGCTTAAAAACGGCGTTATGCTTACCAAAAACCACAATACCGCCGGAGATACCGGCACGGGGAATGTCGCGGGCGGCGTTTACATAACAAACGGCGGCTTTACTATGGACGGCGGAAAAATAAATTTTTGCGCTTCTTCTGTTTTGGCGGCGGCGGTTAAATCGTGGGGCGGCGGTTTGTATGCCTACAAGGAAAGCGGCGCAACTCTGTCTGTAACAATAAATGGCGGCGAGATTAGCCAAAATTATGCTAAAGCAGGCGGCGCGGCGGCGGTTCACGGTTCGTCTGCATATCTTTCTATGGGGGAAGGAAGCATACGCGGCAACCGGTACAGCGAAGGGGCTGTTTATCTAAGCAATTCGGAATTAAAAATATCCGGCAGGGCGGTAATTGAGCGCGGGGACTCTGTATTTTTGCAAGGCGGCAAAATTCTGATTGACGGCATACTCTACCCGCCCTCATATACCGCAGGCGGGAATACGGTAAGCGGCTTAACGGCGGAGATAGAATATCAGGGCAACATAATTATAAATGAAGACGGCTTTTTCTCTGCCGGTAATGAACTTCAAGCGCTTGAAGTGCTTATATTCAGCACAAGTACTTACACTGCCGAAAACAAACGCTTTTTTGCGTTCAAGCGTCCTTCGCAAATGACGGACGAGCAATGGGCGGTATTTGAGCCGGCATTTAACCATCCATTTGACCACCCGGCAGATGAATTTTATTCGATGGCGCGGGCATCCGGCGGCAAGATTTCTTTTGTTTCTTCTGCGGGAATATGGGACGAGATACATACTTTTACGGCAAGCGGAACGCTTGCTTTTAGTGGTGACGTTCCCGCTAATGCCCGGCTGCTTGTGGTCGCCGGCGGCGGGGCAGGCGGGAACGAAAGGGATACCCAAATGGGATTTGCCGGCGGAGGAGGTGCCGGCGGTTACTATTACAATGCAGCCTGCCTTTTGTCTGCATCGTCTTATGCGGTAACTGTTGGTGCCGGTGGGCTGGGCGGTACGGCATACCCTAATTATATGGGCGCTAAAGGCGGGGATTCATCATTTGGCAGCATAATAACTGTGCCGGGGGGCGGCTATGGCGGCGGAGATGCTGCTGCCGGTTTTCCCATCTCGGGTGGTTCAGGCGGCGGCGGCGGCGCAAAAAGTAACGGGGAGAGTACTGGGAAACTTGGTTCAGAGTATGGCAACGCCGGCGCGAATGGCTCGCGTAGCATTTCCGGTTACGGCGGCGGCGGCGGCGGCGCAGGAGGGGCGGCGAGCGGTTACTTCGGCGGAACAGGAAGAAATTGTGATATTACCGGAAGAAATATAATGTATGCCAAAGGCGGCAAGGGAGCGATGAATGATGATGCTCGTCCCGCATTGAGTGGCGCGGACAACACCGGCAACGGCGGCAATGGCGCATGGAGGACAACAAGTGGTAATTATGACGGCGGCAATGGGGGGTCAGGTATCGTAGTGGTACGCTTTCCGCGCTGGTAAAGTACCGCCGCAATAGGTAGCGGGAAGGGAAGGGGTTATATAGATAATTAGTATTACTTTCTAACGCACACCCCGGCGCTCAAAACGGCGCACAATGCCGCCGCCGTCATAAAACCTTGCGGAAAGCGCCATCGCGCCATAAAATTCAAATGAGGTTTGGTTATTATGGCAATGGTTAGTTACACATGGGAAACAATTCCCAAAATAAGCAAAGAGGAATGGGACAGGGTTCGCGCTATAAAAGACGAGGATATTGATTACTCGGATATTCCCAGAATGACAGACCTTTCAAGTCTTGTACCGCGAGTTCCCCGCGCAATGTACAAGCCCGTAAAGGTAAATGTAAATTGCAAACTGGACGCGGACATTGTGGCATGGCTCAAAAGCGGCGGGAAAGGCTATCAGACAAGATTAAACGCCATACTCCGCTGTGTGATGTTGACGGCTGCCAGCCGCCGCACAGGGACTTCCCCGGCATAAACCCCCGCGCCGTCAGTCTGTTGACTACGCGCTGACGGGGCGGGTAGGAGGGGCTTTCCCCTCAAAATTTTACCTTCATTTTACATTCCCCCCAAAAGAATTATATATGCGCCTTTTATAGTGAGGTTATGAAAACTAAACTTTTTATTCAGACGGCTGGCGCTGCGGCTGCCGCCGCCGTTATCGCGGCGGTTCTTACGGCAACATTTGCCGCATGCGCCCCGAAAAAACCCGCATTCGAGGCAAAAACCGAAATTACGGTTATCTCGCGGGAGGATGGTTCGGGAACGCGGGGGGCGTTCATCGAACTCTTTGAAATCGAGATGAAGAATGCTGACGGGACGCGCAAAGACCTTACCACAAAGGAAGCGGTCGTTGCCCGTCAGACGGACATCGTGATGGGCAATGTCGCCGGGAACAAGTATGCCATTGGCTACATCTCGCTCGGCTCGCTTAACAGCACGGTCAAGGCGCTTGCCATTGGCGGCGCGGATGCCACACCCGAAAATGTCCGGCAAGGCAAGTACACCATTGCCCGCCCATTCTACATCGCCGTTAAAGACGATGCCGGCGGTGCGGCAAATCCGCTTGCGGAGGACTTTATCGCCTTCATTCTTTCGGCTGAAGGGCAGGCGGTTGTAGGCAAAGGCTACATACCGCTCGAAAGCGCCGGCGCTTGGTCTGCGGATGCCGCCGTTACGGGCAAAGTTGTCGTGGCAGGCTCGTCATCGGTAACGCCTGTAATGGAAAAATTGCGCGAAGCCTACATTGCCCAAAAAAGCGGCGCGGTAATCGAAATTCAGCAAAGCGATTCGTCCGCCGGACTGGTAAGCCTTGCGGCAGGCGCTTGCGACATTGCGATGGTAAGCCGTGAACTAAAGCCCGCCGAAAAAGAAAAGGCGCGTCCCATTCAAATTGCCACAGACGGCATCGCCGTTATTGTAAACAACGAAAATCCCCTTTCCGCGCTTAACAAGGAACTTGTTAAGGCGATTTATACAGGGCGCTTAACACGCTGGGAAGAGGCGGGGCAATGAAGTCCATAGCCGGAGGAAACAAAACGCTGGCGGCTTTCGGACTTACCGCCGAAAGCAAAGCGGTAAATTTGCGGGAGAGTTTTGCCGCCGGCTTATTCTTTGTGTCGGCTTCTGTCTCCATTGTCGCCATTGTTCTGATATGCGCCTTCCTACTAGGCAGCGGAATTCCCGCCATAGCGAAGATAGGAGCGGTTCCGTTTCTTCTGGGCAAAGAATGGTCGCCTACGGACATTCCGCCGTTGTACGGTATCTTCCCGATGATAGCGGGCAGCCTGCTCGTAACGGCGCTGGCGCTGCTCCTCGGTATGCCGCTCGGCATATTGAGCGCGGTCTTTCTCGCCCTCTCCTGTCCAAAACGCCTATACCGCGCCGCCAAACCCGCGCTCGAACTTTTGGCTGGCGTGCCGTCCGTAGTTTACGGATTTTTCGGGATGATGGCGGTAGTGCCTTTCCTTGGGAATAGCGTCCTCTCCGCCGGAATACTCCTCGGAATTATGATTTTGCCGGTAACGGCGAATATAAGCGAGAGCGCCCTCCGCGCCGTGCCGCCTGAGTACTACGAAGGGGCGCGGTCGCTCGGCGCGGGGCATTACCGGTCGGTATTCGGCGTTGTGATGCCCGCCGCTAAGTCCGGGCTGCTCGCCGCCGCCATACTGGGCTTAGGACGCGCCGTGGGCGAAACGATGGCTGTTATCATGGTTGCCGGAAATCAGGCGCGGCTGCCCCTCTCACTTAACAAAGGGGCGCGGACGCTAACAGCGAATGTCGTTCTGGAAATGGGCTATGCCGAAGGATTGCACCGCGAAGCGCTCATAGCCACAGGCGTTGTGCTCTTCATCTTCATTCTGCTGCTAAATATCAGTTTTTCGGCGCTTACCCGGAGGAACAATGCAAAGAATTAAATTTAGCGGATTTGCCCGCTTGCAAAAATTGGACATTAGTAAACCGTCCTTCAAACTTTCCGAAAACCTCCTCCGCTGGGCAGTCTGGCTTGCCGCCGGCGCAAGCGGCGCGGTCTTCCTATATATAGCGGGTTTTATCCTTGTAAAAGGCATCCCGCATATACGCCCCGGACTTTTCGCGCCCGTTTATACGAGTGAAAACGCCTCGCTCCTGCCTGCTCTCGTCTCGACCATCATCGTAACGCTGCTCTCGCTTGCGATAGCGGCGCCGCTCGGCATATTTGCCGCCGTCTGGCTGGTTGAGTACACGCGGCGCGGGGCAATGCGGCGGACAAAACCGGTACTCCGCGTTCGCACCCGCAAGCGCAAAAAAATCGGCGCGTATATCTATGCCTTTGCAAGCCCCTTCGCGGTGCTCAAAGGACGGCTTGCCGGCATAGTCGACAAACTGGCGGCGCTTGTCCGCATAACCGCCGAAACGCTTGCCGGCATACCGTCTGTGGTGTACGGGCTTTTTGGAATGCTCTTTTTTGTGAACTTTCTGGGGATGGGCTTTTCGGTTATCGCGGGAAGCCTCACTCTCAGTTTGATGATACTCCCGCTTGTACTCCGTTCAACTGAGGAGGCGCTTCGCTCCGTCCCTGATGACTGGCGGCTCGGTTCGTTCAGTCTGGGGGCGGGACGGCTCCGCACGGTTTTTTATGTGGTGCTGCCCGCCGCCGCGCCGGGCATACTTGCCGGTGTCATCCTTGCGATAGGACGCATAGCCGGCGAAACGGCGGCGCTCATCTATACGGCAGGCACGGTCGCGCAGGTGCCGTCAAATCCGCTTCAGTCGGCGCGGACGCTCTCTGTCCATGTGTACGCTCTTTCCAGCGAAGGTCTGCACACCGGCGAAGCTTACGCCGCCGCCGCCGTCCTGCTCTTCCTCGTTATCGGTATCAATACCGTTGCGGGAGCATTGGCGAAAACAGTGGGCAGGTGAGTGGACAGGTGAGTGGACAGTGGACAGTGGACAGATTTTTGTCTGGTATTGCAGTTTTAGTGGGTAGTGAGTAGTGAGTAGTGAGTAGTGAGTAGTGTTTTGTCCGATATACCGGTTATAACGGTGCTATCTGCGGTAGGTAAGATATATCGCCCTGAACAACCGGCAACCGATAACCGGCAATTACCCACTACCCACTACCCACTACCCACTACCCACTGTCCACTAAATATATGGAATCTTAAATATGTATTGTTTTGAAATTGAAAAATTGAATTTATTTTATGGTGAATTGCAGGCGTTAAAGAATGTTTACTTGCGTCTGCGGCAAAATCATATTACCGCCTTTATTGGTCCATCCGGCTGCGGTAAGAGTACGCTGCTGCGCACCCTCAACCGGATGAACGACCTTGTAGAAGGCTGCCGCATTAAAGGCTTTGTCAAACTTTTTGGTATCGACATCTACGGAAATATCGACATCAACCTCCTCCGTAAAAGAGTGGGTATGGTCTTTCAAAAACCCGCACCCTTCCCAATGAGCGTGTACGATAACATCGCCTTTGGTCCGCGGACACACGGCATTACGGCGCGTTCCGAACTGAACGATATTGTCGAACGCTCTTTGCGGGACGCCGCCATCTGGGACGAAGTAAAAGACCGCCTGAAAAAACCCGCGCCCGGTCTCTCCGGCGGTCAACAACAACGCCTCTGCATTGCCCGCGCCCTCGCCGTCTCCCCAGAAGCCCTCCTCCTCGATGAACCTACAAGCGCGCTCGACCCCATCTCTACCGGGAAAATCGAAGAACTGCTTGCCGGACTTAGACATAACTACACCATCGTTATCGTTACCCATAATATGCAGCAGGCAGCGCGTATCTCCGATAGCACCGCCTTCTT
>JAIROZ010000138.1 GCA_031257255.1 Spirochaetaceae bacterium | reverse complement strand
ACGCCCACATCACCCCGCCCGCCCCGGGGCCCGCGCCCCCCCCCCCCCACGAAAATCAAACCTTAGCCCTACCCCTAAGGAATTCATGGTGTGCTTAGCGCTAGGAATAGCGCTTTTATGCACAACCGGCTGCGATACCGAGGGCGGCGGGCCGGAGGACACCCGCACATACTACACGGTTGTTTTTGACCTGGATGGCGGGACGGTAGCAGGGGCGGCGAGTGTAGCGCCTCAGCGAGTAGCGGCGGGCGGCAAAGCAAGCGACCCCGGCGTTGCGGAAAAAGACGGCAAGACATTTAGCGGCTGGTTCAACGGCGACATGAAATGGTACTTTAGCAAAGATACCGGTATCATAAATGCCGATAAGACGCTAAAAGCCAGGTGGGTGCCGGCATACACCATTACCTTTAGCAACGAGGGCGGCTCCCCGGTGGAGAGCCAGACCATAGCCGAAGACGGTTTGGCAGCCGCGCCAAGCGGTGTAAGCAAAACCGGTCATACAGTATTGGAAGGCTGGTATAAAGAAGATACCTTTACTACAAAGTGGTACTTTTACACAAATCTTGTAACAGCGGACATAACTTTATATGCCAAGTGGCTTACAGATTACACCGTAACATTTAATAGCAATGGCGGCACAACGGTACAGGGCACGGAGGTACCGTCCCAGAGCGTACCGGAGGGTTACAGGGCAGCCTCGCCGGGGCGTGTAATCAAGCCCGGCAATAGTCTGGAGGGCTGGTATATAGACCCCGGATTCTCCGGCAGCCCGTGGGACTTTGATACCGGTGTTGTAACCGGAAACATCACCTTAAATGCCAACTGGGTTCCTCCCAGACCCGAAGAATGGACGGCGGCAGCCGTTCCTCCATTAGGCGGCTACCCTATTTACGGCGCAGCATACAGCGGCAGTAAGTTTGTCGCGGTTGGGGATAGCGGCAAGATTGCATATTCAACAGACGGCGAAACCTGGTCGCCGGTAACAACCAGCCAATTCGATACCGATACCATTAACGGCGTAACCTACGGCGGCGGTAAGTTTGTCGCGGTCGGGTCGAGCGGCAAAATGGCATATTCAGCAGATGGCGAAACCTGGTCGCCGGTAACAACCAGCCAATTCGATACAAGCACCATTAACGACGTAACCTACGGCGGCGGTAAGTTTGTCGCGGTCGGGGCAAGCGGAAAAATAGCGTATTCGGCAGACGGCGAAACTTGGTCGTCGGTAACAACCACTCAATTCGCTACCAGCGCTATTTACGGCGTAGCCTACGGCGGCACTAAATTTGTCGCGGTTGGCGCAAGCGGAAAAATAGCGTATTCAGCAGACGGCGAAACATGGTCGCAGGTAACAACCACTCAATTCACAAGCACCATTTACGGCGTAACTTACGGCGGCAGTAAATTTCTCGCGGTCGGGGCAAGCGGGAAGATGGCATATTCGGCAGACGGCGAAACATGGATAGCGGTAACAACCAGTCAATTCGGTACCAGCGCTATCCGGGCGGCGGCTTACGGCGGCGGATGCTTTGTCGCGGTTGGCGCGAGCGGCAAAATGGCGCAATCGACAAGCGGCGAAACATGGGCGCTGATAACCGGCTCATTCAGCGCCATGACAATTTTCAGCATAGCCTACGGCGGCGGTAAGTTTGTCGCGGGCGACGCGAACGGCGTCATGGCGTATTCCAACACTTTAGAGTGAGGGAGAAATCAATAAGAGGCATATATGAAAACAACAAGAAATTTTGCCGCCCTCATTGCGGCGGCAATGGCGGTGGGCATCATCCTTACCGCCTGCGACAACGGTACGGACGGCGGGAGTCTGCCGCCGGAACCGGAAGCAGAAACGAAAACGCCGTTCCTAAAACAAGAGGTACTGCCCGGAGAGACGCTGGAGGAGGCGCTGGACGCGCTTCTGGCGTTGACGGAGCCGGAGGCAGAGAAAGCGCTGGAGGATTTGACGGATTACCGCATAGACCTGAGCGCGTTTGAGGGAGAACGCATTGCGATAAGCAAGCGCGATTTTACCTTTAGCGGCATTAAAACGGTCGCGGTAACACTATTCAACGGTGGAACTACCGTCAAAACGATTACCCTTGCCAAATCTGGCGATGAGTGGACGGAGGCGGAAAAAGGCTCGCTCTTTACAGTCGGCGAGGGGGTGATACTCACTCTGGACGGGATAACGCTGGACGGCTTAAACGAAGCGGCGGACGGCGCGGACAACAACGCGGCGCTGGTAACGGTAAATTCCGGCGGCGTGCTGCGTATGACCGGACAGGCGCGGATTACCGGTAATACCAACAGGCAAACGGGTGAGCGCGTCAACGCGCAAGGCGGCGGCATAGCGCTAATCGGCGCAAGCCTTGTTATGCGTGATGACGCTAAAATTGACCGCAATATGACCATCGCAAGCGGACTATATTCGTCCACGCTGGGCGGCGGCATTTACGCGAACAACAGCGCTGTCGAACTTACAGGCAACGCCGTTGTAACCGGGAACACAGCAGGCAGCGCCCCGCAAAATTATTATTCTGAAGGCGGCGGCATTTACTCAACTACTTCGGGAACAGTTATCCTGCGGGAAAACGCGGTTGTTCGCGGCAACATTGCCGGTGTTGAGGGAACCTACACGCACGGACAGGCGCTGGGCGGCGGTATATGTGCCGTAAACGGTGTTTCAGTCCTGGTGGAAGACAGCGCAAAGGTCGAAAACAACAGCGCCCTTGCCGCCGGCTATTCTGAAGGCGGCGGCATTTACATTAACATCGCTTATTTACGCCTGCGTGGAGATGCCCATGTCCGCGGCAACCTTGCGCGGGGCGGAGACTCATCCGACACCGGTACATCTACCCTTTACGCCTGCGGCGGCGGCATTTTTACAAAAACCGGCGTCTTTGATATGGATGGCGGGCATATTTCCGGCAACATCGCGCAGGGCGGGAACTACACTGGGGTATACACGAGCAGGAATATATACGCGCATGGCGGCGGTGTTTTCATTATGCAGGCGTCCAATATGTATATGACCGGCGGTGAAATTACCGGGAACTTTGCCCGCGCCGGCACGATAACGCAGGAAGCAGCCGGCGCTCAACGGACGGCGACATCTGCAAGCGAAAGCGCCGGCGGCGGCATATATTTGGAAAGCCCCCTGTATATGAGCGGCGGCGTAATAAGCGCGAATACCGCCGGCACTCCGGCGGGTGCCGGTTACGGCTATGGAAGCGCGATACTTTGCGGGGACAGCCCGGCGCAGCTCTACATTTCCGGCACGGCAAGTATACCCGCGCAGACGGACAGCACGGACGATACGGACGATAAAGAAGACTCGCGCAACACGGTAGCGGCAAAATTTTACAGCACCACAGCAAAAGGCACGACAAACCACCAGAACGCGCCGGTGCTTTTTATGGGGGAATTAACCGGAAGCGAGCCTATCATCATCGACATAGTATCGAAAGACGCGCTTCCCTCCGGCACCGTAGAAAAATTCATAGATGAAGGCGGGCGCATCCTCTTTTGGCAGTCCAGCGCTTTAGTTTATCCGCCGTTACCCGGCAGATTCACGCTTGGGCGGTTCGTCGAACTGAACAGCACAATATCGAGCGCGGACTATTATCAGTTCAAGTCCACCGACATTTCGTCAACCCACGAAATAGGCGCGGACGGGAGAATCAAGCAACAGTGAGCAGTGAACAGTGAACAGTGAACAGTAGTTCAGTTTGGAATATCAGTACTGACAATGTTATCGGCGTTAGTGTTTGATTTCCTTCCAGAACTGATGCTGTCCACTGCCCACTGTCCACTGTCCACTCATTTCAAGGAGAAACAACGATATGAAAACGAAAAATTTTATCACATTACTAGCGGTCTTCGGACTAATCAGTCTGTTCGCCGCCTGCGGCAACCCTTCGGGGGATGACGGCAGCGAGGAGAATACGGTTAAGCAGCCGCTTGACCCGGCGGTAACGGCGCGGGACAGCGCGGCGTTTGCGGAACGGCTTGAGGACTTTGCGGTCAATGCCGAATCGGGGGATGTCCTCGAAATAGACCTTGCCCGGTACGAAGCGGCGCTTTTGCGGCTTACTCCGGCGGCGCGGCGGCTGAATGCATCTTTTGTAAAAAATATCGGCGCGGCGGGCTGTTTCGAGTACACGGGCGAAACGAGCATTACCGTGCGCCTGCGGAATTCCGGCGAAGACCGCAAAACGCTTGCCCTAAAACGGACAGGCGGCGGCGGCGTTAGTTACGCGGCAACCGACCGGGGCGCTCTGCTCTATGTGGGGCGCGGCGTTACGCTGGAAGTTGACGGCGATATAACGCTGGAAGGCATCAGCGCGGCGCGGAACGGGCTGGACAATACCGCCCCGCTTGTGCTGGTCGAAGGCGGCACTTTAACCCTTTCCGGCGGAGCGCGAATCATCAACAATGCTTTTATTGATACATCCACAGTCTATGGCGGCGGGCTTGCCGTTGCCTACAACGGACAAGCGGTTATTAAAGACGCGGAAATTTCAGGCTGTTCAGCGCCTATGGGCGGCGGCGCGGCGGTTTACTCCGGCGGGCAGTTGACGCTGGAAAAGACAGCGCTCATAACAAACTGCGCCGCGAAAGGCAACTCAGTTAGCGGCGGCGGAATTGCGATACGGTTGAACGGTCCAACAACAGGCGGCAACTACGGCGAGACTATCTGCATAATGAAGGATGACGCGAAGGTAACGAACTGCCGCATAGAAGGCAACGGCGCGGGCGGCGGCGTAGGTGTACAGAGCGCCACATTCAGAATGTACGGCAATTCCGAAATAAGCGGTAACGAATGGGCATACAAGCCCTCCACAACCGGTGCTATGGCGAATGGCGGCGGCGTTGAGCTTGGAGGCGGCGCGATTTTTATAATGCGCGATAAGTCCGCTATAAAAGAAAACCGCGCAATACAACAGTTAAACGCAGCAGAAACATTTACAAATGGAAATTCCAGAGGCGGCGGGGTGTACATATCATATTCTAACAACATCTTTGAAATGCATGACGAATCTTCGGTAAGCGATAACATCTGCGCGGCTTATCAAGCCGCTGTCGGCGCGGGCATCTTTATATACCCCAGTGGGGACTATGTCAACACCATCAAAATTATGGATAAGAGCCGCATAGAGCGGAACGCCGCGTTCATTCTCAAAAACACAAAAGACAGAACGATATTGGCGGAAATTGATGGCTTTCAGTATGCGCAGGGGAGCGCGGTTTATGTCGGTAACTCTCAAAAAATCATAATGGATGGCGAGGCGGCTATCCCCCGCATAGCAAACGCGGCGAATATATCCGAAATATCCGAAGCGGCGCGGAATGCGCTTGAGGCATCCGGTATATCGCCGGAAAACTTCGTCCTTTTGGAAAAAAGCGACACCACAAACAGTCTGGAATTGGTATTGGTCAGAGTTGTATCGCTTTATCCCAATAAAAGCGCGGTGCTGGAAACCGGCGCGGATTACAAACCGGCAGCCCCGCTTGTTATCGACATCGGCACGGGGGATATGACGATAGCCACCGGAAGACACCTTAAAACCACAAGCGCGGCAACTGCCAATAGTTTTTCCATCTTTAACACCGCCGGCGGTCTTGTTTGTTCGATAGGTTCGGGCGCAAATACAGGTATTTCGGATTTGTCTTATCAAAAAAAACTTACACTTGCCAACTATACGCCGTTAGCAAGCGCGCCAACCAATACGGCGCTTGGCACATGGCAGGCGCAATTCACCGTTGTTCCAACTACGGGAGACCCAAAAACCTACAATATAACGCTGGAAATTCCAGATACCGGCAACTGGACTTTTACCGTAACGGGGGACGGGACATTTACTCAGAGCGGCACAGCTATCACTACTTTTCAAGCGAGCAGCATGGCTTCTAACGAAATCATCTATTTTCCGCTGTTAAACATAGACTATTTGGCAAACGCCAGCGCCGCCGAGCGCACGATATTAAGCGGTCCCACGCGGAATGTGCCGGTAACACTGGGGCGTCTTGTTACAACACTGACGCAAATCGGCGGGACTCCACTGCAAGACAACAATGTCGTCTCATATAACGGGCTGCCCGCCCTCCCCCCAAGCCCATTTTTCCCACCCGTGCCGCTCACAGCGTACACAATTACCAGCGGGCAAATTGTAAAGAGGTAAAGGAGGAGAGAGATGGATTACGAAACAGTTATGGCATCTTTATGCGCGGTAACTAACGATATTCAGCAATTCTTCCGGCATAACAGCCGGAATGGGGGAGGCGGTATCAACCAGGATTTTCATACGCCGTATTTTTCCGCAAGGCGCATTTCCCGAATATCCTTCATGGTAATGTCGGGGGGAAGCCCTGTGCTATCAATAGCGCCGACAAGTGCCTGTATATCCGGCGATTTTGACCATTCCTCAATCTGCTCTTTCGTAAAACGCGGCAGTTTGGGTTTTCCGGCGCGGTCTTTTTCTGCCGGCACCGGTATAAAGGCGAGAATTGTCCGTCCTGCCGGAACTTCCAGCGGCACATCAATAACCAGCCTGCGGCTGGCGGGAATTTCAACGGTCTGTTCTATAGCAATCATGAGTTCGATTATACGCGGGATGCCGCTCCCTGTCAAATGGCGGCAACTTAATCATTTAAGGAGAATGATATGAAATTATTAAACACTAAAAACAAAATTACGGCACTGGCGCTGACGGCGCTGGCAGTATCAGTATTTTTCGCCTCATGCGAAAACGAAACGGCGCCGGAGGACGACCCGAATATAGTTGTCCCGCCGGGACCGCTCAGCGTAACTGCCGGCGAAAGCCAGTTGAATGTACGCTGGACAAAGGTTGTAGGCGCAATAGATTACAAAGTGTATGTCGCTACCGCCGAAGAAGGCACAAGGGAAGAATGGACTACCGACGCGGTTAGCATCAACGATACAAACCTCATTCAGATTACCCTTACAGGACTTGCTAACGGCAAGCCGTACTACATCTGGGCAAAAGCCGTCTACTCTATCGGCATTTCCGACTATAGCGAAAAACCGGCTGTGGGGACGCCGCTGCGCCGCCCCGAAATACCTACAGGTCTTGCCCTTGAAGCCGGCGACACAATGCTTACCGCGTCATGGGATGCCCCCAACGAAGGCATAGGCGGACCTGTCTACTCTTACGAACTTGCCTACAGTACGAATGCCGCCTTTGACCCGGAAACAGCGCCGGACAGAGTGGAAGTAGGCGCAAGCACTTTGCGGACTTTTATCACCGGTCTTGACAATAACAGCCTCTACTATGTGCGTCTCCGCGCCAAAAATACGGGGAGCGGTTCCGCGTTTACCGCCGCCCAAAACCTTGCCCCCGTCTATCCGGGCGACCCGCAAGCGCCGCCGCCGATTATTGTTACGCCGGGCAACAAACGGCTAAGCATTAGGTGGCAAACTGCGGCTAACGCTTCCAGTTATGCCGTCTACAAAAACACGGTGGATAACGCGGCAACGGCGGCGCTTGTCGTCCAAAACCTTGCCCCCAAACTCGGCTCTAACCCCGAAGGCGACAACACTTATTCCGTTACCGGCTTTGCCAACGGCGCGCTTGGCTATGTCTGGGTAGTGGCGCGGAACTCGCAAAACTTGGGAAACGATGCGGCAAGCGCCACGGCAACAGCGGGCAGCGGCACTCCCGCCCCCAAGTCTGAGCCGGTTTACACCAATAACAACACGATATATGGCAAGGCGGTATCGCGCTTTGTAAATGAGGAATCGGGGCATGGCGATAGGCTTGCCCGCAAAAAGGAGACGGCGCTCGGCAATCTTACTGGAGACGCGCTTGTCTGGTGGGCGCGGGAACATTACCCGCAATACACCTTCGATTTTGCCTTCTACAATGGCGGGCTTATTGTCGCCGGTATTGACGGGGGAGACATCACAACCACAGCGTCAAACATCACCGGTACAAAGTTAAAGAACGCCTACTATGGCGGCGGGGGCGATGCGTTTTCCATCATCGTGCTGTCGGGCGCAAAGGTAATAGAACTGTACCAATATGCGGCAAGCATCCGGCACGATGGCGGCGGCGGTTCCGGCACCGGCGCGTTCGGGCAGTCCTCCGCCGAAGTGCGCTACACGATAAACTACACCTACGGCACAGACCCGCGTTTTGGTACGCTCGAAAACCTTACCATAGGCGGAGCGGGGGTAGACCCAAACCGCGAATACAGGATTATCACATCGAGTTATCTTTGCGATGGCGGGGACGGCTACGGCGCGTATCTCTATTCAGACCGAAGGCAGGACACCGGCGTACAGGCATGGCGCATGGTTGCCGAATACATCTACGACCATGATTTGCCGCTAGACCCGCCGGACTTTTTGGACGGACGGCTCAAACTGATAGGCGAGGTATGGTCGAGGGCGCAGTGAGCAGATGTATTTATGAAACGATTAAAACAAATCGGTGTGAGAGCCGGTGCGGTGGAAGGTAAGATGCTCAAGCACGGTTTACAGCCCCAATTCTTCCCACATCTCCTCAAACGAGTGAAAGCGGTTCGCGGGGATTTCCCCGCGCATCATCGCCCTGCCTTCCTCGATGGCGGCAATGGTCTCGGCGTTAAAGCGCAACTCCCCGGTTTCGGGGTCGGTGTGCTTGGCGCAAATAGGGCAATCAATTTCGGCGTCCGTTTTTACAACGGGTATTCCAATAGCGGTATCAGCAACAAACATCATCTTAGCCTCCAGAATTCAGTATACGGAAATATAATATGAATTACTACACGGATTTAACCGAGAGACCGGGGTATGCGGCTTTTTCAAGGACTTCAACACCATGAAAAAAACACTTGCCGCCCTCGCCGTATTTCTTGCCGCGCTGCCTGCCGGCGCTCAAAGCGGCGCGCAAAGCGCGGCTCAGGGGACAGAGCAGGCGCCGGCACGGAAGCCGGCGCAACCGGCGGCGCAACAATCGCCGGATGAATACGCCGACTTTGGCGATGATATATCAGGCATTACGGTGTTTGGCGAGCAGCCCGACCCCAATACCGTTACACGGGAAGATATGGACAGACGCGGCGCAGCCGACCTCTGGGAGGCGCTGCGAGATGTGCCCGGCGTCATACTTTCCGGCGGTGGACAGCGCAACGATTCCGGCATCCGTGTGCGGGGCTTCGGTTCGGAAAGTATGCCCGTCTTTGCGGACGGCGTTACCATGGCAAATCCCTACCGCGGCGACAATGACGCGGCGCGTATGCTCACAGGCGACCTCGAAGACATCACCGTCCAAAAAGGGTACAGCACCCTCCTCTTAGGACCCAACACGATGGGCGGCGCTATCATCACGCGCACGGCGCGTCCCAAAGCACCCTTCGAGGCAAGCATTACATCAGGATTCGATTTCGATATTCTAGGCAAGTTTGCCGCAAACAACGAAGTGTTAAGCGCCGGCGTCAAAAATCCGCTCTGGTATGGCAAGACGGTGTTTCAGTACAGAGGCGTAGACCACTTCCGCATACCGGACGCCTTTACACCCATCCGCGACAACCCGCAGGAACGCGGAGAGCGCCTCTGGTCGGACTCCAACGACATAAAATTTACCGCGCTTGCCGGCTGGACGCCGTTTGGCGCATCCGCAAAATCCGGCGTACCCGGCGCTTCCAACAAACCCGCCAAAGCGGACGCCCTCGATATTTCGCTTAGTTGGGTGCTTCAGGACAGCAACAAGGGCTTTTCGCCGCCGGATGTCAATGGCAAGGATTACTACATTTGGGAATGGCCCCGCTACGACCGCTGGAGCCTCATTTTTAATGCCGCGTGGAAGCCGGATTGGGGCAAACTCGATGTAAACGCTTACTTTTCCAAATTCGATAACGAAATGATAGACTACGGTTCCTGGGCAAACTATGAATTCGGTATGCACAACCCTGTTTCCGCCTACGATGACTGGACGGCGGGCGGCAGGGCGCAAGCCGCGTGGAACATAAACGGCTGGAACAAACTAGAGGCGGCGTTAAATTACCGCCAAGACCTCCACCAAGGCTTGACCGGCGGCAAACTCGGCGTGCGCGTCAACGAGGCGACATGGTCAGCCGCCGCCGAATGGACTACGCAACCGTTCAAAAAGTGGACTTTTACCGCCGCCGCCGGTTTGGACGCGGTAACGCCATTCGAATTTTGGGGCGAGCAGAATGAGATGTCCGCCGAACTTGGCGGCGAGTCGATAAGCGCCTCAAAAAGCAAACTGCTATTGGCGGCGCAGGCAGGCGCGTTCTTCGCGTTCACCCCTCAGCATGAACTCCGCGTTACATACGCCCGAAAAAACCACTTCCCCACGATGTCCCAGCGCTATTCAACACGCTTTGGCGAATCACGCCCGAATCCCAACCTGCTCCCCGAATATGCCAATCATTTTGAACTGGGCTGGCGCGGGAATTTTGCCGCTGTCTTGAACGCCAGCGCGGCGGTCTACTACAGCGATATTTTTTACAAGATAGCCGAAATCCGCGTTCCAAACCCGCGCTACACGGCGGTAACGGTGAGTTACACAACGAACATAGACCGCACGGCAATGTGGGGCGCGGAAACGGGCTTCAAGTTCACCCCCCATCCGGCACTGAGCGCGGGCGGCTCTCTCTCGTGGAACCGCTACAGCATCATCAAAAGTTGGTCAGGCGTTAGCACCCTCAGTTATTACCCCGAACTTACCGCAAACCTCTACGCCGTCATTTCGCCTGTCGCGGTATTTTCGTTCATTCCGTCTCTGCAATATGTCTCGTCCCGCTACACCGGCGCAGACGGCGGCGAACAACTGGAAGCGTACTTTTTATGCAGTCTAAAAGCGGTCTTTCAGTTCAACACCCGCCTAAGCGCCTCCGCCGCCTGCGAAAACCTTTTCGACACCCTCTACGAAATCCGCCGCTACTCCCCGCAGCCGGGTCGCTCGTACTCGGTAACCTTTACGGCGAGGTACTAAGGAAGCACACAGCCTTCCGGCAGCCGCCGGCAAGCGGGTGTAAAAAAAAGGACTAAATGCTATAATAGCAGCGTTATGGCGCTATCATGGAACGAGATACGGGGGCGCGGGAAAATTGATATAGAAGCGGCGGAACGCATGGGGCATTTGCATGACGCGCTGAAGGAAGCGGGATATGAGGGACAGAAATTAGAAACATACCTTGTCAGGCTTATGTTTTGCCTTTTTGCGGACGCCTCCGGCATATTTGACGAAAAGAAAATATTTGAAAGATATATAGCGGAACGGACAAACGTTGACGGCAGCGACCTTGCGTATCATTTAGGCGCGATTTTTGAAACGCTGAACACGCCGCC
>JAIROZ010000105.1 GCA_031257255.1 Spirochaetaceae bacterium | reverse complement strand
ATTTTTTATAGTCATAATCTTTATCATATTCAACTGAGTTGAACAATGATATTACATCTTCCATGGCTCTTTTCTTTATAAATTCTTCAAGAGCCAAATTTACCGTTTCATCTTCTGTTTGCAGACCGCTAACATGAAAAGCCCGTTCCAATAATGCCTCGTTTATAGCCATATCGTTTATTATGCAGATTGTTTTGCGTTTGTCAAGTAAAAAAAAACCGGGGATGTTCACCGCTGACATCCCCGGTACCGCCGCCGCCGGTCCATAGCGCAGGCATAACCGGCGGCGGGGCTATATCTAAATTGAATAGCAAGGCTAATCAATTTAGATATAGCGTATTTACCAACGCGGCTGGCGCGTTAGTAAATACAAGTAAAAACAATGTTTCCATGGGAAGCATTGCGATGCAGAAGTATGTTTCTGCGAAAGGGACACCGGTTTAACGGAAGTTAAACCGGTGTGGCGGCAAA
Source organism: Spirochaetaceae bacterium (assembly GCA_031257255.1). GTDB lineage: Bacteria > Spirochaetota > Spirochaetia > Treponematales > Breznakiellaceae > JAIROZ01. The sequence continues at coordinate 3,459 of JAIROZ010000105.1, read as the reverse complement.
GGCGGGCATTGCACCGTTTTACCCGCGTTTGCCGCTTGAACCAAAAGCCCGCGGTTATTCCGCCGCGCCCGCTCCCGGCTTAAAGTTGACAAGCAGACTGCCCTTTGTATTAAGCCATGAAGCGGCAGCAAACGGATTTCCTACTTGGGAACCTTCGCTACCCGGTATGGCTATATTTAGAAGAGGGCTGGAAATGTTTGCTTCAAGTGAAAAGGCAGGGCTAAAGGCAAATGTCGCGGCAATTTCAAGGTCACTACCGCTGTTAATGTTAAGGTTGGCAAATTGAATCCCCTCAAGCGTCCATTTTGACGGCTTGTCTTTGACCTCAGCGCCTCCTTGTCCTTTGTAAGACGAATCCGCTTCGACTGTGAAGGTAAGCAATGTCAAATTTACGCCGGTGTAGAACGCGAGTTTTTCATTAGCCTGAAACTTGAGAGCCAACTGTGAAGAAGGCGATAACGCAAACCAGAATTGCGGCGCTGTGTCGTTGTAAGCATCACCCTGAACAGGTGTTTTTTTGTTGTCTTTTCCCGCAATCGTAAAGTCGATGCGCGGTTTTGCCTTAAACTGAATCTTTTCGGTAATATCGGCAGTAATGGCATAGTACACGCCGAGACCGTCTAAAACATAGCCGCTTTCCGTTGACTTTTTACCGTCGTTGTTATTGGTTGTGCCGAAATCAATGGTCAGGTTGTTTTCCACACCGAAATCGCCGATGTCTACGCCAAGATGAAACCAAAGGGCGGCGTTCTTATAGTTCTCATTTTTCGTTCCGTCATTATTCACGATATGAGTGCCGGGCCACCTAAAGCCGAGCCCGACATTGGGTGTAATTGCGCCGAGAGCCTTGCCCCATTGCAGGGTCGTGGTAACCGGTCCGAGGTTGTCGCTTTCTTTGACTTTGCCTCCGCCGGTACTGGTATCCCATGCCGCATTAGCATTAGTACCATTGCCTAACTGAAGGTCAAAGCGGATGCCGCCTATAGCCTCATTGCCAAACAAAAAGCCGAACCAGTTGTTCCATAAAAGACTACCGCCTGTCGTATTTGTGTCGGAGTCATCACTGCCGCTATTGTAACCATAACCGTCCTTAAAAAGGTTGCCGTCTATATAGAAAGCAAGGTACGCGGAGCCGAGTTTCTTGGCAAAACCGCCCATTATGCCGCCGCCAGCCGCTGTGCCGTCACCTCCCAAAAAGAAGTAGGTGTTGGCAAAATTCTCTGCCACGCCGTTCCAATCGGTAACGCCTAAATAGTTGTCTACATCGGTGCTAAAACGCCCGGATACGGCATTTACCGGCGAGGTAGGAGCAGCCTGAAACGGGTTATTCTTCAGATAATCCTTCAGAGTCTTCAAACTCGCTGCGGCACTAGGAGCAGGCTCCGTAGGCTGCGCCCAAACAGCGCCGCTTACCAGAGCGGCAAGCACTAAAACTGAAAATACTTTTCTCATGTATTTCCTCCTAAAAAAATTTTCCGGCTTTCCATAAAGCCGTTCCGGGCGCGGAACGGTGCGCCGCGCCCAACGCCTAAGCGTTATACTAAAAACGATATAGGCTTATATCAAATTTGTCAATAGGGGGAATAAAATATATCAGTGATGATATAAAAGTATGAGCCTTGAACGATTGGTCATCGAAAACATCAAAAGAATCAGAAAAGAGAAGGGCATTACGCAGGAAAAACTTGCCGAAGCCTGCGAAACTTCCACCAGTTATATCGGACTTATGGAGACCTACCAGAACATCCCCAAGTTATCTACTATAGAACGAATCGCCGGCGCCCTCGATGTCGACCCCATCGTCTTCTTCCACGACACCAACCGCCTCCCCGAAACCCGCGAACGCCAAGTCTCCGCCCTCAAAGCCCGCGTCCTCACCACCCTCGACGCCGAACTCAGTATCGCCATAAGAGCCGCCGCAGGAATGGGATAGAAAGGATGCAAAATCCGCAAGACGCGGATTTTATATTGTATAGTTGACAAAAACCCTCAATACTGTTAGTATTACAATATGGAAATAACAGTACCTATCACTTTGTTAATCTCTCTCGCAACCTTCCTTATCACTGCTGGCGGAACATGGATTCTCACTCAGCACCGGATAAAAGCCCTCGAAGACAAGGTTTCAAAACAAGATTTGAAGTATGAACAATTAATCATCGAAAGCGATGCTGTAAAGGTAGAAATAGCCAAGGTTCAAAGCAGCATTGCCTCTCTTAACGAAAAACTAGACCTTATCATCCAAGGCAGAATAAAAAACGCCTAAAACCGGACAGCGGCGGGAACTGGCTGCGCCGCTCTTATGCCGCCGGTAGACTAATGCTCAAAGACTGCCAGCGTTTCGATGTGGCTTGTTTGTGGATAAAAATCGTAGAATGTAAGGGTTTTTAGGATAAACCCGCCGGAAGAGAGTGTTTTTGCATTATTCGCCAGAGCGCGGGGATTGCACGAAATATAAACGAGTGCAGCAGGCGCGGTTTCGCATAAAAAGTCTATCATTTCGGAGGAAAGCCCTTTGCGTGGAGGGTCAACAGAAACAAAAACTGGCGCAGCCTGTTTTTTTCGCTTCCGCATTTCCTTAACCCATGCGGTATCTGACAGCGCATAATACTGAATCCCATCGCTGTGCCCGGCGCCTTCTAGGTTTTCACGGGCAAGAGAAAGCGCCGTTTTGTTTGCTTCCATAAGTACAAGGCGTGGAAAAATGTCCCGCAAAAAAACCGAAAATGTCCCTGCGCCGCAGTATAAGTCCCAGCAAACAACATCGCCTGTATGATTCTTTGCTGCCGCGCAGACTTCCTCAATCATTTTTTCCAAAAGGAGTAGATTGCTCTGAAAAAACACTCCGGCGTCAACAATGAACGGGCGGTCAAGGATGCGCATTTTAGCGCGGCTTGCAAACCCGCCTGCGCCGCCTTCGGTAAGCAGTATAGTTTTGTCTTCCTGCTGCGCCGCAAGAACTGCCCAGCGCCCGCTCTCAGGCGGCGGCGTTAGCAATCCCTGCCTTAGCGCTTCGCGGATGGCTGGAACCGCCACAGGACAGTCGTTAATTGGAACAATATCTCCGCTGTTTTTGGCTGAAAATCCTGCCGTACATCCTTGTGAGTTATCCTTGTTTTTGCGGATACTCAGTTTTTTTACCCGGCGGGCAGGCGGAGTTTCGCTTAGGCGGTGTAGTTCCACACGGGAACGATACTCAAAATGTGCTGACGGTACAACACCGAGCGGCGGAAGTTCCACGCCGGGTAACGCATTATGCAACAATTCGAGCAGTGTTTTTTCTTTCGATGCCAGTTGCGCCTCATAGGGTAGTTCCCACAAATCGCAGCCGCCGCAAAGTCCAAAAAGCGGGCAATCCATCACTTGAAATCCCCCAAAATTATTTTCTAGATAGAGGCAATTAAGTTTAAGTGTACAATAAAAGCCGCATAAACGCCAAGAATGTACATAGCGGACATC
>JAIROZ010000088.1 GCA_031257255.1 Spirochaetaceae bacterium | reverse complement strand
GGGGGTAATGAGACAATAACCATTGCTGCTTTGACAACAATGCCCCAAGCGCCAATAATTCTGTTTCATCTTTATTGGCGTTAATGCCGGCGGCGATAACATTAACAAATTTCTGACCGGCTTTCTTAAAAAAATTCATCATATCCTCCTGCTTTTATAGGCTACTATATTTGACTCAGCCTGTCAACCATTCTTTATCCGACCCGCCCTAAATATCATTTTTTTGAATTCCGATAATATATTGTGGAAATACCTATGTTTTTTCCAAAACGTCCTCGTTTTAGAATGAAGAAAAGCGCTATTTTCGTTCTGCTGTTTTGCTCAGGATTTTTCCGTATATTTGGGCAGACAACCGCCAGAATTCCCACTATAGAAGATTATTTTACGGCATTTAATGATTTTTCGGGTGAATTGGGGGGGCTTATGGGTTTTTTGGGAGGCATAGGGCTGGCTTGGGCTGACCCATACATAGGTCATCTTATAAATCCTATACCGCATTGGGGATTTGGGCTAACTTTAGGCGCGACAACTATAAGCAACGCGAATCTTGGCAAACTGAACGAGGGCATCAATCTTGATTGGGCGCCATTTTTGGGCGGCAAACAGTTAAACCTTATGTATGCCGCTGAATTTCGCATAGGCGGCTTCCGCACTCTCCCTTTTGATGTGGGGGCTAAATTCGGGCTTTTGCCGGCGCTGCCGCTCTTTGCTGGCGGCGCGGTTTCGTTTCAGGCGCAAATTATCGGCGCGGACTTACGCTGGCGCATAAATAGCGGCTACGGGATAGCGCCCAAAATGTCGATAGGGCTTGAATTCAATTCGGTAAGCGGCGCTCATACCATTACGCCGGACAGTTTTACCATAGGCGAAAGTACAAATGCCGCCGGGACTACAGCCTCCGGGAACAGAATTTTTTCCGGTGCCGATTCCATACTCAAATTTATTTGGAGCGGTCAGGTTATAGACCTCAAATTTAATATAGGCAAGTCGTTTCCATTTTCCGGCGTCTCGTTATATGGCGGCGCAAAGGCAGGCGTTGCCCTTACAAGCGTGTCGTGGAATCTTAGCGGCGAGGAAGCCGGCTTTGGAAGCAGCGCAAGCACAGCCAACCGCTTTGGCGGAACAAACTTTAACACCGAAGAAAAACGGCTGACCGCCGCCGGCAACCTCGAAGCGCTGCTGCCCACAGCGGGAACCGTTACCTTTACCACCGCCGATATGACAATTCTCTACACAGGCTTTGCCGTTGATTTACAAGGTCATGTAGGCATAAGTTTCGATATTGACCGCGTTCATATTAGTCTTTCTTATAGAATGGATATTCTGCACTTTGAGTCCGGCGTCTCGCTGCAATTCCGCTACCAACAATAATGACGCTACCGCAGCGCCCGCAGCAGCGTTCTAAGTTCAGGGTCCTGGACTGAAGGCTGTTCCGGCTCCGGCGTTTTGCCATTTGGTTTTTTTTCGTTGCCGGACGCGGGCGGCTTCTCTTCTTCCGGCTTTACAAAAATTTCATCGCCCGGAGTTATCAGGTCAAAAAAGCCTACGCGCTGCAGAGTCCCGGCGCTTATTTCCTCATCTATTTCTTTAACGGTGAAAGTCCCGACAACATCGGCAGGCAGATAGTTGACGCCCACTCCTTCATTCTTTATCTCAACTTTGCCTGCCTTGACTATGTTGAACACCGCATCCGCCGCAAGTTCGTCAAGTTTGCCCCGGTCTATCACGCCCTGCCCCGCCTCGCGCCGCAGGAGAGCGCCGCGAAATGGAAGGGCGGCGGCAATATCGCGAACTATGGAACGCCCCGCGCCCCGCAGCCTGTCTGCCCCGGCGCGGAATGTCTTAAAGTCCGCCGCCTTGGAACCGGTACGCGCCACATACAATTCGCCTATAAGCGAAAGGTCGCGCTCGCTTTCGTTCACTCCCAGAATCAGAAAATAGTCCGCCTTGTTTTCGCGGGCGGCGCGGAAGGCATCCGAAAATGAGGCTTGACGCAGCGGCAAATCCGGCGTCCGAAAGGCGCGGTTGTGGACTATGATGTCCTTTATGTAGGCGGCGGCGATGTAGCCGGAGTCGACATGGTAGAACGAGGACTGCCCTTTCAGAGTAAAAACGGCGATGTTCCAATGCGGCTTGATTTCGGAGGCATCCACAGGGTAACGCGCCGCCAGACTTGTTTTGAGCAGCGCCGTGTAGGTTTCCACGGCATCATTTACAGCGCGGTTTGCCTTGCCGCTTTCATTTTGAATGAAGAGCATTTCGTCCAAGTACTGCCGCCTAAAGCCCTGTTTTAGCAGCAAGTCCGCGTAGTCAAAGCGTTCTTCGGCATAAGGGTAGAGGCGCAGCCCCCGGCGGTATTCAAAAATGGCGTCATCGTAAAGAACGCGGCGTTTGTATTCACGGGCGCGTTCAAAGTGCCGCGCCGCCGCCTTCGACCTTTCCGGCGATTCAAGGTCAACCTCACGCAGGAGATTTTCTTCCAGAGCAGCCCGCGCCCATTCGTCATTCGCGTTCAAACCAAGCGCCGTCTCAAAAGAGCGCCGCGCTTCCGCGCCCCGTCCCAATCTGTCGAGCGCCATCCCGCGAAGGTACCACGATTCGGTATTGCTGCGGTCTTCCGCAATGGCGGCATCCGCCAGTTTGAGCGCGTTGTCAAAGCTGCCGGAACGGTAGCGGATTTGGGCGAGCAGCCCGCGAGCCGCCGGGAAATCCGGGCGCAAGTAGAGAGCGCGTTCCGCGTCCGCGGCGGCGGCGGCGAGTTCTCCGTTTTTTGCCTTTAGGTAGGCGGCATAGTAGAAGACGCGGTAATCCGCCGGATGAGCAATTTGCGCCTTCTCTATGAATTCACGGGAGCCGTTAAAGTCGCCCAAAGAACCGAGCACAAGGGCGAGCGACACGAGGAGTCTTCTATCCTGAGGGTAGAGGCGGGCGGCGTCCCGGTAGCGGCGCACGGCATCTCCAGCCCTGCCTCCGGCAATGTCGAGTTCGGCGGCGGCAAAGAGCGCCTCGCGGTTGTAAGGCTCCTGTTTTAGGACGCCTTCGATGACGGGGGCTGCCGCGTTCAAACGTCCCAGCGCTATAAGGATGAATGCCTCAAGGTTGGCGGCATCCGTAGATTTTCTGGAGAGGGCGCGGGCTTTTCGTACCCAACTGAGAGCCTGGTCGTACTCGCCCAATTCGTAGTAGCAATTTGAAAGCGCCAGCGCCGACTCCGCATGCGCGGGATTCTGTTTTACCGCTTCGAGCAGTGTTTCGGCGGCGCGGTACCAGTCCTCGTCCGCTATAAAAACCTGCGCTTCATTGTAAAGCCGCTGCGCGGCGGCGGCTCCTCCGCGCCCATCGGTGCCCGTCTGCGCGTACACCGGCGCGCAGAATACAAGCACCGGGAAAATACAGCATAAAATCCGGCGTTTCACGGGATTCAGTGTATCATAAGTTTTCATAACGCTAAATACGATTGCCCTTTGTCCTTTCTGATTTGTTTTACTACCGAGGGACAGCGCCACATTTTGCCGTCAAATATATCTTGTGCCGTAAGTATTTGTATGCGCGGATACTTAACCCCATTGTACTCATAAATACCGGCGGCATCCGCCTCCTGTACCATCGCCTTCGTAGGCTCATTAAGACATATAAAACCAGCCATCTCCGTGCCGCCTTGCGCCGCATGCTCTGTATGCGCCGCCGCTTCCCGTTCCAGCACGCCCCGCAAATCCCGTATGTCGGACGGCTTTACATTCCCGCCTTTTACCGACAGCACCATATTCCGCAGCACTCCCCCCGCCTCGAAATATATGCGCCCGTCTATTCCCCTGTCCGCAGTCTTTTTGTTTGAGCAAAATCCGCCGCTCCTCTCTACCGCCCAATACTGAAACTGAAACGGGTCGCTCTCAAATAAATACCGCGCCTGTTCCACAGACTGCGGTATGCCGTCTATTTCGTATTCAGTGTTTTCTTTTAGCGCGTATTTTTGCAGGCGCGTGTCTACTATCAGTTTTATTGAATGTATCGCTATATCGCAGCCTATCCATCCACGCTGATTTTTGATTGCCGCTTCTATTGTAGTGCCGCATCCGCAAAATGGGTCGAACACCACATCGCCCTCTTTTGACGATGCCTTGATTATCCTTTCCAGCAGCGCAAGCGGCTTCTGGGTGGGATAGCCTAAGCGCTCTTTGCCGCGAAGCACCGGAATATCCCATACATCATCTGGATATTTTCCGGCTTTCATATAAACAATTTCCTGTTTCCCGTTACGCAATGCGGAAATTTTATAGCGCCGCCCTGTTTCATCAATATGATTATACCGCCTTTCTGTTAGTTCTGAATATGGAATCAATACATTTTGCGGCGAAAAATAAAATTCTTTCTGTTTTGAATAAAATAAAATTACATCATGCTTTCTTGGATAACATAATTTGGGAACCGAATTCCCTGTATAATGCCAAATTACCTCATTCCTAAAGTTATCTTTGCCAAAAATATTATCCATTACTACCTTTAAGTAATGGCTCGCCGTAGGGTCGCAGTGTAAATATATCGAACCGCTTTGCTTTAATATCCGGTGCATCTCTATTAGCCTTACCGTCATATATACCAGATACGCCAGCAAACGCGGATTCGTTTCCTTCAACAGCAATGTTAAATAATACCAGAATTGTACAGCGTCATTCTGTATTCCATATTCCCTCATTATATTTGGTATATCATAAGCCAATTCAGATTTCTCAAAGTCCATCTCCCATGTATCACAAAATGCCTCTATCTGTTCGGGTATGGGCAGCCCGGTGGTATTCTTGTAGAGTAGATTGTAACTTCGATTGCTGTTAAACGGCGGGTCAAGATATATGAGATCTACGCTCTCCGCGCTCATTTTCCTCATTATCGTCAGATTATCGCCATAGTAGAGTTTGTTTGCCGGCTTTACCGGATATTGTTCCAATGCCATAACAAAAACTTACTTTAGCCCCGCGTCTTTTTCCAGTACCTTTTTTGCCATATCCGCTTTTTTTGCGGCAAGCGCGGCGGCAATATCTTTGTCGAAGACGCCTATAATTTGGACGGCAAGCAAGGCGGCATTTGTTCCGCCGTTGACGGCTGTCGTTGCCACGGGAACGCCGGGCGGCATCTGAACAGAAGAAAGGAGCGCGTCCAAGCCGTCAAATACCGAATGAATGCCTGCGGCATTTGTGCCTCGGCAAGGCACCGCTATTACGGGGAGGGTTGTACGGGCGGCAATGGCGCCGGCAAGGTGCGCCGCCATGCCGGCAAACGCTATGACGGCGGCAAATCCATTTTCGCGCAAGGCGGAAGCGTACGATGCCAACTCATCCGGCGTCCGGTGAGCGCTCAGCACACGCGCCTCATACTCAATGCCGAAACTTTTTAGCGCGTCAAACGCTTCCTTGGCAACCGGTAAATCCGAATCGCTCCCCAAAACAAGCGCAATCTTTCTATTCATACTACTCAATCCAGTTCTTCAACTTGCTATGGGCGGTTTTCAGTTCGTCAATAATTTTGATATGTTGTGGGCATTTTTCCTCACACTGACCACATTCCACACATTGCGAGGCATCCTGTTTGGCGGCGCGTGTGAACATATATGCCCGGCTGGGCTGGTCGAAGTTTTCAAAACTCATCCCGTCATTGTAAAGGGTAAAGACTGACGGAATCTGAACTCCGTTGGGGCAGGGAAGGCAGTACTCGCAGCCGGTACAGGGTATCGACTTAACAGACTGATAACGCTCGCGGACTTTGCGTATCAGTTCCTTGTCCGCCGCCGAAAGACAGTTCGGCACTGCATCCGGCGCGGAAAAGAGCGCGATGTTCTCTTTTAATTGCTCCAGCGTACTGACGCCGCTCAGGATGCAACTGACCTGCGGGTAGTCGATGAGGTGGCGGAACGCCCAGTCAACGGCATTCCGTTTGACGGGGTGCGCGTTGTACAATTCCTGAACCGCCTTTGTCGGCGCGGCAAGCCCGCCGCCCCGCAGCGGCTCCATAATAACGAGGGCGCAGCCTTTTTTGCCCGCCTCGATGATGCCTTGCTCGCCCGCTTGCAGTTCAACATCCATAAGATTTTGCTGAATCTGGCACATATCCCAATCATAGTGGGCAAGAATTTCGTTAAAGCAAGGAGCGTTCCCGTGATACGAAAAACCTATCGCCTTGATAAGCCCCTCAGCCTTAAACTTTTCCCATTCGGCAATGAGGCTGCGCTCTTTTACCGTTGCCCATGTGCCGGGCTGAATGTTGTGGATAATGTAGATGTCGATATAGTCCGTGCGGAGTTTTTTGAGCGTATTTTCGAGGTTGCGGCGGATGTCGCTTTGCTTAGGCATTGCCATAAGCGGCTGTTTGGTAGCGATTTTTACACGCGCCCGCCTGCCGCCTTCCGCCAGCGCCTCGCCCAGCACCTCCTCGCTTGTCTGGTGGTGGTAGCCCCACGCGGTGTCAAAGTAGGTAACGCCGTTGTCGGCGGCATAGCGCAGCAATTCGTACGCCTTCGGACGGTCTACCTTTGCCTTGTCGCCGCCGTCAAAAATCTTGGGCAGGCGCATACAGCCTACCCCAAACAGGGATACCTCGTACCCCAACTTTCCGTATTTCCGGTATTGCATTTTATTCTCCTTAATATTGAAGCGCGTTGCCGCGCTGCGCGATAGCGTTTATCGCGTCCTGAACAAGAGCATCGCAGCGCTCATTGTAATAATTGCCGGCATGCCCTTTTACCCATTTCCAGCGGAAGGGCACTCCCCGATAACCCGCTTGTACAAGCGCGTCCAGTTTGCGCCACAAATCCTGATTTTTTACAGGCTGTTTGCCCGATGTCCTCCAGCCTTTTGCCTTCCAGTTGTAAATCCATTCGGTAATGCCCTTTTGCACATACTGAGAATCTGTGCAAACCTCAATTCCATAATGGTTTGCATCGCAAATCTCAACATCTGCGTTTGCCTTCACATCGAGTGTATTTAACCGTTCCAGCGCGTTGATAACGGCGCAAAGTTCCATCTTGTTGTTTGTGGTTGCCTTCTCGCCGCCGTTATTTTCGCATAGAACGGTATTTTCCGCGCCCGCGCCGCCGGCTGTGATGATAAAAGCCCAGCCGCCCGGTCCCGGGTTGCCATGACAGCCGCCGTCCGTCCAGATGGTTATTTGCATGAATGTCAGGTTGCCTGCCCCACAAGGCATAGCCATTCGGCTTCGCAGGCAAGTTCGCCGCCAACATACGCCTTGCCGGCTTGTTTTATCATTTTGGCGGAAACCCGCAGATTGGTTATTTCCGAGCGCACTTCCTCGCCGGGACGCACCTGACGGCGGAACTTTACCTTGTCTACCGAGGCAAGAAAAAAGAGCGCGTCTCCGCCAAGAACGCCCGTCTTCCGCAGCCCCGCGCCGCCGGATTGCGCCATCGTTTCTACCAGAATGACGCCGGGCACAACAGGATATTGCGGAAAATGCCCCTTAAAGAAAAATTCGCTTTCTGTAAAAACATGGCGGGCTATAATTTTCTCCGCTCCCGCCTCGACTATCTCGTCAACAAACAGAAACGGAGCGCGGTGCGGCAGCAGGCTTTCAATTTCGTTCATCTGCTCACGCCGCCTTAAAACCTGCTTCGGTTACCGCCGCCTTGAGCGCGTCAACCGCCACGCCGTCCGCATGGTCAACTATGGCGTTATTCGCCTTCAGACTCACTTTGGCTTTCTTTACGCCGCTTACGCCTTTCAATGCCTCTGTTACCGCCTTTACGCAATGCTCACAGGACATTCCTTCAATAGATAATGTAGTTTTCATATTCTCCTCCGTCTCCTTTTTTGTAGTATAACGGCGGAGAGGCGGGAGGTCTAGGGCAGCGCTGATTACATATCTTCCAGCAGTCTGTACAGTTCTTTTGTGGGAATGGGGTTTAGGGATTTTGTGTAAAGGATAGGAGGCGCTTCGTTCGGAAAGAATTCGTTGTAGACGCGCCAGGGAAGCGATTGTTCTTGTGTGGGTTGTGTGTATTGCGGAGGTTTATATTCGGGAAGGATGAGTTTTTCTTCTTCCAGTTTGATAATTAAATTTGATATGAGTAGCAGGCGTTCTTTTATTGATATACAAATTTTGTTAAATTGCTCACGCGAAAAGCCGTAAGCGGGGAGCGCTGCCTTGTTGTAAAAAAGCCGGAGCGTATTGGATGACGGCGTAATTAGCGTAAAGCGCTTGCTTTTGTCGAGTGTGCCGTCAAAGGCGGCAAAGTACTCAAGCGCATTTCTGGATACGGGTTTGTTTTCGTGTAACGCGATAATGGCGTAGAGGATGTCTTGTTCAAATGGAGAGAGATTTTTTTGCATAAGCCGGGCTTATGGTTGAGGCAATTCAAAAACAGAATTTCTTGAAGTTTATTTTATTTAAAATATATCGAATATATCGTAGGAATTAACATTTCCGAAATTCCCACACGCCGATATTGTGCCGCCTGTGGTCAAACTTAACACCTATCTTGAACAGCGTTTTGCCGCTGCCTTTCCATGGCAGCAGATATTCCTTTGTGTCTATTTGTTCAAGCGCCTGTTTTACACTTCCCTTCAACTTGAACTCAAAACAGTACACATAATCTTTCGTTTCTACCAGCGTATCAATCCGTCCCGATGCTATGCGCACTTCACTGCGGCAGTGCATTCCCAACATCGTGAATACCAAATGCACTGCCGTCTCGTAGTAATACTCCAGCCGTGTCGTTATTTCGGAGGGTATTGTGCCAAAAAATGACCGCAGCGCATCCATTACCCCTTCTACATCTCCTTTGAAAAATGCCGCCGGCAACTTTACATAAAGAGCGCGGGCTTTTTCGTCAGAAGGCTGAAAGTTATATTCCAGCAGAGATTTCGCAAAACAGGAACTAACCTCGATATTCGGATAATCAAGCGTAAATTGCCGCAATTCATCATCATAATCCGTTATCGTCAAATAACCGGATTGATACAGCACCGGCAACGCTTTCATCGTTTCAACAGCGAACTTGCTAAAATCTTCGTACGCAACTCTCATATCGTTCAAATCAAGTATATTGATATTTTGATTTGCTATGAGTTTTAGTAAAAAGGTCGGCGTCCCGGTTTCGTACCAGTAAGGCGAAAATGTCCCGCCGTCCGCAAAATGATTTAACAACCCAAATGGATTATACACGGTAAGCGCCTTCCCGGAAAAACGATACCCATTGTAAAACCGGCGCAATTCGGCAAGATAGGTCTCTCTGTCTCTGTTTTTCTCTTGCAGCACCGCGTCTATTTCCGGCACGAAATCCCGCTCCAATTCTTCCTGTGTTATCCCGCATAAATCGGCGTATAGCGGATGCAATGTTATGTCTTTTAGATGATTCAAATCCGAAAATATACTGACATGCGCAAATTTGGTTACGCCTGTAAGAAACACAAACCGAAGATACGGGTCGGACGATTTTAGTACGCCGTAAAAACTTTTCAATTCATCTCTCATTTTGATATGTATATCCGGTACATCTATAGTATTCAGCAGCGGTTTATCGTATTCATCAACGATTACAACGGTTTTTTCCCCATATTTCCGGCTGACATCTAAAATAAGGTTGCAGAATTGATCAGATGGCAAGTCACCGCGAAGTTCTATGTTAAGGCATATCGCCGCGTTCTTCACCAAGTTTCGCAGAGATTGTTTGAGCGTTTCCACACCGCCGTTAGTACTTACCGCGTTCAAGTCCAATCGGATAACCGGATATTTCTTCCATTCCCAGTCAAGGTTGTTTA
>JAIROZ010000080.1 GCA_031257255.1 Spirochaetaceae bacterium | reverse complement strand
TTGCGGCATTATGCGCAGAAAAATCCGCTTACCGAGTACAAACTGGAAGGCTTTGCGATATTCGACACGATGATAGACAAAATCCGCGAACAGATAGCATCGCGGGTACACCTTGTCCGTATACAGGTTGCCGAAAACCGCGAAATCAAAGACCGCGCCGTTACCGCAAGCGCAAGCCACGCGGGAATGGCATCGTTTGACGCCGTCCGGCACGGCGCGGCAAGCGCGTCCACAGGCGGCGGCCGCCCGCAGGGCACGGCGGTTACGGTGGTGCGCTCCCAGCCCAAGGTCGGACGCAACGACCCCTGCCCCTGCGGCTCCGGCAAAAAATACAAATACTGCCACGGTAGGTAAAACCGCCACGGTGGGCAACTGGGATGGCTGATTTACGGCGGACTAGACATGCACCCTAAATTCCTTTCAAAATAAGCCGGAAGGTGAGATATGCAATTTGGAGATTTGGCAAGGGTTTTACAGCAGGAAATAGGCGCTTGGGACGCCAAACCGGTTAGCGAGACGACCGGTTATGTAGGGCAGGTAGGCGATTCGGTTGCCATGGTTACGGGCTTACGGAACACCGTGTACGGCGAGTTAATAGACTTTGCGTCCGGCGCTAAGGGCATTGCGCTAAACCTTGAGGAAGACAGCGTAGGCTGTGTACTGATGTCCGGGGAAACGCTGGTGCATGACGGCGAAGAGGCGCGGGGAACGGGGCGCGTGGTTTCCGTGCCGGTTGGCAAAGGGCTTTTAGGGCGCGTGATGAACCCGCTTGGCGAGCCTATTGACGGTAAAAGCGCTATAGAAGCAGAGGAATTTTATCCGATAGAGTCCCCAGCGCCGCCTGTAATCGAGCGCTCGCCGGTGGACACGCCTTTGCAGACGGGCATACTTTCCGTTGACGCGATGGTGCCGATAGGGCGCGGTCAGCGGGAACTCATCATAGGCGACAGGCAGACGGGCAAGACCGCCATTGCGATAGATGCCATCATCAATCAAAAAGGAAAAGATGTTTACTGTATCTACTGCGCCATCGGACAGAAGGCATCCTCTGTGGCGGCAATAATGCACAACCTCGAAAAATACGGGGCGCTTCCTTATACATTTACGGTGCTTGCTTCGGCATCAGATTCGGCGGCATTGCAGTACTTAGCGCCGTATTCGGCGGTGGCTATGGCAGAGTACTTTATGCGGCAGGGCAAGGATGTGCTTGTGGTCTACGACGACCTATCAAAACATGCGGTAGCCTACCGCACCATATCGTTGCTGCTCCGCCGTCCGCCGGGGCGCGAGGCGTTTCCGGGGGATGTCTTCTATCTTCATTCGCGGCTTTTGGAACGCTCGGCTAAACTTTCTGAGGGGCTTGGCTCAGGTTCGATAACCGCCCTCCCCATTGTGGAGACGCAGGCGGGGGACATCAGTTCGTACATACCTACAAATGTTATTTCGATAACGGACGGGCAAATATTCCTCGATTCGGAATTGTTTAATTCGGGGGTGCGTCCCGCGATAGATGTTGGGCTTTCGGTAAGCCGCGTTGGCGGTACGGCGCAGAAGAAAGCGATACGCAAGGTGAGCGGGCGGCTCAGGCTTGACTTGGCGCAATACCGTGAGATGGCGGCATTTGCCCAGTTCGGCAGCGATTTGGACAAGAGCACTCAGGACAAACTGGCGCAGGGGGCGCGGCTTATAGAGGCGCTAAAGCAGCCTCAATTTAGTCCATACTCTATGGAAGAGGAGGCGGCATTGCTATTTGCCGCAGTACGAGGCTACCTTAGCAAGGCTAAGGTAGAAGAAATCGGCAGTTTTGCACGCGGCTTCCTCGACTATCTAAAGATGAATCATAACGGAATTCTGGCATCCATTGCGGAAACAGGCGAAATTCCGCTGGAGATGGAGCAGGATTTGGAATTGAGCGCCGGTAAATTTGCCGAGCAATGGGCAAAAAAAGCGGCATAGGGCGTCAAAAAATACCGATATTAAAGTTATAAACCATTCCGGGAGGGAAATATGGCTGACAATGAAGAGATTGACTTAGGCGAAAGCGGTGAAGGCGGAGAGTCTGAAGAGAGTAAGAAAAAAGGCGGCGGTATTGGCGGCTTACTGCCTACCCTGCTTAAATTCATCGGCATAGGCTTAGGCGCATTGGTGTTGATAGTAACAGTCGCTGTGATTACTTACAACATTTTGAACAAAAGCGGAAAAACGCAGACGGCGGTTCCTCAGACGGAAGCGTACATTGCGGTAAAACCGGTGTATTCATCATTTACGCTGATAGGCGATGTAAATGCCCGCACAAAAGATGCTGTGCCATGGAATCTTGTGGTAAATCTGATAATTCAGTACGACTTAGGCGATACGGCAACGAATTCAGAATTGATAGCCCGTCAGTATGAACTACGCGATTTTATACGGCGCTATTTTAGTTCCAAGTATGCCGCCGATATGCGTCCCGATAATGAGCCGAGGCTTAAACAGGAAATACGCGAACAGTTGAACACGCAGGTTTTGGACAAGGCGCGAGCCCGCGAAATACTGTTTGACAAACTCGAACTTATGGAAGGAAACTAACAGCCGTTTCTACCGGCGGACTTTTTAGTCCGCTTCCAATCCCAGCGCGATGTAACGGTACATATCTCTAAACACAGCATTTGGGATGCGGGAAAAGGGCATTGTTTTTGAGCGGCGCATAAGCGTATTTACAACTATAAAGAATATCCATTCGGCGCGGCATTCGTTTATAAGCGCCGAGCCGTCCGCGTTTTTTATCATGTTAAAGATGCCGTAAAATTGAAAATGCCATTTTGGCTGTTTTTCGCGCATTTCAAATTCGTGTATATTTTTTTCTATATCGGAACGGCGTTTGCGTATATGGTCGAGCGCCAGCAGTATATCGGAATTTTCGCGCAAATAATGCGCAATAGAAAACACGGCGCGGTACAAACATTCCTCACTTGTACCAGTTTTTGATACATGAAGAAGCGCAAAGCGCGTAAGTCCATCCGCTTCGGTCAAGAATACATTTTTTATCATTTCGCGTTTACTTTCAAAATGAGAATACATAGTGCTTTTGCTAATCCCTAATTTTTCCGCCACTTTTTCCATTGTCGCATCCCACGGACCTTTTTCGGCAATTACTTTTATTGCAGCCTTTACAGCCTGCGATGCGTCAATTTGGACAAACGGCGTTTTTATTATTTCGCGTTCAATTCCTTCCCAGTCAAGATGGGAAATAGTATCAGCGTTCAGCCCCATTCCGTGTTTAACAAAATATTCGACTGTCTGTAAAAATTCCTCTATGTTCTGTCCTTCGTTATGTGTAATTTTTTGAAATGTATTGGTTTTATGGAAACACGCCGTCATAAAAATCATTCCGCACATAACAAATTCGAGCATTACAAAAGATGAAGCATCTGGACGCCGCCTGCCAAATCCTAAACCTTCAAGACATTCAAAAATAAGGCGCTCGTGTTCATCGTTTCCGTATACATGAATCATCGAAAAAATAAAACAGTCGCGGTTGCGGGCGTAGAATTCGGCAAATTTAAGCGCAATGTTTATTATGCGCGTCTTCCAGTAGAGCGGCTCCCGGCTGTCGGCGGAAGGCGCGTCTTCATTATTATCGGGGGGGGGGGGGGGAGTGCCGAAATACGGCTTGATAAACTTTGAAAACCGCGCCGTAAAATCATTGAACATCGCTTCCAGCAATTCATCCTTGCCGCCAAAATGGCGGTACAATGCGGGCTTAGTTACGCCAAGCGAGGCGGCTAATTCGGAGAGGCTCGTTTTAAGGTAATAATCTGCGCCCCATACACGGAACGCCGCTTCCAATATCTCCCTTTTTGTCATGTTACCGACCGGTCGGTAACATAGTAATCAATAATCGGCTTTATAGTCTACCCTCCACAAAAAAAGCCCCCGCGCCGGAGCGGTTGGTCCCGCTTCGGCATGGATGCCTTTTTTTAGGATGGCGGCAAATTCCGAAGGGGGAAGGCGGCGTTCTTCGTAGTAGAGCAGAGTACCGGTTATGGAGCGCACCATCTTCCAGAAGAAGGCATTGGCGCTTATATCAAAAACGAGATGTTCCCCCTGTACGCTGAATCCGCAATGTTCGATAAATCTGGAACGCGAGCCGGAGCCGCGTGTAAAAACGGCATCTGCGGGTGAAGCAAAAAGCGAGCAGTCTATTTCGCCGCGCAAAAGCCGGCAGTATGCCGAAAGCAGGCGGATGTCCGGTATGTGCCGCAGATTGAGCGCAAAGCGGTTTTCGTGGGGAAGGGCTATGCGCCCGCAAAGCAGGAAGTAGCGGTAGCGGCGCATTAGCGCGTCAAAGCGGGCGTGAAATTCCGGCGGCGCTTGGCAGGCAGACAGAACGCGGACATCGGACGGTAAAAGTCCATTCAACGCGGGAACAAAACGCTCTGCCGGTATTGAGGCAATATCCGTGTAAAAATTTGCCGCCTGACCTGCCGCATGTACTCCGGCATCTGTCCTGCCCGCGCCTGCAAGAGGCACCGGATGTTTGTGGATAACGGCAAGCGCCCGCTCAAGTTCGCCCTGCACGGTGCGCGTTCCCGCTTGCGTCTGCCAACCGGAAAAATCAGTGCCGTCGTATGCTATCGTCAGTTTGATGTTTCGTCTGCCGGAATTGTCCATAATGGTAAAACCGCCGGCGTTACCCGATGGCGGCGCTGCCGGCCTCTCCTGTACGGATGCGGATACATTGCTCAACAGGCAGCACAAAAATTTTGCCGTCTCCTATTTCGCCCGACCTTGCGCCTCTGATAATAGCGTCTATCGTTGGCTGTACAAAATTATCATTTACGGCAATTTCGAGGCGTACTTTTTTAAGAAGGTTTACCTCGACTTCCACGCCCCGGTACTGTTCGGTATATCCCTTTTGCTGACCGCAGCCCAGCGCGTTTGTAACCGAAAGTTTGTAAACTTCCGACTTATATAATTCCTGTTTAACCTCATTTAACGCATGAGGCTGTATATATGCTACAATAAGTTTCATCGCGCCCTCCTACATATTTGAAAAAATCTGAAAGCCCGTATATGCTTCCGCTTTATGCTCGCTTATATCAAGCCCTATCATTTCTTCCTTGCGCGTAACACGCAGACCGGTAGCCGCTTTTATCACAATAAAAAGCACAAGGCTCATAAGCCCAGCCCATGCGCCTACGGAGAGTACGCCGAGCGCTTGCCGTCCGAGTTGCGCAAAGCCGCCGCCATGTAAAAGCCCACGCGCCGTCCCTTCAACATTACCCCATATACCAACCGCCAGCGTACCCCATATACCGCATACAAGATGAACAGAGGATGCGCCTACCGGGTCGTCAATATGGAGTACCTTGTCGATAAATTCAACGGCGAGCACCACGAGCACTCCCGCGATAAGCCCGATAGCGATAGCCCCGCCCGGCGTAACAACGGCGCAGGGGGCGGTAATGGCGACAAGTCCGGCGAGTGCGCCGTTCATCGACATAGAAGAGTCCGGCTTCTTAAAGAGAATCCACGAAGTACAAAGCGCCGCGATAGCGCCGGCGGATGCGCCAAGCGTGGTTGTTACGCAAACACGGGCTATTGTGGAATCTGAACCGGAGAGAGTGGACGCGCCGTTAAATCCGTACCAGCCGAACCATAGCAGGAATACGCCGAGCATAGCGAGCGGTATGTTGTGTCCGGGTATAGCCTTGGGCGATAGTTTGCCATTCTGCCCTTTTGTGTACTTGCCGGTACGCGGACCAATTACCGCCGCGCCTATAAGCGCCGCCCAGCCGCCTACCGAATGAACAACTGTCGAGCCGGCAAAGTCATAAAAGCCCAGTTTGGAAAGCCAGCCGCCGCCCCAAATCCAATGCCCGGAAACCGGATAAATTAACGCCGAAATAAAAACCGTGTAAATCAAATATGACTTAAACTGAGTCCGCTCCGCAACCGCGCCGGAGACAATAGTCGCAGAGGTGGCGGCAAAAACCACCTGAAAAAACCAGTCGCGGTAGAAAACCGGGTCGTCCATGACATTTTTGAAGAAACTGCCAACGCCAAAAAGTCCGCCTGCCCTGTCCGCGCCATACATTAGCCCCCAACCTACCGCCCAGTAGACCAACGAGCCGATACAGAAATCCATCATGTTTTTCATAACGATGTTTACAGCGTTTTTAGCGCGGGTAAGCCCTGTTTCTACGAGCGCAAAGCCCGCCTGCATTACAAATACAAGACTTGCCCCCAAAAAGAGCCAAATCATGTCCAGCGATTCGTTCCAGCCCCAGACGGCAGCCCCGCCTGAATCTTGCGCAAAACCTAAAACGGCAGCCGCGCTCATAAAAACCGCCGCAATAAATAGTCGTTTACTCAAAGTAAACCTCCCTCAATTTTGTTTTATACAGAGCAAACCTCGTGCCAACCGCATAAGGAAGATGCCTGTATGCGGAATAGCGCAGCGCCGGTTAGGTCAATGCGGACTTTGCCGGCAAAAGTCAGAAATCAGCGCTGCACTTACTCATCCCTCTTAATTCTGTTACAATAGAATTGGAATGTCTGAGTACCTGAACCAATTTTCGCACATATATAATTATATCTCCCCTGTGCTGGATGTACTCATCCTTAGTTTTCTAATATATAAGAGTTATGGTTTTCTTGTAAAAACGCGGGCAATTCAACTGGTTAAGGGCGCTACATGGCTTGCCCTTATTTTTGGCGCGGCGTATGTTCTGCATTTGGACACTCTGCAATGGCTGCTCAATATACTGGCACCGGGTATATTTATGGCGATAGCCATAGCATTTCAGCCTGAATTACGAAAAATTATTATGAAACTGGGGCTTACCGAAATTTTTAAGATGAACCGGGAAACCAACCTGGGACTTTTAGAAGCCGCCGTTACAGCCGCCGAAAACTTGAGCGCTCTGCGCCGGGGCATGCTTATAGTCTTTCCACGCCGCACGGATATTAAAGACATTATCGAAACCGGCACCCGCCTTAATGCCGAAATCAGTTCTTCGCTTATAGAAACAGTCTTTCAGTTTGACGGACCTTTGCACGATGGCGCAATGATAATTCAGGGTGGACGCATAGAAGCCGCCGGCTGCTTTCTTCCACTTTCGGAACAGCAGGATATTAAAAAGAGTTTCGGCACACGCCACCGCGCCGCCCTCGGCACTACCGAACAGTCGGACGCTGTGGTGCTGATTGTATCTGAAGAAACCGGCGCTATTTCCATTGCAAGCGATGGCAAACTGTTTTACGACCTGACCCCGCGTATAATTCCGCAAAAGTTAAAGTCTTTGCTGGACAAGAATAGTTTGAGGCGGGCAGACGAGGAAGTGTTTGAGGATACCGAAGAAATTTCCGCAGAACATACGCCGGAGGCTAAGGGGTTATTCTTTGAACAGTAAACGCATTTTGAATCTGATTATCAGCAATTGGCCCGTAAAGGCGCTTTCTTTGGGGGCGGCATTATTCCTCTTCTTTTTTCATCGCGTTAGCACACTGGAAACGCGCACGCTTGCCGTCCCCCTCCGTATAGAAAATGCCGGCGGCATGGTCGCTACAAATAACTATCCCAAAACCATCCGGGTAACTTTTCGCGGCGACCGTAAACTTATGGACCCTATAACGGAAAATGATGTGGAAGCCTTCCTCGACCTTCTATACTGCAATACCCCCGGTTCGTATACGATACCTGTCGGGCTTGTAAAAAAAGGAAACGCCTTAGATATAGACCCGCTCGAAATTATCTGCGAACCGCAGGAAATCCGCATAGTACTAGACGAATTGGCAAGCAAGACAATACCGGTAAAGACGGTGGTAAGCGGCAGTACAGCGGAAGGCTACGAACTGACACAAACCCGCATATCCCCGCAGACTGTTATGGCAAGCGGACCAATTTCTATGCTTGTAAAAACGCCGGAATTCTTTACAGAGTCAGCCAAATTGGACGGGCACTCTGAAACTTTTACCACAACGCTAAAGATTATCAACAATGAACCGCTTATCGAACTTACCGGAGGCAGAACCGTTGAATTTACAGCCGAGATTCATCCTGTAATACCTTCAAAACTCTACGAAAATGTCCCATTTATGCTGATAAACCTTAGCGCCGGCTTAACGGCTAATATAAGAACGCCGTCCGCCGCCGTGCTTGTGCGGGCGCAAAACCGCGCTCAACTTGAGGCTCTTACAACGGAACATATAGGCGCATTGCTGGACGCTTCGGAAATTACTGAGGCGGGCATTTACCGTCTACAGCCGCATTTAGAAATCGGCTCCGCAAATACCGGAGAAAACGGCGCTCCCTCCGAAGGCTTGGCAAAAGAGCCGGCACAGCAGCCGTACACAGTAGTAAGCGTTTCGCCGGAATTTGCCGAAGTCGAAATAACTCAACCTTAATGTACATATTTTTTGTACATATTTCTTGACCGCAGTCATTACCCTGTGTTACAATAAATAACTAGACATACTAACAAAGCAAGATTTTAGTATGCCAACACACTTGCGGGCGCTTGGAAGGAGCCCGCTGTCTTTTATTAGGAGGAACAATGAAGACAAGAAAATTCGGAATGATGGCGGCGGCGCTGATAGTTACCGCCGTGGTTCTTGCGGTCTTTGCGGGCTGCCAGAAGAAGAAAGATGCCGGCAAAGGTACGGTCGGTGTGGTAATGCCTACCCGCTCTGAGGAACGCTGGAACAAGGACGGCAACGCCGTCAAGGCAGGGCTCGAAAAACTCGGCTACACTGTGGAGTTGCAGTTCTCGGACGATGACATCCCCACCCAGACGCGCCAGATTGACGACCTTATCACAAAGGGTGTTAAGGTGCTTGTTATCGCGTCCATAGACGGCTCGGCGCTTTCCAACCAACTCGCCAATGC
>JAIROZ010000063.1 GCA_031257255.1 Spirochaetaceae bacterium | reverse complement strand
GTTGAATTCCATTGACAAAACCATAGTTTTACGCTATGTTTTAGGTATGAGGTATCTTATGAAAAACAACAAGCAGATTATTAAGACGCGGTTTTACAATGCCGTGTATATTTTTGCGTTTATGGCGGCAGCGTTTTTGATGTTTGAATCCTGCGCTTCGCCTACAAACAAAAATTCAAATCCTGCCGGTCCAGTAGAGACCGAAGAGGACGAAAGCACGGAACTCGACAATCCGGATTCCGCGCTGTACGACGATAAAAATTCAAAGTTAAAAGACATAATTCCTATTAAACTTTATCCGCCCATATATTCGATGACGGGCAACGCGGGCGCTGTTACCTTATTCATTCAGCCAAAAATGAAGTCCAAAACGGCAAGCGCGGTAGTTACCGTGGATAACAATTGGTGGGGTACATGGAACGAAGAAGCCGGATGGGAATGGCCCACCGAAGAAGCCGTCGACCAACCGGAAGAGCCCGTTGCGGAAGACCCGCCGGCGGCGGACGAAAACGCGCCGCGCAATACCATACCTTTTAACACAAACCTTACGGTGATAATAACAACAAACGGCAAGACAAACCCGATAGGCAAAGTCTACACATACAATGTAACCCGCCCGGACGCGCCGGAACCGCCGGCGGGAACCGTGCAGGGTGTTATTAGCGGCAGAATAACAGGCAATTTTTCGGTAATTTTCCCCGGCAGCAACTATGCCAAGAGCATTGACGACTCTGTAAACAGGGCAGGCAAAGACGGCTGGACGGCAAAAGTCGTTCAGGCTCTGGACGCGGGCGGCAATGTAATAGGCAGCACGGAATTTGCGGACGGCAGTTTTTCCGGGCGCTATTGGACGCTGCCTGTAATAGGCACAAGCGAGATAGACAAAACCACGCTAAAATTCCGCGTAGTATTCCAAAAACCGGGCGCAGCGCCTCATTACAGTTACCCGGCGGTGCCGCTAACGCGCTTTGCCGGCACAGAAGAGGAAACAGCGGCGGATAAGCCCTACGAACACACGATATTCCCGCTGGAAGCAATGTACACAAACGCAAACGATACGGTAAACAGCGGTAATTACGCGGGCAAATGGCTGGTAAACGGTGTTGACTATGAAGTGCCTCAAAACGGCAAGATAACGCAGGTAATTCTGGAGGCGGCGGCGGCAGGCGAAGTCCACATAGGACTGTGGCGCAATGTCCTGAGCGGACAAGTTGCGGTTCTGGTAACCGAATCTACCGTAAACGCTTCGGTGGGGCGCAATACTTACACGGTTGACTGGACGGCGCAGGCCGGAGACAAGATAGGCGTTATGAGCGCGGGAACAGGATTTGTTCGTGTAAATGAGATTGCCAATGGAATGGCATTTGTCTGCAAGGACAAGGAACTAAGCGAAAGTGCTATAGACAAGGTAAAATTCGGCGCGGTAGGCGTAGGCTATGTTCTAAAACCGGATGCTTCCAAACAGTTTGAGGAACTGCCTGTCGAATTGGCTGTAATACCTGTGGGAGGGCGTTATTCTTCCAATGCAAACGCTGAGTACATACTACGAAATATAGGCGAAATAAGCGCTTATCCGCTTATAGGCTCTTATATGCTATTTGAAGATGTCGCGTTAAGTCAGGGGAACTGGTATCCTATAGGGCGCAACAACAAAAATTCATCGTTTATCGGGCGTTTTTACGGGAATGGACATACAATAAGCAATATAGTATTCGAAAATAAAAATCCCGTATCATACGATATGATAGGCTTTTTTGGCTGGGTAGGCGCTATCGCCAACAACGACCCGGTGAAAGCGGGGGTTTACGGCGGTCCTATTATACGCGACCTGAACCTTGTAATAAATACCGCCGCTCCTTTTACATTTAATACCGCGCTTAACACCGAAGTCTGGGTGGGCGGTCTTGCAGGTACAATTCAAAGCGCCCCAGTGGAAATAACCAATGTCCATATACGCGGCGATGTTCCCGGACGCCCCTGGCATATTAAGATCCCAATAACAAACAGGGATTATAGTTTTTACTGCGGCGGGCTCATCGGTAGAATTTATTTTACCACCACGGAAACATTCCCTCACCAGGTTACCGGATGTTCCAATTCTTTGGATATTTATGCCGCATACGAAAGAGGACAAGGCTTTATAGGCGGAATTTTAGGTTGTATTCGCGACACAACATGTGCGGTAATTAACGGATGTTACAATGACGGCGCTATAACAGCGCATCAAATCAACCGTAATGTATATGATTATATTGGCGGCATTGTTGGGAAAAATAATTCCACAGGCGCGAACATATTCAACTCGTATTCTACAGGCAAGACAACATTGATAAAAGGCGCGAGCGTGGCGGCGGGGACAGCGGATGCCGGCGAGGTAATCGTAAGCGGTCCCGGAGCGGCGGAAGAAGTAAAAGTTTATTACGACAAGCAACTAGCCGGCACTAACCCCTACCGCGTAGCCGGCATTGCGGGCGAACCTTATGAAAAATACCATCGCATAAACTACACATATTCCGCAGCAAGCGTGGCTTTACGCGGTAATACAAACGGCGGTTATTTGGGCGGTATAGCGGCGGATAATTATAATCATAATGAGATACCCGATAGATATTCTTTTAATGCCGCGCTTAATCCTTCGCTTTCTTACGACACAGATGCGGGCATTGCGTTATACCGTATTACCAGAAACGCTAAAGCTACGGCGCAAAATTACGCATGGAAAGGCATGAGGTTTATTAACAACACAACAGGGGCAACATCCGGTACTTTCCCTTATGCAGACTCAGTTCAACATGGTACCGGCAAGGATTTAGCCGAATTTGCCGGCAGCGCAAAGACGAGTACATATACCGCTTTGAACTGGAAGTTCGAAAGCAACGCAACTGCTAACCCCGAAGACGGCGTAAAAAAAGCAGGACGCGACTGGTATTGGAAATTTGCGGACGGCAGCAATTATCCCTTCCCGCTGCTCTGGTGGCAATACAAGTCCCCCGGTCAATCCGGCACCCATACCGGCGTCGACGGCACTCAACAAAATTATCAGTGGTGGGAAACACAGCCTCCCGCTATAGATGAAACCTGGGATACTACACAAAATACCAGCAGTATTGGTCATTTGATTATTCCTCACGAGTTTTAGTAACATTAGTTTGTAATACACTCCGGGGCGCTGTCGAAAAACGAAAGTTTTTTGGCAGCGCCTTTTTTATATGTTGAAAGCCGCCTATTGCCCTATTGACATATTTAACTAATACAATTATACTGGCAACAAGAGGTAACAATGATGTTAAAAAAAATTCTAGCGGGCATTCTGCCCGGCATAATTGCGGTAATGAGCGGCTATGCTCAAACAACGGCGGGCGCGCCTTCCGCAGCCGCGTTACTGGAGCGGATAGACCGCAACGAAATCTACGATTCGATTCAGTATGACGGCGAGATGGTCATCAACTACCAGGGACGGCGCTATGTTAAGACGCTCAAAGCATGGGCGCGGGGCAGCGGTCTCTCATTTATCGAATTTACCAACAGCGAAGACGCGGGAACCAAGTACCTAAAACGGGACGGACGGCTCTATGTCTATTCGCCGGACACCGAGGAAGTCATGCTCATCTCAGGACACATGCTCAAAGAAAGCATGATGGGCAGCGATATGTCCTACGAAGACACCATAGATAACGATACGCTTTCGGCGCGTTATACCCCTACCCTATCAGGCAGCGAAATATGGTCAGGCGGCGGCGTAAACCACGATTGCTGGATTTTGGAACTTGCCGCAAAAAAGAAAACGGAAAGTTACCCGCGCCAGAAGTTATGGGTTGATAAGTCATCGGGCGATATGGTGCACTGCGAACAGTACGCGCTCTCCGGCGCAAAATTAAAAGAGTATTCACTGCTCAGGATAGAAGAACAAGCCGGCAAACGCTATCCGGCAGAAGCGGAAATTAAAGACCTCCTCCGCAAAAACAGCAGCACCATTATGCGTATGAAAAACATTATCCTGGATAAGCCTATTGCGGACAGCATATTCAGCACCCGGAATTTGGAAAGGTAGCATTTATCTTTACAATCCGGCAGCACTCAAGAAACGGGCGGTTTCCCTTGCTCAAGGGCAAGGAACACCCGCCCCGCCGGGGGGGACGTCTGACCACCCGTGTTGACTTCACTTAAAAACGGTTGTAAAATAATACTGTAAACCCTATTAAGGGTAAGGAAATATTATGACAAAGACAAAATTACACGGCTGTTTTGCGGTGTTGTGTGCTCTTTTGAGAGTGTTCAAATGAAAAAATTATTTTTACTTTTGATTCTAGCGGTTGGAATAAATCCGGCGGTCTTTTCCTTGGCGGAAAATTGGTTTTCGTTTGGATTTGAATATTGCAATTTTTTTCAGAGTATTTCGGACAAAGAAAATACATCAAAATCTTATATGAGTTCGCTTGGAATAAATCTAAATTCATATCAATTCTGGAATAATATGAATATTGGAATCTTTGTACATGATGTTTTTGCCTTTCCCAAAACAATCCCTACTGAACTTTTAGGCATAGAACCAGAGATAGATGTAAGCGGTAATTATGATTTTTTAATGCAAGTTGGAATAATAATTGGTCCTGGATTTAGGCATAGTTTTAACGAAAAATTAAAACTATTATTTGGAATTGGCTTTAGTTTTATGGAAACCGCTGCTTCCTATAGTAAATACATCCCCGATTATGATGAGACGCGGGGTTTCTCGCTGCTGGCATTTAATTTGGGTGCCGGCGGTGATATAGGCTTAAAATTAGATATAACTAATGTTTTATATATAAGTATAGGAAGCATATTAACTTTCGATTTTGCCAATTATACTTTTGTAGATTCATCTTTTGGGGAAAGCGCCGGTTGGACAAAAAATTATTTTGCGTTTGGTTTAAGACCATATATTTGTATTGGCTTTAATTTCTATTCAAATACCGTTAATATTGGAAAGCCGCCCAAAGAATAAAACAATGGAGTACAAAGCGTACTGCCGGAAGGTATATAAAAATGAATGATACAACGACAACGGCAGGCGCTCCCGTGCTTGCCTGTTCAGATTTGACAAAACGTTACGGGGGCAAAGGCGCGGCGGCGCTTGACGGGGTAACGCTTACGCTGGAAGGCGGGCGGATTGCCGGCTTGCTCGGGCCAAAC
>JAIROZ010000120.1 GCA_031257255.1 Spirochaetaceae bacterium | reverse complement strand
AATTCCGCGTTTATTTCCGCGATTTCATGGCGCAGATTTTCCTGTTCAATGGTCAATTCATAGTTGCGCTGGGCGATTTCAAGTTCCAGCGGGGAATATTCGGCCTCAGCCTCATGGTTAGGCGCCGCTTTTTTTGAAAAGAACGGAATATGCCATTTCTCTCTCCGCGCTTCCCTTGCCGCCGCGTTCAGGAGGCGGTTGCGAATAACGGTTTGGGCGTAGGGAATAAAAGCGCCCGCTCCTTCGTTGTAGGTATGGACGCTCTGCAAAAAACCCAGCATGGCTTCGGCGGTGTATTCCTCCCGGCTTTCTTTTTTGAAGAAAACACCGGAAACGCATTTTTTGATAAAAGGCATATAGGCGTTGACGAGCCGTCCCATGCTCTCTTTATTGGTTTTCGCCTCGGTAACCTGCCCAATGAGCGGGGGCGTTAGTTCATTCACCGCTTTCTCCTGGGTTCCATTATAGGCCCTTGGCTGGGGGTGTCAAGTTCCTGTCCGGCTTTTGCATCGGCTTTGCCGCTAACGGCGGGGGCGGTACGGCATCAACTCGGTGCTTGACCTGTGGTTTGTCGGGCATTTTGCCGGGGAAACGGCGGTAGCGGGCGTTTCGGTAGTCTACCCGATAACCCTTATCAGCCTGGCGATTGGCTCAATGCTTGGTTCCGGCGCGAACTATACGCGGTCATTGGTCGATAGAGAATAATTTACACTGGTGTCTGGATGTATGTTTTGGCGAGGACGCAAGACGGGCGCGGCGGAACCACGCTGCGGAGAATCTGAACACCCTAAGAAAAACGGCGTTGTATCTTCTGCGAAAAGAAGAATTGCCTGAAAAACGCAGCCTCAAACGCAAAATGCTGAAAGCCGCTACCAATGTTGACTTCCTCAGCAAGATCCTCTTCAACTCAGCCTAAATGCTCTTGCCATGGGTGTTTTGTGCAAGAGGGGGAGCGGTTTGTCAACGCCAATAGAAATGGCACATTTCCGCCGAGTAAAGCGCTACAGACTCCTAGGGAAGCACCGACAAAAGTCAACCGCCGTCTTGACTTTTTTGAAGCAAAGCGCTATAGTTTGCCGATAATTAAATAAAGTCCGTAAAGAATAAAAAGTTTGCGGCAAAAACACTATATTAAGGGGTTATCAATGGGCTGGATACTTTTTGTTATCCTCCCTGTTGCCGGAATTGCCTTTGGCTGGCTTATTAGATGGTTTTATGCAAAATTTCAACTTACGGCTACGGAAAACCGAGCCGAGCAAATTAGGAGTGACGCTAAGAAAGAAGCGGAATCGATTAAGAAGGAGTTGTTACTTGAAGCAAAAGAGAAGTTAATCAGCGAACGAAACCAGCAGGAAAAGGAAGCACGGGAACGCAGGGCGGAATTGCAGCGTTATGAGCACCGGGTCGCGCAAAAGGAAGACGCTATTGACCGGCGGTCTAAGCAGATTGAGCGGGTTGAACAGCAACTCGCCGAAAAAGAAAAGGCTCTGGCGGACAGAAATTCCGCCGTTGCCAAAAAAGAAGAGGAAATGTCGCGTCAGGAAGAGCGCTACCGGAGCGAACTCGTCCGTATTTCGGGCTTGTCTGTTGAGGAAGCGAAGCAACTCATCATAAGAGATGTCGAAAACGAAGCGCGGCACGATGCTCAAACTATCGTCAATAAAATTGAAAGCGAAGCGAACATCAGCGCCGAAAAGAAGGCGCGAGAAATCGTCCTTAACGCGATTCAACGAATAGGACGCGATGTTGTAAGCGAAAGCACGGTCTCTGCGGTTTCCCTTCCTAACGATGATATGAAGGGGCACATCATAGGGCGCGAGGGGCGCAATATCCGTTCCTTCGAGACGATAACCGGCGCGGACATCATCATAGACGATACGCCGGAAGCGGTCGTTATTTCGTGTTTTGACCCCGTGCGCCGCGAAATCGCCAAAATCGCCCTTGAACGCCTTATAGCGGACGGACGCATACATCCGGCGCGTATCGAAGAAGTTGTTGCGCGTGTGTCCAAAGAAATTTCCCAGCGTATGTTTGAAGAAGGCGAGAAGGTGTTGTACACGCTCGGCGTTCACAACATCTCCAATGACGGAATACGGGCGCTGGGGCGGCTGTACTTCCGCACGAGTTATGGGCAGAATGTCCTGAACCATTCGCGGGAAGTGGCGCAAATTTCGGCGCTTATTGCCGGCGAAGTTGGCGCAAACCGCGAAATTGCCAAACGCGCCGGGCTTCTGCACGACATCGGCAAAGGGGACACGGATAGCGACCAGAATCACGCCGAAATCGGTATGGATATGGCGCGAAAAATGGGCGAAGACCCGCGCATTATCAACGCGATAGGGGCGCACCACGATGACATTCAGCCGACTTGTATCGAGGCGGTTGTTGTGCAAATTGCCGATGCCCTTTCCGCCGCCCGTCCCGGTGCCCGCAAAGAAACCACCGAAGCCTACCTCAAACGCCTAAAGAATCTTGAAGACATTGCCAATAGTTTCGGCGGCGTAGACAAATCCTTCGCGATACAAGCAGGACGCGAACTGCGTATTATGGTAAATGGAGATACGGTCAACGACACGCAAACGCAAATACTCGGCAAGGACATAGCCAAGCGTATCGAAACCGACCTGCGTTATCCGGGTCGCATAAAGGTTACCGTAATACGCGAAACCCGTATTACGGAGTATGCATGCTAAATGAGGAAGTGAGTCAGAAGCCGGTTTCTGGTTATCAGTTGCCGGCTGCTGAAAAATGAAAGATAAAATCAATCCAGATAATTTATGCGGAGGCTTTTTTCGGCATTGTGGCGTTCAATGGCAAGACATATCAACTTGTCAATGAGGGCGGGATAAGGAATGCCGCTTGCTTCCCATAATTTTGGATACATGCTGATTTTTGTAAAACCCGGCATAGTGTTTATTTCGTTTACAAGAAGTTTACCGTCCGGGCATAAAAACATATCTACACGGCTTAATCCTTCGCAGCAGAGTGTATTAAAGGTTTGCACGGCAAGCGCCTGCGCTTCTTTGCATTTTGCGTCCGTCAATTCGGCAGGAATTTTTAATACCGCGCCATTTTCGTCAAGATATTTGGCATCGTAAGAATAAAATTCGTGGGTCGGCACAATCTCGCCCGGAATTGATGCCATCGGCTCGCCGCAATTTCCATTACCAAGCACGGCACATTCAATTTCTCGCGCCGTTACCGCCTCTTCTATCAAGACTTTGGTGTCAAATAAAAATGCCTCCGTCAAAAAGGTGTCGTATTCTTTTTCGTTATGCGCCTTATTTACTCCTACAGAAGAGCCCATATTTGCCGGTTTGATAAACAGCGGAGAGCCCAACGCCGCCTTAGCCTCGTTAAAAGATATGCGTTTTTCGTTCCGTTTTAGCGTTACCCAGCGGGCAACGGGTATTCCCGCATCGCGGAGCAGCCGTTTTGTTACATCTTTGTCCATGCCAACAGCGGACGCGAGTACGCCCGGTCCCACAAACGGAATTCCGGCAAGTTTGAGCAAGCCCTGTACAGTTCCATCCTCGCCATTTGGTCCGTGAAGTACGGGAAATATCACATCAAGATGAAGTTTCAATTTTGATACTGATGTTTCCGCCGCGCCGGATGCGCCCTGTACATCGTGAGCATCAAGGCTGTAGAGCGTCCCGGCACCTTCGGGTACAAGGGCGGCAAGTCCGCTTTTGTAATTCAGTTTGATGTGAGCGGGGTCGCCGCGGTTCAGAATGAATTGCTGAACCGCACCGCCGTCAAAGTACCATTTACCCGTCTTATCTATGCCAATAAGGTACGGCTCATATTTAGAACGGTCTATCGCATCATAAACGCTTAGCGCCGACTGTATAGAGACCTCGTGTTCGGCGCTCTTTCCGCCGAAAATAATACCTACATTCAATTTGCTCATAATTCTTCCCCGCTCATATAAAAATTCAATCTTTTTTGGCTTACTTTTTTGGAAACATATATAATTCTGGAAGTTGAAACCTGCGCGACATAGCAAGCGTTATATTGCCCGCGCTGTCGCTTTCTGCCGCTATAACAAACGAATGGCTAAAACTTTCATATTCCGTTGTGTCGGCGTACAGTACATAGTTGAATTTTCTACATGCGCTATGGCGCGGCGCGGGAATTCCCTCGGGCCAAAATGTAAAAAAACCATTTGTTTTATCATTTAATTTGCATGGGTTGGAAAAATTTTCGTTCCGCATAGGTACTGGGGTTTCGTTGTAATGCAGATATACTTCAATGCCGTCTATAGGCGCGAAGGTAGCACCGTTCAATATGCGCCCGTAAATAACAGGTATGTTAAAGAACATTCCTTCCGCTATGCCTTCTTTTTTTACTTTGTGGTCAATATTGGGGCGCTGGTTGTGCGCCACCTGAAGAATTGCCTCGTAAACAAGAATTGATATGTCTGTTTTTTTTTGTTGTTTTTCCAACGTGTCCTGCGCGGCATGGGTAATGCCGCGACCAGAAACAACATAACCCGGCGCAATACGGTTCAGCACATAACAGGCGGCGTCTAGTTTGCACTGGACGCAGGTGCAAATACCTTTGTACTGCGCACTGCCCCGTTTAGCTTCTTTTTCTATAGATTCGCAGATTCGGTCAATCTCAGTTATGACCTCTTCTTCCATTACATTATGAATATTTTTAGCCATACGCTAATTCTAGCGTATGGCGCGGCTTATGTCCACTCTCATCGTTGGGTTTCTTCGCGGGCATCTGCGGCGCTAAAGCCCGCTTTACCCAGAGTTACCGCCACTTGAGGTATATTTTCGGCGCGGATATTGGTAATGACAACGCGATAGTAGTCTTCGTAAGGTTCCCACTGAGGATTCAATCCGGCGGCGGTAAGGCGGTCAAACACATCAACGGCATTCTTAGCGACCTTAAATGAGCCGACCTGGATACGGTATACGCGACCGGGAATTATGTTTCCATTGATTTCCGCTTTTGCGTATGTAGGGTGGTTTAGCACATCGTTTTGTGACGGGGAACGGGTTGATGGAGGCAACTGAGGCATAGCGGCGACTCCCTGCGGAGTGGGCGGACGCGGAGTTGCCGGCACCGGTTGTAACGGCGTATTAGACGGCGCGGCTGTGGGTTGTCTGGCAGTTGTGGATGCGGGGACAGGCAAATCCGGCTGCGTTGCAGGCGCTGGAACCGGCGGGCGGTATGCGGGAATAGCCTGAGCACCAGTTGCCTGCGGAACTGTTATAGGAGCCTGAGTTCTAACGCTACCAGCGCCGCTGCTTGGAGCGCCGCTGCTTGGAGCGCTGCTGCTTGGAGCAGGTGCTGTCTGTGCGGGGGATTGTCTCTGCTGTTGAGGCTGCGCAACCGATTCCGGTTTTGCCATCGGCATAGGCGGAGTTGACGCCGGTCTTTGTACCGATGGGTCTTGTACCGCATAGCCGTAGGAAGGCGCGGCATTACGAATCTGTAAGGAATTCGGAGATGCCGGTGCCGCCGGTTGTCCAGCCGCCGTTGTCTGCGTAGATGCCGCCGGTTGTGTAACAGCCGGAGCAACAGGCTGCGCGGCAGGTGCCGGCGCTGCTGCTGTACGGGGCTGTGCCGGCGGGGTTGGGTTTGCCGGCGCTACCGGTTGTGCCGGTTGGCGCGGCGCTGCCTGCACCGGACGCATGTCGTTCATATTTGGTTCATTATAGTTTTGCAGTGAAGAAGCATCCGTGTACATTTGCTGAGGTGCTGCCTGCTGAGGCACCGCTTGCTGCGCCGGCTGTTGCTGAGGCGGCGCTTGCCGTACCGCCTGCTGGGGCACCGCTTGCTGAACCGGCTGTTGTTGAGGCGGCGCTTGCCGTACTGCCTGCTGAGGCATCGCTTGCTGCGCCGCAGGTTGCCGTTGCTGGTTGGATGTTATGCCGCCGGCTGCTCCTGCTACATTTGTTTCCGCCCCGCGAGGAAGTACCTCAATGGCAACCTGAGCGGTTCCCGAATTCAGCATATCGAGCCTTTCCGCCGCCGCCCGCGAAACATCAATAATGCGGCTGCGGACAAAAGGTCCCCGGTCGTTTACCCGTACACTAACCCGTTGACCGTTCGCAAGATTGGTAACTATCAGCATAGTCCCAAAAGGAAGTTCGGGATGAGCCGCTGTAAATTCGTTAGGGTTAAAAATTTCACCGGAAGCGGTAGGGCGTCCTTCAAATTCCGCGCCGTACCACGAGGCAACCCCTTCTTGTCTAAAACCGGACATTTCAAGCCCGGAACTTTGCTGAAACGATGACTGCGCATACAGCGCCGTGCCGGCCAGCAAACCAATAATAACCTGCAAAACTATCTTTCTCATACGTCCATTATCGGCAAATTTGAACAAAATAATGAGATGTTTGGTATTAAACAAACCTATAAGTGACGGACTTCAAAAAGAGGCTGCTCGTATTCTACCAACTGACCGGGCTCTACTTTGATGTCGATGATTTCGCAGTCGAATTCCGCTTCCAGTTTGTTCATCATCTTCATTGCTTCAAGAATACAGAGCGTTCCGCCTTTCTTTACCTTGCTCCCTTTGGTAACAAATGCGGGCGAATCCGGACCGGGCGATGCGTAAAATGTCCCCACAATTGGTGATGTTATTGTCGCAAATCCGGGGTCTGTGTTTTTTTGGAGTGTCTTGTCTACCTCATCCTGAGTGAGCGCCGTTGTAAAACTATCCGCTGTCTTTTCCGGCTTCTTTGGAGGCAAACCCGCAGAAGGCTGAGTTTCAGATTGAGTACCGCTGTGTCCGGGCGCTGAAAGGAGAGAGCCGAAATTCTTGCTAAGGACAAGCCGCGATGTACCATCGCATATTTCCAGTTCCCTCATAGAACCCGCTTCAAATTTGTCTATCAAAGTTATTATAAATTGCTCGGTCATCATAGCCCCGCCGTTTGTACATCCACTTCGTAATCAACACCGCTTACATCGAAGCCGTGCGCTTCCAAAAAGTCATGTTTGAAGCCGGCAATGTCGGTCAATTCAAAAATATTTGCTTCTGTGGTTTCCTTCATGCGGGCGGCAACCGCTTTTTGCACATCGTCACGCATCTCCCAGTCGTCTATGCGGATGCGCCCTTCGCTGTCTACCGGCGTTTTGGCGCTGTCGCAGGCTGCTTCCGGCGTATAAAGCCGTTCGCGGTACAACCTGATGATTTGTTCGATGCAGCCTTCGTGCAGGTTCATCTCCTTCATCACTTTGAAGACACAGGAAATATAGAATGGGATGATGGGGATGACCGCGCTTGCGCGTGTAACGACCGCTTTATTCACGGAAACCCATGCGCGGATATTACCGCTCGCATTTATCGCTTTAGCGGCTCTTTCCAAGTCCTGTTTTGCCCTGCCTATTGTGCCGTTTTTGTAGATTGCCCACGAAAGTTCTGGTCCGATGTATGTGTAGGCGACTGTGCGGGCGTCTTTTGCAAGGACGCCCGCAGCGGCAAGCGCCTCTATCCAGAGTTCCCAATCCTCGCCCCCCATTACCTTGACGGTCGATGCAATTTCCTCATCTGTGGCAGGTTGAGCGCTTACGCGGGTTATCGCGCCTGTAAGCATATCTATAGTGTCGCCGGAATATTCAGTGTTTATGGGCTTTATTACCGATTTGTACATAATGCCTGTTTTGGGGTCGGTGCGTACCGGAGATGCAAGCGAATATATAACAAGGTCTATTTTTGCGGGGATGCCGGCTTCGGCGGCAAGTTCCTTAACTGCGGCTATTGCGGCATTTTTAGCAGCGTCAGAAAACGCATCGCCGTCCAATGTGCGGCTTTTTATGCCGGACTTGGCACCGTTTTCGCGGCAAGCGCAGGCAGCATCAAACGCGAGGTTGTTGTAAAAGCCGGGTGTTCCGGGCTTGGTTTCCGTGCCGGCTTTCTCGAAAGAAACGCCTACTGTTGCCGTTCCATAACCAAAGGCGGCGGCTATGCGGCTTGCAAGCCCGTACCCTGTGGAACAACCCACAACAAGCGCCAACCGGGGAATTCCCGTGCCGGCAGTTGCCGCGCTTACCGCTGAGGAACCGCCCGAAAATGCCGCTTTTACCGTTTTTATCTGATTATGTACCGATTTTTCGCATCCCTTGGGATGGCTGTTTATACAAATATTATTGCGAATCATTGGTTTAAGAACCATGGAAACTCCTATGGTCTCTATTTTAGCGTCCTAAGAGTTGCGGCGCAAGCCATCTATAGATAATTTACATCCTTTTGTCAACTAACGGCGATGCCGCTGTCATGAGCCAATAGAAATGTCATGGCGGCATTGGATGACAGCCGTCCGCCCCCCGTTTTCGTCCCCTTCGCTTGTATTCTATCATTGAGCAGGGAAAACCCCGGTATATCGAGGCTCCCGCAATTTGATTTACTATTGGAGGGTAAAAATGAAAAACAAGAGAATTTTGGTAATGCTGATAGCACTGCCTGCGCTCGTTACGGGCGGGGCATTTGCCCAGACCGAAGCGGACTTTACGACCTACATAGACAAGCACGGCTATGTGAACATCACGGGCTACACGGGAAACGCCGTTGATGTGGTTATTCCCGCAACGATAGGCGGCGTACCGGTTGACAAAATTGGGCGCGGCGCGTTTGCGGGAAAGACGGCTATCCGGTCTGTTACCGTCAGCGCGGCGCGGGATATTGACGAAGGCGCTTTTTCGGGATGCACGGGGCTTAGGTCGATTACCCTGCCGGAAGGTATAGATGATATTGACGACCGCGCCTTCGCGGGCTGCGCGAGCCTTGTGTCAATTACCATTCCAAGCACAGCGCGGAAAATCGGCGATGACGCTTTCTGCGGCTGCACGGCACTTGCCGCCGTTACCTTGCCCCAGCGGTTGGAAAAAATTGAAGAAGGCGCGTTTGCGGATTGCCCCGCGCTTAAAACCATTGCCCTTCCCGCGACCTTGCGGAATATAGACCGTAATGCTTTTTATGGCTGCGTTTCCCTCACAACGGTAACGTTTCCGGCGGGGCTGCGAAAGGTCGAGCGCGGCGCGTTTATCGGCTGCGTTTCGCTGGATACCGCCACACGGGATACCATTATGCAGCGCTTCGGTTCGCG
>JAIROZ010000005.1 GCA_031257255.1 Spirochaetaceae bacterium | reverse complement strand
CCGTCGACAGGATTGCTTACAAGACTGTAGTCAACAGCCAGAGTTGCCGGGTCTCCAATAGCGTTTACCGGTATAAGCGCCGTTACATTGCTCGGCACATCAATAATATATGGGGATAGTGTATTCTTGTAGTCATTGGGGTTAAAGCCGTTTATCGTGCAATTCGCAAATGAAAACATCGCATTAAGTTTTGCGTCTATTTTATCTGTCCTTACAAAAAATACCGTATATACAGCCGGCAACTTACCGCTCTTGTTAAATGTAAAAATGATAGAGTTGTTACTACCGCTTAGCGAAGTAATAGTTATTTCTTTGCCGTTGTTTGGCGCATCAGCCTGCGCCCCATCGCCGCTTATTACCACCGTGCCAAAATCCGGCGGAGTAGCCGTAAGCGTTACGCTTGTTACCGCGCTTGTAAACTCAAGGTTGTACGCGGTTACCGCTTTGTCAAAGCCGTCAGTGCCGCTTACGCCGTCCGCGCCGCGCTTTTTGAATGCCGCGCCGGTAACAGGCGTCAACACAATATTAGCGTTGTCATCAATAGAAGCGGGTATTAGCAATACATTCACCACAAAATTATAGGTTTTGTCCATATAACCCGCCCCGTTATTTACAGTGATGGTAAAAGCATCGCCGTTCGTAACGCCGGTAAGAAGCCCATTAAATTCCGCCCCGTTCCGTCTGAATGTTACCACAGAAAAAGGAAATTCAGCGGGTTTTTGTACCGTTATAGCAATTTGATTGCCGGCAGCATACAACATATCGGACGCGACGGTTATCTGCTGAATCTCGCCGTCCGCCGCATCGGGGTTGAACGCCCCCGGCTCATTCAAATGAGCCGCATCTATCGCTATATAGCCCGGACTCGGTATAACATCCAGCAATCTGGAAGGAATCCCGCTTGCCTCCGGCTTAAAGGTCAGTATATACGCCCCCACATTTTTGCCCGGCTTACTTACCAGTATAGTTAAGATTTTTTCTCCGCCGCTAAGTGAAACCGGCATAAGTTTATCGTAAGCAACAAAAGCCCCATCCTCACCCTGCGCCCAGACGCTTACCTCAGTTACACCGTAGGGAATGTCGACATTGCGGGCGTGAGTGCCGTTGTCAAAATTGCCGTCCGCGTCTATCTGCCCCGCGTTCCCGCTGGAAAGCAGCACCGATGTGAGTATCGCCGTTTCCAGCAATGGGTCGACAGCAGTTTCACCTTCGTAAAATATCGTATAAGAGGTTGAATTGCCTTTGCTATCGCTTACCGAAACGAGCGTCATCGTACCGGGTTGTGGGGTAAAGGGACGCTCGCCGTTGTTTGTTATTACTAAGCCGTCTGCCGCCTTAACTGTAAGTGTTACGGCAAAAGCCGGTGCCGGCACACGGACTTTGTAAGCGGTTGTTTTAGGGTCAAAATCTGTACTTTCGCCGGTTTGAACGCTTAACAGTTGCAAAACAGAGGTTCCGCTTTCCGCGCCGGCGCGTTTTTTGTTAGACGCCGCTTCGGCGTTTTCA
The DNA here is from genome assembly GCA_031257255.1 of Spirochaetaceae bacterium. Classification (GTDB taxonomy): domain Bacteria; phylum Spirochaetota; class Spirochaetia; order Treponematales; family Breznakiellaceae; genus JAIROZ01. Next base: position 7,046 of record JAIROZ010000005.1, on the reverse strand, counting down.
AAATAGAGCGCCGTTAGCGTAGGCATAGCAGTGCCGTTATTTTCTCCATCGCCGTCATTGCCGGTTCCCTTGTCCAAGGTGCCGGTTGGATAGCGAATATCGGTATTGCACGAAAACAGCAACGCCGCCGCAAAAAAAGCCGCTAGAACATTGCGCGTGGAAATACTCTTTTTAGACCTAAAAAAGTCTGCCGAATTCAAAATTTGCCTAAACATATAACCCTCCAAACAAACGGGCTTTAGCCGTTCACTATTGCAAGACTAAAATTTGCAATAGCGTTTTCACTTTATCAATATAATATGTTTAGGATTTGAGGTCAATTACTCAGGGAAACGCTGATTCATTGATTGGACTTGTTCGGTAACTTGAACAAATCCAATCTGCGGCAATCTGCGGACTATAAAAGTTAAATGCTTTTACGCTAAGGCTTTGCCGCCGGCGCAACTTTTGCGGCGGGCGGCAAGCCGCATTTAATAATTAAACCCGGTTGCCGGGTCGGGGGGATATTTACCGGAATTGTTCTCAACGTATCCCTCCCTACCATTATGGGAGTTTCCCTTAGCAATGTTGCCGGGCAGACCATCTACTATATTACCTTCTATGATTATTTTGTCCGGAGTGTAGCCATATAATGTAAGGTAACTGCTTGGAAGACCTATCCCCGCCTCAATTATTTGTGAGTTAGCATCTGGAGGAGTAGGAATAGTAATGCCTGTATTGTTTTTTATAACGCCGCCGTACATATCAAATGTACCGTTGTAAACAATGATGCCGCCGCCGCCGTTTCCAGAGACTTCGCCGTCATACATTTTTAGATGAACGATAGCGCTAAATTCACTAAAACTCTTTGATATATAAACACCTGTCCCGCCGTTGTTTGTGATTTTTCCGCCGTTTATTTCTACTGTAGTTCTTTGCCCGGAAATTCCTCCATTAGAATTGCCGGATATTTCACCGTTAAACATTAACAACCTTCCATCTTCAATCAAAACGCCAGTCTGCATATTTTTTATACTGCCGCCGGTCATTATAATGTTTCCGTCGTATAACTTAACGCCTATGTTGCCCTCTGAGATTTCTCCTCCCGCAATAACAAAAGTTCCCGTATTAACATAAACGCCATATTCGTCAATGTCTGTAATCCTGCCTTCGTTCATAACAATATACCCACTACCCGACACTCCTGACCCCTTATTCTCTGTAATTTTAGCCCCATAGTTCAATTTCAATATTCCTTCAACAGAAACAAGCGGGGCATCGTTATCGTTCCGCCCTTTTAGCGTTATATACTCCGCTAGGCTTAGCGTAACACCGGCATCAACTGTAATAAGACACCCTCTTCGGGATAATTGCAAGGTTCTCTCCGCGTCTAGTCCTTTAAGCGTTATTTGCAGCCCTGATTTATTGTTTATCTGCGCCCCGCCCAGCATTACAGGCGCACTATTCTCGTTTGCGTCCATCACTATCGTGTATACGCCGTTGTCTACCGCGTTTGATGCAAGCCAACTCATTGAGTTAGCAAAAGTTGCCGTTCCGGTGCCCGCTACTGGAGACGCCGCCGCTCCCACAAAAAGCCCAGCCTGCTCTTGCCGCTGCTCAGGCAACGTTTGCTCTGCTTCACCTTCACGTATATTAAAAACGTATGTCGTGCTCAAATATCCGGCACCGTTGTTCACCGTTATCGTAAACTGCGTCCCCTCAAGAACCCCGTCAAAAACACCATTCGCCTTATTGCTACCAACACCCCCCGCAAACGTTACAACCGAATCCGGCTTGTCCGCAGGCGCCGCCGGAACAACCGCCAAATTCGCCGTCCCTGCCGGCAAAGCCACATAGTGCGCCGTTGTTTCCGGCGCAAAACTTACCGGCGTTGTACTGCCGGCACTCGCGGCAAAAAAACCTGCCGAAAGTATCACATTCTCAAGCCTCGATGCCTGTCCGTCCGCCTGTTTTTTTAGCGTTAGAGTGTATGTGCCTACGGTTTTTCCCGGTTTGCTTACAAGTATTGTTACACTGGTTTCGGCGGCTGTAATCTGCATAGGCATAGGTTTATCGCAAGAAACAAACGCGCCTTCCTCACCTTCCGCCCAGATGCTTAGCTCAGTCGCCCCATAAGAAATGTCGACATCGCGGGCATGGGTGCCGTTGTCAAAATTACCAGCCGCGTCTATTTGCCCCGCGCTCCCGCTGGAGAGCAGCACCGATGTAAGTATCGCGGTTTCCAGACTGGGGTCATCCGCTATTTCGTTTAAATAATGTATCGTATACAAAGTTGAGTTCCCGGCGGCGTCATTCACAGAAACGAGCGACATAGAACCGGGCTTAGGGGTAAAAGTGCGGTCGCCGTTATATTTTACAGTTAAGCCTTCCTCCGCCTGCGCCGTTAGCGTTACGGCAAATGCCGGCTCAGGCAGCCGGACTTTGTATGCCGTTGTTTTTGGAATAAATGCGGTGTTTTCTTCCGTTTTGGCGTTTAACAGTTGCAAAACTGAATCGCCGCTTTCCGCCGCTACGCGCACCGCCTCTCCGCCGCCTTCCACCACCGCCGCAAAATACAACGCCGTGAGCGTCGGCATAGGTATGGCATCTTCGCCCGTCTTCCCGAACTTGCCTATACCGCCCGGCGTTACATTGTAATTACACGAAAATAGCAGCGCCGCCGCAAAACTCACCGCCAGAACATAGCGCACAGAAATATTGTTTTTTGACCTTATCAATCCGGTCGTTTTCAACCCTTGCCTTAACATATATCCTCCAAATAAAACCGCTCACTTTAGGGCAACGCTGATTAACTCGATGCTCGATGCTCGTTTGCATTTTTCAGTACTTCCCTAGCAAAACTAAGTTTGCAAGAGCGATTTCACTTTATCGATATAATATGTTTAAGATTTGAGGTCAAATACTATTTTGTAGAACCGGCAGAGTCCCGCTTTTTCACTTTCGGGCAAACACGGTATACTGTCATTATGCGTGTAATTACCACAAATGAAGGCAAGGAAATACTGCTTCCCTGCAACGACTACATCTTCAAACTCATTTTCGGCGATGAACGCAACAAGGCAATACTCAAATCCTTCTTAACGGCTGTCCTCGATCTGCCAAAAGAAGAACTAGAAGTTACCATTATCAACCCTGAATTACGAATAGAAAACGAAGATGACAAACTCGGCATACTTGATGTCTGCCTAAAAACGGCGCAAGGCAAAATCATCGACATAGAAATACAGATACTCAAAAGCGCGGCGTTTTTTGAGCGGATGACCTTTTACAAGTCCAAACTGATAGCGGGGCAGATAGGGAAGGGGGAATGGTATGGGATGATAAAGAAAACTATCTGCATAGTGATAACGGACTTTGAGTTTATCGAGAGTGGAATGAGGGAAAGGTATCATCACAAGTTCAGGTTGCATGACCCAGTAGACGATGCGTATTTTGGAGATGTGGAAGAAGTGCATACATTGGAGTTACCTAAGTTACCGGAGGAGCCTGATGGTTCAGAATTATGGAACTGGGGAGTATTTTTACATCCGAGGAGAGCGGAGGATTTAAATATGGTAGTAGAGAGCGGGGGCGACCTGCGTTTAGCGGTTGACCAGTTATATGAGTTAAGCGAGAGCGACAAGGTGCGTTTTCGTTATGAGGCGCGTGAGAAGGTATGGCGTGACGAGCAGGCGCGACTAGCCTACTGGCATCAAGACGGCATACAGCAGGGTATTGCGCAAGGCATACAACAAGGCATACAGCAAGGTTTGCAGCAAGGCATACGGCAAGGCATACAGCAAGGTTTGCAACAAGGCATACAACAAGAACGCGATGCCTTACGAAAACTTTTAGCCGAAGGCTTTACCGCCGAGCAGATAATGGCGCATCTTTCCTAGCGGCGGCAGCCCCACAAAAAAGCCGCAAACACCGAACCGGCGCGGGCATTGTGCGCCCCCGCTCTCTCATTTAGAATGAATCTATGATTATAGCGATGAAGCCGGGCGTTCTACGCGCCGAAGCGGAAGAATTTGCCCGCAAACTGGAAAAACAGGGCGTAACCGTGGATTTTTCCGAGGGGGCTACGCAAACTGTGCTTGGGCTTGTGGGCGATACCACAGCCATTGACGAAGAAGCGCTGCAAGCAAACCATCTGGTAGAAAGAGTTATCCGCGTACAAGAACCCTACAAACGCGCCAACCGTATGTTCCATCCAAATGACACGGCGCTGGAACTGCCGGGCGCGGACGGCGGCAAGGCAAAAATAGGCGGCGGTAATTTTGCCGTTATCGCGGGACCCTGCTCGGTTGAAAGCCGCGAGCAAATTGTCTCAGTGGCGCGAGCGGTAAAAAATGAGGGCGCTTCTTTTCTGCGCGGCGGCGCGTTCAAGCCGCGCACAAGTCCCTACAGTTTTCAGGGTTTGGGAGACGAGGGGTTGTCCCTCCTTTTGGAAGCGAAAAAAGAGACGGGGCTGCCCATCGTTACCGAACTTATGGAGATAAGTCAGATTGAACATTTTGGCAATGTCGATGTAATTCAGGTTGGCGCGCGGAATATGCAGAACTTTAGCCTGCTAAAAGAACTGGGACGTTGCGGCAAACCCATCCTCCTCAAACGCGGTATGGCATCCACAATGACCGAACTTTTGATGGCGGCAGAGTACATAATGGCGGGCGGCAACGACCGCGTCATCCTTTGCGAGCGGGGCGTACGCGGCTTTGATACCTTCACCAGAAACATACTCGACCTTGGCATAGTCCCCGTTTTAAAGAAGAAAAGCCACCTGCCCGTGATAGTCGACCCAAGTCACGCCACGGGGGTCGCCTGGATGGTGCCGGCTATGTCAAAGGCGGCGGTAGCCTGCGGCGCGGACGGCATTATCGTTGAGGTACACAACGACCCCGAACACGCGCTTTGCGATGGCGAGCAGTCGATAACACCGCCGGATTTTGCCGCGCTAATGGTCTCCATACGGAAGTACATCGCGCTGGAAGGCAAAACAATATAATGAAGCAATTAAGCGAATGTACTATAGGCATCTCCGGACTGGGGCTTATGGGCGGCGCTATAGCCGCCGCTCTGCGCGGACGCTGCGGTATTGAACGCGGGCATCTTTTTGCCTGCGATATTGACAAGCAGACGCTTGCCCGCGCCGCAAATGAAGGGCTTATTGCGCAAGGCTTTGCGCTGGAAGCGGCGGACGAAATGCTTGGCGCTTGCGATGTGGTTTTTTTGTGTCTAAATCCTTCGGCATTGATACGGTTTGCCGGAGATAACGAATCATCCTTTAAGAGCGGGGCGCTCATTACCGATATTGCCGGCGTTAAGGAGAGCATAGCCCGCCGCGTTCAGGATTTCCGCGCTGATATTGATTTTATTCCGGGGCATCCGATGGCGGGCGCGGAAAAAGGCGGCTTTGCCAACGCCGGACTCTGCGACTTTAGCGGAAAAAATTATATCCTTACGCCGCTTGCCCGCAACAAGCCGGAAAATCTTGCCTTTCTAAAATCACTCATTTACAGGATGGGTTTTGGGCGTATTACTGAGGTAAGCCCTGCGGAACATGACCAGAAAATTGCCTTTACAAGCCAACTTTGCCATGTAATTGCCGCCGCGCTTATTGATTGCGAGGGAGATACCGCGATAACGCGCTTTGGCGGCGGCAGTTTTGAAGACTTAACACGCATCGCTATGCTCAACGCGCCCATGTGGACTGAGTTATTTATCGAAAACCGGGACGCCCTCCTTGCCCGTGTTTCCAGTTTTGAAACCAGCCTAGACGCGCTCAAAGCGCTCATTGCCGCGCCGGATGCCGCCGGATTGGAGGCGCTGCTTGCCGCCGTGCGCGTCCGCCGGGAAGCGATGAACCGGTAGGCTGCAATGCCGAATAAAGCAGGCAAAACTGCCGCAGGACACACCTTCCGGGGGCGCGTTCTTTGCGGGAGTATGAATGTCTTTACGGTGGAATGTACCGAAAGCGGGCGGCTATACCGCTGCGCGATAAAAGGCAAGGTGCTCAAACTTGAAAGCGGATATTACAACCCCGTCTGCCCCGGAGACATCGCGCTTTTTACGGCGGAAGACACGGAAACCGGACGCTTAATCGCGATTGAACCGCGCCGCAATGTTTGGAGCCGCTATAACGAAAAAGGACGCAAACCGCAACTCCTTGCCGCAAACATAGACTCGGTATTCGTTATCGCAAGCCCCGCCCATCCGCCATTCCGCCCCCGCTTTATAGACCGCGTTCTGATTCAATGTGAAAAAGCCGGCATTCCCGGAATTATCGTGCTAAATAAAACCGACTTGCTGGAAACCCCGTCTTCTTCGCCTTCACTGCCCTCTCCGCCTGCTCCGCTTACGGAGAGCATCTTTGAACGCCTTGCTCTGTTCGAGAGCATGGGCTACACGGTATTGAAGGTTTCGGCAAAAACCGGTGAGGGACTGGGTTCTCTTTGCGCCGCCTGTGCCGGAAAAATAAGCGTATTCACCGGGCAGAGCGGTGCCGGCAAATCGAGCCTTATCAACATGCTCTTTGGCGCGGAACTCCGTAAAACCGGTGGACTCGCGCTAAAACATGACCGGGGCGCTCACACAACAGTGATGTCCGCCCTCCTAGAAGGAACGCTTCAGATTCCGGCAGATGGAGAACGTTCCGCGTCAGATTCGCCGTTAAGGGCGTCAATAATCGACACTCCGGGGCTCCGTCAATTTGTCCCCTGCGGAATTTCCGCCCGCGACCTGCCCCTCTACATGCGCGACCTCTCGCCATTTGCCTCGCGGTGCAAATTCGGCGCATCCTGCGCACACGCTTCGGAACCGGGCTGCGCCGTCCTCGCGGCGCTAAATGACGGCGTCATCCACCCAGACCGCTGGAATACATACATGGGATTAAAGGAAGCGCTGCCTTAAGTCTGTTTCGATGATGATGGGAAGGAACATTTACGCCTTCATTATTACCGCGCTGCCGTATGAATCACAAAGCGGAAAATACGGCGCGGTTTTCTCTTCGGAAAATTTTCTTAATGCCGCTTTTACGCCGCTATAGAATTTGTTATTGTAATCGT